>CAZDHR010000111.1:0-17375 GCA_964505295.1 uncultured Planctomycetaceae bacterium
GTAGCCGATGATGTGTGCGTCGGGCCACCAGTTGGCCACGTAGGGGTGATCGCCTCCGTGGGTACACATGATCGTGCTCCACCCTTGCACGGCACGCGGCAACGTGGCGTCGTAAATCTTCAGCTCGTTCATCCGCTCGAAGTCGAACTTCAACGCGCCCTTGGTCCCGTTGATCTCGAAGGTGTTGCGGTTCTGGTTGCCGGTGGCCTGCCGGGCGGCCTCGAAGCTGGCGACCGCGCCATTGGAGAAGCGGGCCAAAAAGAGCACGGCGTCGTCGACGGTCACGTCGCCCATCTCCTCGGCCGCCGCGCCGGCGCCCAACGTCTCGCCGCCGGTGCCGGTGAGCTTCTTCCGCTTGGTGATGAACGTCTCGGCGATCGCGCCAACGATCTCGGTGATCTCGGCGCCGGTGACGAAACGGGTCATGTCGACGATGTGGGCGTTCAGGTCGCCATGGGCGCCGGAGCCGGCCGGCTCTTTCTCGAACCGCCACAGAAGCGGGACCGACTCGTCGGCCCAGTCCTGCAAGTACGTCGCCCGCACGTGCCGGATCTCGCCGACGTGGCCGTCTCGAACGAGCTGGTGCGCCAAGGCCACGGCCGGGCAGCGCCGGTAGTTGAACCAGACGAACGTCGGCACGTTGGCCTTCTTGGCGGCCTCCATCATCTTGCGGGCGTCGTCGAGCGTGCCGGCCAGCGGCTTCTCGCAGGAGCAGGGCTTGCCCGCCTCGACGGCGGCGATGGCCACCGGGGCGTGCATGTAGTTGGGCGTGACGACGTCGACCAGGCCGATCTCCGGCGATTGGATCACGGCCTGCCAATCGTTCGACGCGTTCCGCCAGCCCCAGTTCTCGGCAAATGCCTTCGGGTCCTCTTCCGGCTGGCCGAAGACCGTGTGCATGACGGGCTGGATCGGCGGCTGGAAGAACTTGGCCACTTGCCCCCAGGCGTTTGAGTGTGAACGCCCCATGAAACCCTGCCCGATCAGGGCCACGTTGATCGTCTGCATCGCGGACTCCTTGGAAGCAACAGAGGTGCGATCTCGAACGCGATCTCGAACTGCCGCCCTCGCCCCTTCGACCGCGTTTATAACGGATTGATTTCGGTTTGCAAGAGGGGCGAGGCAAGGTTTTTTGCTCGGGCCTTCCTGCACGTTTTTCTTGGCGCCGAGTCTGCGCCGGGCACAAGGGTATCGTCGTCCCCCCAAAAGAGAGCAGCCCCGGGGAACCTGGGCAAATTCGAGACTCTCGGCTGGTAATCGACGCCCAGGATCGGTATCATACGCAGAGGATGCCGGGATCCGGTCGCGGTCCCCCTGCGGGGATCCGCCACCGCAGATTGTGGTCGCGGCGGGCGAGTCAACTGTGGCCATCGAGGAACCGTAGAAGGAGGTAGCGCAATGGCATATCTGCGGAAACATGGCTGGGCCGCCGGACTGGCGATCGGTCTTCTGTTGGGGTTGATGATCGGCGGTTTGTGGCCGGATACCCCGCTGCACGCCGTGGCCACCGATCGCGGCGAGAACTTCGGCATGTGCACGGGTTTCGTGGACGATGGCCTGGAGGCCATCTACTTCCTCGACTTCCTCACCGGCACCTTGAGGGCCGGCGTGCTTTCCAACGTGCCACAATCTCCCGGATTCCAGGCAGTTTACCAAGGGAACGTCAACACCGCCCTGGCCACGGCGATTCAGGCGAGAAACGCCGGCCTGGTGCAGTTGAACGCGGCGAGGAGAAGGGAGGGTGCGCCCCCGCTGCCGGAGCTCGAAATGCCCCAAAGCCCGAACTACTTGATGGTCACCGGCGCCATCGACATGCGCCGCACGCCGGGGATGCGCCAGCAATTTCCGCCGTCCGCCCTCTACGTGGCCGAAACCACGACCGGGATCGTGCTGACCTACATTGTCCCTTGGGATCGGAACCGCCACCAGGCCAACCTGCCCTTCGGCGGCGCCATAACCCCCTGGAACGCGGAGCAGTTCACCACCACGCTGATCCAGACCGAATAGCCGTCGGCTGCGTTCAGGTCGGACTGCCGGCGAGGGCCTTGCCGCCCTGCTGCGGCTTGTCGCCCCTGCACGCCGCCCCCTTTTTGACGGGCTGTCAGGCGCAACCGCGCCCGGCAGGCTCTCCTAGAATGGCGTCTCGGGCCGGATCGCCCGTTCCGAAGCCGCCGCTTCGCAGTGAGGGCGGCACCGTGGTTGCCTCCCGTGGTGAATTTCCCTAGCGAGGCTGCGCCTCAGACCGACGAGCCATCTTTCGGAAACTTGACTCGCCTGTGTGTCTTCCAGGAAACCAAGAAGAGCACCGACCGTGCAAGTCAGCGTCAACGGCCAGCCCCGCCAGGTCGCCGAAGGGACGACGATCGCCGGGCTGCTGGAGCAACTCGAACTGGCGACGAAGTACGTCGCCGTGGAAGTGAATCTCGAACTGATCCCGCGGGCCCGGCACGCCGAGCATCGGCTCTCCGAAGGCGACCGGCTGGAGATCGTCACGCTCGTTGGAGGAGGATAACGCCATGTCGCAGGACCCATCGGCCGACGATGCCCTCACCATCGGCTCCCACACGTTCTCCGGCCGGCTGATCGTCGGGACCGGCAAGTACGCCACCTACGAGCTGATGCGCGACGCGCTGGATCGGTCCGGCGCGGAGTGCATTACCGTGGCCGTCCGCCGCGAGCGATTGATCGACGCCGAGGGCAAGAACCTCCTCGACTTCATCGACACGCGGCGCTACACGATCCTCCCCAACACGGCCGGCTGCTTCACGGCCGACGACGCCGTGCGCGTCGCCCGGCTCGGCCGCGAAATCCTCTCCCAGATGGAGAACCCGGGCGCCGACTGGGTCAAGCTGGAAGTGCTCGGCGACAAGAAGACCCTGCTCCCCGACCCGGTGGGAACACTTCAGGCCACCGAGAAGCTGATCGCCGACGGGTTCCAGGTCCTCGTCTACACGGGCGACGATCCGGTGGTGGCCAAACGGCTCAAAGAGGCCGGGGCCACCAGCGTGATGCCGGCCGGAAGCCCGATCGGCTCCGGACAAGGGGTCCTCAACCCAAACGCGATCCGCATCTGCCTGGAGTATCTCAAGGAGGGCGACCCGGGGTATCCGGTGATCGTCGACGCCGGCGTGGGCACCGCCAGCGACGTGACCGTGGCCATGGAGTTGGGCGCGGACGGCGTGCTCCTGAACACGGGCATCGCCCACGCCCGGGAGCCTCTGCGCATGGCCCGGGCGATGCGTCTGGCCGCCGAGTCGGGCCGCGCCGCCTACCTGGCCGGCCGCATCCCCAAGAAGCTCTACGCCACGGCCTCCAGCCCGACCGAAGGAACGATCGCCGGCTCTTCGTAGCGCGCCACAACCCGCCGCGCCGTCACACGCCATCCCCGTCAAGCGGGTCTCCCCGGCTTATGGTGCGTTTCATGCACTGTCCAAGCTCGTACGAGCCGAGCCGGCTACTGCTCGCCCGACAGCGTGAGGATCACGCCGAGGACGGCGTTGGCGATCGCGGCTTTCTTGGGGTTGCCCCGCCCTCGTTCGCTCGTTCCCTCACGTCCCGGTCCGCGGCGCGACCCCGAACGGCGAGGCGCCGGTGCCGTCCGCGTAAGGGGCAGTCGCCCGTGGGTCGTATCGCGACTCGCCGGTGGGTTGGCCGGTCATGGCCAGATAGGCAACCGCGTACATCAGGCTCGCCAACGGCAGCGTGAAGACCACGCCAATGCAGCACATGAAGAAGCCGGCGATAGACAACCCCACGGCGAGCAGCCACAGCACGAAGATCATCAGCTTGTTGCCGTGGGTGATCTGCTTGGAAAGCTCCAAGGACTCGATGATCCCCACGTTGCGATCGATGATCAGGTAGAAGAACTGCGAGAACATCAGCGCGAAGATGATCCCCGGCACGATAAGGAGCAGCAGGCCGCCCAGCCAGATCAGGGTGAACAGAATGCTGGCGAGAAGAACCGCAAGATAACACGGTCCGCCTCGGAAGAGGGTTCCCAGCGAGGCCTCTCGGCCACGCGCGACGTCGAGAAACAGCATGGCCAAACCGATGTTCAGCCACAACGCGAACAGTTGGCCCGCGAACGCCCCGAGGACGATGCATACGAAGAGAATCACCGGCTCCCCGGCCAATGCCCCGATCACGGCGCTAAGCTGATTGGCGATCTGGCCGACCACGTAGTTCAGGATGCCGACGATCAGAAACCCGCCGATACACATCAGCCATTGACCTTTGTAGATGGTCCAGGCCCGGGCCAGAATGTCGCCCGCGTCGATCCGCGTGGGAACTATGGCCCCCGGGGCGGCGGCCTGCGCGGGGGCGCCCAGAGTGTAGTCGGCCGGCGAGGCGTACGGATTCTCCGCGTCCGGTGCGGACTCCGGAGCAAACGGGCTCGTCGGACCCGCCGGCGGCGGCTCGATCGGGCCGAATGGGCTCTGCGGACCTGCACCAGGCGGCGGCCCAGACGCGGGGGATGGGGGCACGGCGGGCGACTGCGGCGGCCCGACGGGCGGCGAGGTACCCATTTCAGGGGACGTCCCCAGAGTCGGGATCGTCAGAATCGCCCCGCACTCCGGGCACTTCGCCTTCTTCCCGGCGGTTTCGTCCTGCGTCCGCAATAACCGGTTACACTGCGTGCAGCGGAATTCAATGGGCATGATCCCCTCGCTCTCGAGAAGCTGCGGTCCGAAGATGATGGTAGCCCGCGCTGCAGGCGGCCGACGAGTTCGCGGCAAGCATAACAAGTCCCCCGCGGCCAAGCCAGTCAGGATGACACGGCGCCGAACACTCCAGCCGGTGGAAACGAGGACCCGACCGACCGGTTCGACGGTTGTCCGCAAGTCGCTCTCGATAAGTCCTTGTTGCTATTACGGTTACGGCGTTTTCAAGCCGTCCGGCACGTGCCGAGTCGCCCTCAGGAATCGGCGCAGCCCCGTTCCGTTCGGCTCCCTGGAGCCGCTCCGCTTGTTGTTCGCCCCGAGAGGCGGATTCTTGGGATGGCGCGACAAGCCGGGGGGGACACCGGTCGATCGACTCGGGTGGGCCACGTAGCCCGCGCCGCGATCGGGATCGGGGGCCGCCCGGCGTAGATGAAGCAAACGTCGCCGGTGAGCGGAGTAGTAGGCACGGCGTGTTTGATGCTTTTGCCTTGCCTCCCGTTGCTGCCGGCTCGATGGTGGGCGATAATCGAAAAGGTGGGGACAACCGATCGCGATAGGGAGGCTTGTCCGATGGCCGTCTTGGTTACGGACCCCCGTCTTGAAGAGCAACTCATCGAGCAGCGCCGTGCCTCGGGCGCGGACCATCACGACGAGGTGTGGGAGGGGATCTACATGATGGCGCCACTACCCAACAGCGAGCATCAAGGGATCGTGGCCGGTTTGGTGTCCGTTCTGGCGGAAGTGGTACGCTGGCCGGGGCTCGGGCAAGTATTTCCGGGGGTCAACCTGACCGGCAAAGAAGGAGACTGGCAACACGACTACCGCGTGCCCGACGTGGCCGTCTTCCTGGACGGCGGCTCCGCGGAGAACCGCGACACGCACTGGCGCGGCGGGGCCGACTTCCTGGTCGAAATCACCAGCCCCGGCGACCGGACCGCGGAGAAGATCCCGTTTTACGGTCGCATCGGCGTCAAGGAGCTCCTGGTCGTGGACCGCCAGCCGTGGAGGCTTGGACTGTATCGCGGACGCGAGGGCCGCATGGAAGAAGCAGGGCAGTCCTTGCCCGATCAGGGGGAGACGCTCGCCAGCGAGGCCGTCGGGCTCCAGTTTCGACTCGTCGCGGGCGACCCCCGCCCTCAGATCGAGGTGACAGACCGGGCCACCGGGCGAGTTTGGCTGATCTGATTTGCGGCCGCACTCGCCGCTCCTTCCCGTTCTTCGTCCCGTTGACTTCCCGCAGTGCGTCGGGTGTCAGTCTCCCTCGCGAACCCAACGCCGTTCCTCGTCGGATTCCGAACGGTTTCGGCGCAGACCGCGGCTCGTCGTTGCCGGGCCGGATCGTTGACATGCCTCCGTCGGCCCGCCTACACTGGTCGGTGCCCCGTGGGCGACGCATGGTCCCGCCCGGGTTCCCAAGCTCGATTCCGCACGGGAATGCGTCTTGCATGAAAACCGAGAGGCCAAAAGGAGGGACGAAGGGATGAGCGAAAAACTCTCGCGACGCGAAGTGTTGGGCACGGCGGCGGGCGTGGCCGCCGCCACGATCGTGCCTCGGCACGTGCTGGGCGGGGCCTCAGAGCAGGCCCCCAGCGAGAAGCCGCTTCTGGCGGGCGTGGGCGTGGGCGGCGTGGGGCACCCCCAACTCCAGGGCTGCGAGCGGGCCGGATTCCAGATCGTCGCCCTCTGCGACGTCGACGACGTGTACGCCAAGAAGTCGTACGACAAATGGCCCCAGGCCCGCAAGTACCGCGACTACCGCGAGATGCTGGAGGCCGAGGGCGACAAGATCGACGCCGTCTACTGCGGCACGCCCGACCACTCGCACGCCGTCATCTGCACGGCGGTGTTGAAGAAGAAAAAGCACCTCTGCTGCGTGAAGCCGGTGACGCGCACGATCGACGAGAGCCGGATCGTCACCGCGGCGGCCAGGCAGGCGGGCGTGGCCACGCAGGTGACGGCGTCGCCGAACACGTCGGAGAGGGCCTGCCGCACATGCGAGCTGATCTGGGCCGGGGCGATCGGGCCGGTGCGCGAAGTGCACATCTGGAGCAATCGGCCCTTGTGGCCGCAAGGGATGCTCCCGCCCGACGACGCCGACGAAGTCCCCTCGACGCTCGACTGGGACCTGTGGATCGGCCCGGCGCCGATGCGCCCGTTCAAGGCCGAGTGGCCTGAAGACCACTACGCGCTCAAGCAGTGCAAGGCCGCGCGCAGCACCCGGCGCGCCGTCTACCACCCCTGGAACTTCCGCGGCTGGTGGCAGTTCGGCACGGGGGCCCTGGGCGACATGGGCTGCCACCACCTGAACACGCCGTACCGGGCGCTGAAGCTCGGCTATCCCACGGCGGTGCACGCCTCGGCGACCAAGGTGTTTGAGGAGACGGCCCCGCTGGCGTCGATCGTCAGCTACGACTTCCCGGAGCGGGACGACATGCCGCCCGTGCGGATCACGTGGTACGACGGTGGCCTGAAGCCCCCTTGCCCGAAGGAGTTGGAAGGCCGGCCGCTCCCCGACGGCGGAGGCGAGCTCTACATCGGCGAGGACGGCGTGATGCTCGGATCGACGGTCTATCCGTCGTCGCGGGCGAAGCAGTTCGAGTCGGTGCCGAAGACGCTGCCGCGCCGGTCGGGCACCTGGGGCGAATGGTTCGAAGCCGTCCAGGGTGGTGAGCCGGCCGGCTGCCACTTCGAGTGGGCCGCGTATCTCACGGAGTTCGTCCTCCTGGGCAACATCGCCATCCGCACCGAAAAGCACCTCGACTGGGACGCCGAAAAGCTCCAGTTCACCAACTACCCCGAGGCGAATAAGTTCATCAAAGAGGACTACCGCGAGGGCTGGACGCTCTCCTAACGCGATCACCCCAAGATCTCCTCTCTCCCTCTGGGAGAGGGGCCGGGGGTGAGGGCGTCTCGCCGCGACGGGCAGCCGGCGTTTAGCCGCAAGCCGAAGGCGTGGCTCGGTCCGTGTTCGGCGAGGGGCTCCCGACCGCGCCGAGGGCTGGACCGAAGGTCTCCCGACACAAGGGATCATCCCGAGGGGGGCACGGTCGGGAAACCGTGCCCCAACAAGGACCGTGCCCCAACAAGGCGGACACCCCCCGCGCACCGTCCTACCGGAACACCACGAAGAACGCCGCCACGCCGGCGATCACCGCCCCGCCCAGCCAGAGGACCAGCGGCGAGGGCCGCATGTCGAAGTCTTCGCGCACGGGCATCGTGCGCGGCTTCTCCAGCGGCCGCAGCGCGGTGATCGCGAGCATCACCGCGAGGATCACGCCGAAGGTGATCGCCATCCGGTTGAGGAAGGCGATGTTGTGGACGTAGGTCGAAAACCACCAGAGAGCCCCGTAGAGCGGCACGTTCAGCAGCAGGGCCGTCACGCCCGCGGCGCCCGGCGCGCGGGTGAAGAGAAAGCCGAACACGAACGCCGCGAGGATGCCGGGCGAGATGAAGCCCTGGAACTCCTGGATGTAGCTGAAGATGCCGGCGTCGAAGCGGACCAGTTCCGGGGCGATCAGGCAGCCGACGACGACGAAGACGAGCGTCATCATCCGCCCCATGGCGACGAGCAGGCCCTGCGACGCTTCGGGGTTGGCGTGCCGCTTGTAGAGGTCGATGGTGAAGATCGTCGAGGCCGAGTTGAGCATCGAGGCGAGTGAGCTGATCACGGCGCCGGCGATGGCCGCGAAGATGAACCCCCGCAAGCCCGCCGGGATCAGGTTGCGGATCAGCGTGGGGAACGCTTTGTCGGGCGCGTCGGCCAGGAGGTCCGGGTAGAGCTGCAGGGCCAGGATGCCCGGCATGACGATGGCAAACGGCACGATGAGCCAAAGGGCGGCGGCGAGGATGATCCCGAGCTGCCCCTCGCGGAGGGTCTTGGCCGCCAGGGTTCGCTGCACAATGAACTGGTTGAGGCCGCAGTAGTAGAAGTTGGGGATCCACAGGCCCAGGAGCAGCACGGTCCACGGCAGCTCGGGGTGATCGGCCGGAAGGACCATGTGGAGCCGGTCGCGACTTCCTTCCCAGAAAGCCGCCGGGCCGCCGACCGCGGCCAGACCCAAGCCGAACGTGACCAGCCCGCCCACCAGGAGCGCGAAGCCCTGGAACAGGTCGGCCCAGACGACGGCCTTCAATCCGCCCCAGGTCGTGTACAGGGCGGCGACGGCCCCGATCAGCCAGACGGCCTGGTAGAGGTTCATGTCGAAGATTGTGTGCAGCGTGAGTCCGCCGCTGTAGATCACGGCGGTGATCGTCACCGACACGTAGATCACCATGGTGTAGAAGGCCATGATGCCGCGGGCGGCCGGGTTGTAGCGGTGTTCGAGGTACTCGGGCATGGTGTAGATGCCCGCCCGGAGGAATCGCGGCAGAAAGAGCCAGGCGACCAGGACGATCGTCACGGCGCCGAAGAGCTGGTAGCCGGAGACGGCCAGCCCGACGCTCCCTGCGCCCTGGCCGGCCATGCCCACGAACTGCTCGGTGGAGATATTCGCGGCCACGATCGAGACGCCGATCAGCCACCACTTCAGGTTGCGGCCGGCCAGGAAGTAGTCCTCGCTGGTCTTTTCGCGGCGGCTCATGAACATGCTGAAGCCGACGACCGTGGCGATGAACAACAGGAACACGCCGACGTCGAACCAGTTGAGCTGCATGCCAACGCTCCGTGACTACCTGCACAGTGGGCCCGGGAGGGCGAAGCCGCAAGCGGCTGTCGGGGGTTTCGCTTGATGATTTGGGATCGAATCAGATTCGCTAATTGCCGCGGGCCGGCACGACGACGACCGTCTGGTTCAACCTCGGGGCGGTGGCCGGGAACATCACCAACGGCGGGGGCCCCGTGGCCGGGAGGATTCCTCCCTCGGCGATCGTCGCCTGGACGTAGTACTCGAAGTCGGCCGCAGTCGCCTCGTCGGGCAGCGTCACGCGGTACACACCCCGGGCGACGTGCTCCATGGTGAGCTTGTGGAAGTCGCCCGTCCCCAGCGCCCGCCAGAAGACGGCCACTTGGCCCGGCTTCGCCCCCAGCACGATCGCGGTCAGCCTGAGCGGCTCGCCCTCGACGAGGCACGTGCGCACGGTGGGCACGAACAACCGCGGCTCGCCCTGGTACTGCTTCGACGGCATGCAGTCGGCCGGCAAGGGCTCGCCGAGGATTTCGGCCAGCTCCTCGCCCGGCTCGGCGAGCAGGACCGGCAGGATGTGCTGCTGCCAGTTGGTCACGTTCCCCATCAGGCCGGCCGTGGTCACGCTGGCGAGCAGGAACCGGTGAACGTCGGCCACGTGGGCGACCAACTCCTTGCGGATCGGCAGGGCCAGATCCCGGGCGAGCCGCTTTTGGGCCTCGGCGTCTTTTTCGGCCTTCACCTTCTTCATCGCCTCGTTGAACCGGGCCCAGGTGCAGTTGACCTGCGCGTTGGCCCGCATGTAGCGGAACTGGTTCAGCCAGAAGTCGAACCGCTCCAGGTTGCCCGGCCCTTTGACGTTCGGGCGAAGCGCGGCCAACTGGTCGACGAAGGCGTAGTCCTCCCGGACCTTTTCCCACGGATTGGGGTCCGGATTGATGCCGCCCGGCCCCTTGACCCAGTTCGACGGCCGGGGCAGATTGCCGTCGATCTCGGTGAACAGGGCCGCGACCGGCTCGGCCGCTTCAGGGCCGAACTGCGATCGGGCCCAATCGGCGTAGAAATCGGCCGCCGAGAGAAACCGCTCACGATTGCTCTTCTCCGAGGGCGGCCAGTCGGCCTGATAGTCCTGCCACGCCGGGCCGCCGCAGTTGATCCTGCGCGTGACGGGGCCTTCGACGACGATGCCCGCGACGCACGGAAACTCGGTCTGGTGCACGAAGTCGATCACCAACCGGCCGTCGGTCACTGCGACGTGCTCGACCGTGTAGTCGAGCGCCCGGTTCTGCCCCACCTTGGCAAACAGATCGAGCTGATCGAAGACCTGCTTGCCCTGGACGATCGCCCCAAACACGCGGCGACCCGCCTCCTGATAGTGCGGCTCGCAGAGCTTGAGTGTGACCGTGTACGTCCCGTTGGGCACGTCGAGGTAGTAGGCACTCACGTCGTAGCGCACGGTCTGATAGAGCGGGGCGTCCTCGGTATCCTCCATCGCGTGGCTGGGGAACGCGGCGTACTTGCCGCCGTCGGGTCCCTCGGGCGGCTTGGGAAGCGTGACGTTCAACTCGGGGTTGACCGCCGGGTTGAACGTCGACTGGTCCCAGGCCGCCTTGGCCAGGGCCGACACGTTCGGCCCCAACACGCGCGTGCGCCAGTGGATGCCCATCAGGCCCGTGCAGCCGTAGGCGAGCGCGTCGGCGGCGTCTTTGCGCATGCGTCCGGCCCAGAGCTGCGGCGAGTTCAACGCCGGGTCGTCCTCCATCCAGGGGATGGCCCACTGCGGCCGCCCTTCGACGTCGGCAAACCCCGGCTCGACCGGGGCGTGGCCCACCTGTCGGTTGATGCAGCTCATGGGCATTTCTTTGGGCAGCACGTTGTCGAACAAGGCGCGATCCTGCTGCGGGCCCAGGACCCAGCCGCAGGTGGCCAGCGTGAAGGGGGCCTTGACATTCTCGGCCGCCGCCATCGCCGCGCGGAAATCGGCCAGCGTGGCGTCGATCTGCTCCTGTTTCGTCTCGCGCCACGTCCAGCCCTCGGGCGTCCAGAACCAGTAGTAGTCCAACGGATGCGTCGCCATGATCCGCCGGAACATGCCTTCGTAGACCTCCCGGACGACCGCCGGATCGGCCGGGTCCTTGTCCGCGGCCTGGAGCCGCTCTTTGACCGGCGCGGGGATCACGAGGGGCGTTTCCGTGCCGAGGCAGGTCTTGATGCCGAGCTTCCGGGCAAAGGTGAACGTTTCGTCGAGGAGGCGGCCCATGCGGTCGAACAGATCGTTGCATTCTTGGGGCGACATTTCGTTCCAGAGGCCCTCGATCCGCATGTAGTCGGGCGCGAAGTCGTCGCGGTCGTACAGGGCGGCGGCGCCGAACGTGTAGTCGCCCGTCTTGGTCGGCCGGTAGCCCCAGGCGCCGGTCGGGTTGGCCGTGGTGAAATGGCGTGAGGGGTAGCTGGACTTCACCGTGCCGTCGTCGCTTGCGTCGGCGGCCACGCCGATCCAGGTGAGCGGCTCGGGGCCCACGCCCCCCTCAGGATACGTGTGCAGGCCGAAAAAATTCATCCGCATCTTGGGAAGCTGGCCGAGGATCGCCTTGTACTGGTCGGCGTCCCACCAGTCGGGCCCTTCGGGGAAGTCGTGGAACGGCTGGATGCCGCGGCGGTCGAAGAGCGGCTTGCCCACTTCGTCCAACTGCGGTAGCTCGAGCGCCGGCTCCTGCTGGTCGGGCACCACGTCGCCGTGCATGTAGAAGCGGACGCCCAGATGCTCGGCGAGCCGGTACGCGCCGAAAAGCGCGCCCTCGGAGCCGGTACCCCCGACCAAGACGATCGGGCGGCCCTCGTGTCGGATCGTTTTGAGGACGTACTGGCCCTTCACCCAGGGGCCCTCGGACGCCTTTTGCACGTCCGGGTGCTGTTTTAGGCCGAACCCCCAGAACCGTTGATAGCACATCCCCACGGCAACGAGCCCGCCCTCCGGCGCCGAGGCGACGTCGTGGACGATCGGCAGCAGCTTGCCGGTCCGCAGGTAGAGGTACCGGCGGATCTCGCGAGCGGCCAGCGACTCCTGGAACCCGGCACGCTCGGGACAGAGCACGGCCGCCGGCTGGGCGCTCGGCTCCGCGCCCGCCGATCCACTGGGGGCCGACGCGATCCACGTGAGGATGGCTGCTACCAACAAGAAGGCTCGGCGCAACATGGCTGGTCTCCTCTCGAGGTCTCGATGGGCGCAAGGTGCCCCCGATTGTAGGGGCCGTCGGGGGGGAATGACAACCGTCGGGGAGCATGTCGCTATCTCGAAGGTCCCCTGGCCGTCCGCCACCTGTACCGTGAGGCCGGTTGCCAAGGGCGGGGGCTTGAGCCGGCCCGCTGATCGGGTTATAAGGATGGGCGGAGCAGAGTGCCGTGGCGTTGCCGGCCCCCTCGGTGGGCCGATCCCGGGGGGGAGACGAATTGGGAGCACGTGAACCGATGGACGAAGTCGTTCTTACCACGCCGCTACAGATCGCGAAGGGCCAGAGCGTCTTTCGGCTGGCCGACTTTGAAGTCCGCGAGGCGCCGGCCCAGGAGGAAGGGCTGGCCCGGGCCGTGCTGGCCGAGAAGAGCCGTGCGGTGATCGTCGGCAGCGAGCCGTACCAGGGCCCGTTGTACGAGGCCCTGGCCACGACGGGCGGCGACCGCGGGGCGATCATCGCCCGGTTCGGCGTGGGCCACGACAACGTCGACAAGGCGCTGGCCCGAAGACACAACATCGTCGTGACCAACACCCCCGGCGTGCTCGACGTCAGCGTGGCCGAGCACACGATGTGGCTTCTGGGATGCCTGGCCAAGAACGTCTGCTCGATGCACGCCCACTTCAAGGCCGGCCGGTACGCGCCCGAGACGGGCATCGAACTCCGCGGCAAGACGCTGGGCATCCTCGGCTTCGGCGTGATCGGACGCCGCGTGGCGGCCATCGCCCATCACGGGTTCGGCATGCGCGTGCTCGCGGCCGACTCCCTCTCGCACGAAGCGCTCCAACAGCGGGAGGGCAAGCCGATGGACGAAATCAAGGCGCAGTACGGCCTGGACCTCTACACCACGAGTCACGAGAAGGTCCTCGACGGGTCGGACTTCGTCACCGTTCACCTGCCCGCCACGCCCGAGACCCACCACTTCCTCGACGCACGCCGCCTCCACGTAATGAAGCCAGGAGCGATGCTGATCAACACGTCCCGCGGTTCGGTCGTGGACGAGGTCGCCCTGTACGACGCGATCGCCGAAGCCTGGGTGACGGGGGCGGCGTTGGACGTGTTCGAGGCGGAGCCGTACGTGCCCGTCGACCCGAAAAAGGACCTCCGCAAGCTGGCCGAGGTCGTGCTCACGCCACACGCCGCCTCGAACACCTCGGAGGCGAACCGGGGTATCGCCCAGTGTGCCCTGAAGAACGTGACGAGCTTCTTCGCCGGCCGGTTGGACGAGCTGAACCGCGTGGACGCCGAGCCGTGACCGCCGGCACGAGGCCGCCTCGATGCTCTTCGCGCAAACCGCCGCCCTCGTGATTCTCTACGCGGTGATTACGGTTTTTCTCTGCTTGTTCTCGATCGCCGTTTTTGTCCTGTGCTTCGCCCCGTGGCTCGTGGCGTATCTGTCGGGCGTGCCGATTCCCCTCCTCCGCGTGCTGGCGATGCGACGTCGGCGCGTCGACGTCGGCGCCGTCGTGCGGGCTCTGGTCCTCGCCCGACAGGCCGGCCTCGACGTTTCCTGCTCCGATATGGAATGGGCCGTTCTCCAGGGAGTCGATCCGGAAGAGGCAACTCGGGCCATGCTCGATATGGCTCAGAAGCAGCCCGGAATCGCGTTTCGCGACGTGGTCCGCGCCGAGCGGGAAGCCAGGGGCGCGGAGAAGCCCGGGCAGTAGGCGGAGCTTCAAGCTCTCGAACGCCGCTCGCGGCTTCGCCCGCCTTGCCGAATGCCCCCCGCCCACGACCCAGCGCCGCCGGGCACGTCATGCGGGCAGCAGCGCGGCCAGCTCGGGGTGAGGTCGGGTGATCACGTCGGCCATGATCAGCTTGCCGTCGAGGCGTTGGACGGTTTGACGCCCGGCTTCGACGGCCGATTGCACGGCGGCCACGTCGCCGCGCACGACAATGGTCACGTAGGCGGCGCCGATCTTCTCTTTGCCGACCAGCTCCACCGGGCCGGCCTTGAGCATTTCGTCGGTGGCGTGCAGTGCGGCCACCAGGCCCTGGGTCTCGATGAGCCCTAACGCGTCGGAACTTCGCATGGCGTCTTCTCGCTTGACTCGGCAGTCGTAGATTCCCAGTAGGGGGATGTAGGCGGGCGGCAGCGTCGAGACGGCGCGGGTGGCGTCGGTCGGCCCGGGGATGACGATCAGGTCGGCCCGGGCGCCCATCCGTCGTGCCAAGGCGACGCCTTCTCGGGCCGCCTCGCGCACGTCGTCGGTCGAGCCGGCCAGCTTGATGCACTGCTCGGCCCCCATGGTGCTTTCAATCCCCACGATCTCGACGCCCGCCGCCTTGCTGCACCGGTCGGCCACGACCAGCGCCGGGGCGAGGTTGCCGATTTCGAGCAGGGCGAAGCTGGGGCGGGACATCGTCGTCGGGGGGGATGGTGTCAGGCCGCGCGGGGCGATCCGGGGGGAAACCATTCAACGGGTCAGTGGTCGGCTGTTTGCAGGATCCCTCGCTCTTGGAGCACGGCCAGCACGCCGGTGACGATCCGGCCCAGCTCGTGCGGGTCGAGCGAGGTGACGTTGGGCGGGGCGCCGCCGGGTGACTCGCCGACAAGCTTCTCTTCGGCCAACAGCCCGCGAACGCTTGCCCGGAGCTCGTCCAGCGCGGCGACGTGCTTCTCCGAGAGCGGCTGGCGCGAGCGGCCCATGCGCAAGCCGCGGAGCTCGACGCCCACGCGGAACCCTTCGGGGAAGTCGACCGAGTAGAGCATCGCGTCGAACAGCCGGCGTACCACGTACTGAAGGCGGCGGGCTTCGTCGAGCCGGCCGGCCTTCGTCAGGTCGTAGAGCTTTCGCGTCAGCTCCGGGACGACGCCGCTGGAGGCGTTCGTGCCGCCGTCGCAGCCCACCAGCAACATGGGCATCAACACGGGGTCCCAGCCGGTCAGGAAGCTGAAGTCGGGCCGGTTCGGGCGCACCGCCTCGATCATCCGCATCATCTGCGGCAGGTCGCCGGAAGAGTCCTTGATGGCCACGACCCGCGCGCACTCCTCACTGAGCCGCCGGATCGTCGCCAGGTCGATCGGCGAGGCGAACATGGGGATGTTGTAGAGCGTCACGTCGACCGGCGTGTTGCGACCGATCTCCCGAAAATAGGCGTAGACGTTGTCGGGGCTGAGCCGGTAGTAGTAGGGTGAGACGATGGCCACCGCGCGGACGCCCAGGCCGGCGTAGTGCTCGCACGCCCGAAGCGTCTCGCGGACGTTCGCCTCGGCGGCTCCGGCCAGGACGGGCACGCGCCCGGCCGTCTGATCGACGGTGATCTCGATGATCCGGCGCCGCTCGTCGGGCGTGAACCGGGTGAACTCGCTGGTGGAGCCGTTGGGATACAGCCCGTGCACGCCGCCGTCGATCATCCAGTCGATGTAGCGGCGAAGCTCGGGCTCGTCGACGTTGCCCTGCGGGTCGAGCGGGACCATGTTGGGCGTGAAGATGCCTTCGAGTCTTCCCTGGCCGGCCATCTCGTGGGACTCCTGCGACGGGGGGCGTCACGATTGCTACAATAGGTAGATTCGTTGCGGCCTGTGCTCAAGCGCCACACAAACATAGCTTGCCGGATAGGATGGGGGTGAGGGATGAGCAGCGCTGATCTCTCATCCCTTATCCCTCATCTCTCATCATCCCTCATCTCTCATCCAACACGCCGTGCACGGTAGGCGAGGAAATGGCCCGGAAGAAATCACGCCCCCGATCCCGCGAACCGGACGTCGACGGGCAGCGCCCGCGGATGCTGCCGGTTCCGGTGCGGATGTTGCTGGTTCTGGCGGGGCTGGCGGTCTACTTGGCCCTGTTCTACGCGTCGAAGCTGCCGAGCCTCAGCGGCGCGACGGGCAGCGTCGTTCGCCGGGTCCACCTCCTGACGTGGCTGCTTCTGCCCGACGAGCTTGTCGCGCAATGGTGCGGATCGCCGCCCGAACTCGCCTTGGTGGATCGCATCCCGGTCCTGGCGATTGCCGGCGCGATTCTGGCCTGGGCCGTGCCCGCGGGGTGGTTGTTGATGTGGCTCTGCCGGGCGGACCGGGGGCTGACGCGGCTGGAAACGCTGGTGTTTTCGGCGGCCGTGGGGCTCAACGCGATTTCGACGTACGTGTTGCTGGTCGGGCTGATGGGATGGGTGCGCCACGTCTTTCTGTTTGCCGTGCCGGCCGTGTTGACAGGGGTGGCGGCCGGTTGGATTTGGCTTGGGCACCGGCCAAGAGATCACTCCGGTGAATCGGATCTGGGGGCTCGCTTCGCTCGACCCCAGCCACCCAAGCGTCAGCCGAGCGCAGGCAGCGGCGGCGACTGGCTCCGCCTCCGGTGGCTCTGGCTGGCGGCCCCGTTTGCCGTGGTGATCTTGCTGGGCGGGATGCTGCCGCCGGTCGAGTTCGACGTGCGAGAATACCATCTGCAAGTGCCCAAGGAGTTCTTCCAGCAGGGCTACGTGGGGTTTCTGCCGCACAACGTCTACGGCAACATGCCGATGGGCACGGAGATGCTGAGCCTGTTGGCGATGGCCGTCGCCGGCGACTGGTGGCTGGGGGCGTTGGCCGGGAAGACGGTGATTGCCGCGTTCGCGCCGCTGACGGCGTTGGGCCTGTACGCGGCCGGTCGGCGGCTCTTCTCCACCAGCGTCGGCGTGGCGGCCGCGGTCGTGTACCTTTCGATCCCCTGGATCGCCCAGGTTTCCTGCCTCGGGCTGGTGGAAGGGCCGTCGGCCTGCTACCTGTTCCTGGCGTGGTACGCGGTGCTCCTCTCGCACGAAGCGGAACGGAACGCGCACCGGGTGGCTGGGGTCGAGCGGAGCGCTCCCCGGAGACCGGAAGCGCACACGTCGGAACTCCAGTCCCGCCAATATCTCGTCTGACGTCTTCGGCGTGA
>CAZDHR010000112.1:0-17352 GCA_964505295.1 uncultured Planctomycetaceae bacterium
ACCAGGGCAAGTGGGGACCAGGACGTGGCAAGATAGGATAACTAGCGAGGCAGGGCCTCAGACCGAGACGAGGGTCCAGTGGTCAGGGTTCGGGGTTCAGGGTTCAGCACTTGGAGTTCCACCTATGCACGCAAATCTTGAACCCTGAACCCTGAACCCCACAAACTTGACTCATGTGCAGCAAGCTCCGAAGACCAAGTAGCCTAGGGAAACAAGGGGGGTTCGCGGTTCCGGAATAGACCATCCCAAGTTGGGCCGCGAACGATAGCCGGAAGGGGCCCCGCGAGTCAATGTCGTTTCGTCGTCCGGCTTGAGGAGAGATGGCCGAAATGGCAATCAAGCCGATCGCCGATCAGCCAACTCAGAGAGGGCGCCCGCTCGTGCGAGTCGTCCGGCTTGAGGAGAGATGGCCGAAATGGCAATCAAGCCGATCGCCGATCAGCCAACTCAGAGAGGGCGCCCGCTCGTGCGAGAAGCACACGACGGACTACCGGCCGGACTGCCGCTCCTGCTCCATCAGACGCAACTGGTCCTCGATCCAGTGGATCACGCCGGACCGGGTCGGGAAGTGGAGGGCCACACCGAGGATCAGCAAGCCCCCAAGGAGCAAGGCCAACGGCGAACGGCCGAGCATGTAGCTGATGAAGGCGAAAAACGCCGGGCCTTCGAGAAGGGCGCAGGCCACGATCGTCTTGGTCTGGAAGACGAAGAGGAGGCCCCCCGCGTCGCCGGTCTGCTCGGTGAACCGAGCGGATTGCTCCTGCATTGCCTGCGAGAAGCGTGATTGCGGCTGATCGGGCAGCGGCACCTGCCAGGCACCCTGGGCGATCTGCCGCCGCGCCCGGGCGACGATCATGCCGGGCACGAACAGCCGGGCGAGCACGGCCGTCAGGGCGAACGCGATGGCAACAGAATTCAGGATCGTCGCCACCTCCGGCAGGCCGGGCATTCCGTGTTGGATGACCACGAGCACGATCACCAGGAATACCAGAAGTCCCGCCACCATCGCTCCGACGATGATCTGCGGCGTCCGAACCCGTCGAGCGATCTCTTCCCGGCACACCGGCTCCAACATGGCGAAGACTCCTTCTGTGGGATGGCAGCGTGGGAGCATTCTATCACAGGATCGCCCCACCCGGAATCGACTGCGTGCTGCCCCGGCAGGGCCAACCCGGCCCGGCGGTCAACCTCGTTTGCCGCGGTCGGTCTCGATACAATGGCGTCATGAATCACAACGAGAACGCCCCCCTCAAGCAAGCCTCGGCCGTCCCGTATCGCTTCCGGGAGGGACAGCCCGAGTTCTGCCTGATCACGTCGACGCGCAGCGGAAAGTGGGGCTTCCCCAAGGGCATCATCGATCCCGGCGAGACGGCCGAAGAGACGGCCATCAAAGAGGCCGAGGAAGAGGCCGGACTGCACGGCCGGATCGTCGGCGAGCCGATCGGACAGTATCAGTACTCCAAGTGGGGTACGACGCTGCTGGTGACCGTCTACCTGATGGAGGTCAACGGCGTCGACGACGACTGGGAGGAAGCCGAGCTGCGCGAGCGCGTCTGGCGTCGCGCCGACGAGGCCCAGGCCGCGATCAGCCGAACGGAGCTTCGCCGGTTGCTCGACGCGGCAGTGGAGCGAATCCGATCGATCGAGGGATGAGATCGCCGAAACGGCAGTTCTCGTCGTGCCGCCGTTTCGAAGCGGCAGCATCCACTTCGGTCCAACGCAAACCGGCTGACGCCTTAGGCGGCCTTCGTCCGTGCAACGTCAGACGTCTGAGCCTGCCGGGCCTCCCAAGTCTCGATCCACACGCAGCCCGCCCAGGAAAGGCCCACCCCAAATCCGATGAGAAGCGACCGTTTGCCGGGCCGGAGCCGACGACCGCGCCGAAGATCGTGCATCAGAATGGGGAGCGTCGAGGAGACGGTGTTTCCCACCGTTTCGAGGTCGACGGGCACCACGTCCTTGTCCAGGTGGAGACGTGCCCGGAGATTCTCGATCATGTACAGCGTCGCCTGATGCATCAGGTAGAAGTCGACGTCGTCGCCGGTGATCCCGGCGTCGTCCAGGATCCGCTCGATCATCGGGGGGACGACCTCGTGCGTGAACTTGACCAGCTCCGGGCCGTCCATGGAAAGACGACTGGGCCACCGCTTTCGGCGGCGCGGCTTGAGGGCGTCGGCTTCGGGTCGGGCGCCGCCGTCGGCAACCAGCAGACTCTCGGCCCCGCGCCCGTCGGTACCGAACACGAACGAGCCGAGCGAGGGCTCGTCGGCAGCCTCGATCAGCGTGGCTGCCGCTCCGTCGCCGAAGATGGTTCGCAGCGACCGGTCGGTTGGATCGATGTACTTGGAGTAGGTTTCTGCCGTGATTAGCAGGACGCGTTGGGCCGCCCCGCTGTGGATCAGGCCGTCGGCCAGCGAAAGACCGTAGACAAATCCCGAGCAGCCCAGGTTGAAGTCCAATGCCCCGATCGAGGTAGACAGCCCCAGCCGGTCCTGGACCAGACAAGCAGTGGTGGGCAGCGGGTAGTCGGGAGTCTGCGTGCAGAAAAGCAGGAAGTCGATGGTGCGACGATCGACGTCGTGCTCCTCGAACAGCTTCTCGGCCGCGGCGACGCCCAGGTCCGAAGCGCACTCGTCCGGCGCGGCAACGTGACGTGAGCGCACCCCGGTCTTGGCGTAGATCAGGTCCATGTCCCAGTTGGGGAATTCCGCTGCCAGCCGATCGTTGTCTTCGATCGTCTCGGGCAGATGAACGGCGATGGGCCCAACCGAGGCGAATTTCATGGTCGGTTCCTTTGGCTGCGACGGATGCGGCCCGGCGGACGCCGCCTGCGCGAAATCGCGGGAGGCTACCATAGCGACGCCGGGAAGGTCAATCTCAGTTGGGTGCTTGTCGGAGAATGCCGGGGAATGTCCAAGCGTGCGCCATCGGCAAGGGTTTTCGTCGCCCGTCGTGGTCGACCGCCGCGATATGGGCGTGGGGCATGTTTCCAACGTGCCAGGCACGATGGAATCGTGCCCCACTTATTCCTTTTGCGATCCTAACTCGCCTTCAAGCGGCGGGCAGCCGTCGCTATACTTCGCCACCTTCGGTTTTCGCCCGAGTCTCCTCTCCAGATCGGAACGGCCGTGCAAGACCCCGGTGCCTTCGTCGACATCCACTGTCATATGCTGCCCGGCATCGACGACGGTGCGGCCGATTGGGCCGAGTCGCTGGCCATGGCCCGACTGGCCGCCGCCGACGGGATCTCGACCGTGGTGGCAACTCCGCACCAGTTGGGCAGTTACGCGAGGAACGACGGCGACGCCATTCGCGCCTCCTGTCGGCAGTTCCAAGAACTCCTCGACCGGGAAGGCATTCCCCTGCGGGTCCTCCCGGGGGGGGATGTGAGGATCGAGCCCGATCTCGTCCGGAAGGTCCGCACGGGCGAAGTCGTCACGTTGGCCGACCATCGCCGATACGTGCTTCTGGAGTTGCCGCACGAGATCTACTTCCCGCTCGACCGGCTGTTGCGCGACTTGCACGCGGTAGGGCTGGTTGGGGTCCTTTCCCATCCCGAACGGAATTTGGGAATACTGGGCCAGCCGCAAGTCGTGGAGCCTTTGGTCAGCGCCGGCTGCCTCCTCCAACTGACCGCCGGAAGCTTGGTCGGGACGTTCGGTCCCCAGGTCAGAGACCTTACCGAATGGCTGGTTCTCCAAGGGTTTGCGCATTTCGTCGCTACCGACGCGCACGGGTCGCAGTCGCGGCGTCCTTTGATGAGCCGGGCGTTTGAGCGGGTAGCCCAGATCGCGGGGAACCGGATGGCTACTGAACTCTGCTGTGTGAATCCGAGACGTGTGGTGGCCAACCAAGTGGTGGCTCCCGGACGCCGGAAATCGAGGGGGCGTGGCTTGGGTGGTTGGCTTCGATGGGGCAAAGCAGGCTGATGCTCGCGATCCGTCGCCCAATCTTGCGCGGCTTGCCCACCTTGCTGGCCATCTCACTCTGCGCCGCCTCGGGCCGATGGTGTCGGGCCGAGGAGTGGGCCGACTGGCGTGTGGCCGGACCGTTTGTCTGCCGGGCCGATTTTTCCTTGGACGGCTATGAGGGATTGTTCGACGATCTCGCCCGGCTCCAGCAAGACCTCGTTCGATATCTCTGCGTTCAGCCGGCCCAAGCGCCGATCGAGCTGTACCTGTTTCAGGATCAGGGGAGCTACCGGCGGTTTCTCAGCCAGCACCTACCCAATGTCCCCTATCGCCGTGCCTTGTACGTCCAGAAGGACGGTCGCGGTATGGTGTTTGCATACCGCGGACGCGAACTACCGGTCGACCTTAGGCACGAGTGCACGCATGCCCTGCTCCACGCCACTTTGCCAATGGTCCCCCTGTGGCTCGACGAGGGATTGGCAGAGTACTTCGAGGTGGCCCCGTCCGAACGGGCGTTTGGCAGCCCACATCTCTCGGGAGTCCGCTGGAGTGCGAGACTGGGCATGAATTCGCGATTGGAAAGTTTGGAAAATAGGGGAAGCCTGCAGGATATGGGGAGATCAGAATATCGCCACGCGTGGGCATGGGTCCATTTCATGCTCCATGGTCCGAGGCAGGCCCACGACGAGCTGGTTCGATTCCTCGCCGACATCCAGGCTCAGACACCCCCCGGATTGTTGAGCCGTCGACTCAATCGCCGGCTGCCCGACCTCGATCGCCGTTTCTGCGGCCATTTCCGGAGCTGGAAACCGTAACTGGTCCTGAATTTGAGCGTCCCGTTAAGGACGCTGGCGGAGCGAGCGACAATCTGACGTGATTCTTCCGGCTTTGCTGGAGTTGCTGGGGCCCCCAGGACGATAGGAACAACGCTCACAATCCAACCAGTCGGACGGTATGCCGTGCTACGCCGAGCCGGCCCGGTCGGTCTACGTAGACATGGAAGCCCTTTCTTCTACTTCCTGGCAACGGATGGTGCAATGAACCTCGCTCGAATAACGAAGGTTTTCGTCGTGTGTCTGGCGGTCGTCGGATTCTGCCTGCCTCAGCCACTAAGGGCGGCAGGGCAGGCCGACCGGTCACCGACCATGGCGGACGTGACGCTCCAGAAGGGCCCGCAGGGCAACGTGCTGGTCGGTCACGTCCTGGATCAGCAGGGGGTTCCTCAAGCGGGCGTCCCGGTTACCCTGTACGGGAGCGGCCGGAAGTTGGGAGAAGCAAAGACGGACGGCAGAGGCTTCTTCGCCTTCAGCAATCTCCGCGGCGGCGTGTATCAGGTGACGGCCGGGGAAAGCGTGATGGCCTTCCGTGCGTGGACTCCGGGCACGGCTCCTCCCGCAGCCCGGCCGGCCGCCTTGGTCGTCACGGGCCAGGATCTGGTCCGCGGGCAATGCAACCCGCTTCGGCAAATGTGTGGGCGGCTCCACTTCTGGCTTTCCCATCCTTGTGTCATTGCCGGCCTCATCGCCACCGCGGTGGCGGTCCCGGTGGCGGTCTACAATTCCGACGATGACGACGAGCCCGCTAGCCCGAGCTGACCTCGTGCCAGCCGGGGAACTTCCTCGGTCTCCACAGAAGAGTCCAACCGCGCTCAGCAAGTAGCCCGCGGGCTCACATCAAGCGTTCAACGGCTTTCCGCCGTGCTTGATGCGAGTCCGCGGGTTCGCGGTTCTTGGCGGTCGACTCACCGTGTCACGGTTTCTGCGCGTTTTTTCGCCGGTCCCCCCAACTTGCTATTCCCCCGACTGACCGTTTCGTGTAGCATCCCGCCCTCTTCTCCGATTCCCAACGACTGGTTTGCCTCCATCCGCTCGGTCGTTCCGGTTGCGGTTCGACATGCGCGGAGCGGTTGAACGTCTCGCGCGGCTTCCCTCCAGGGCGAATCCGGCCGAGAGACTGGCTGAGGACTGCCTCGATCCCGCGAAGATGCGCGGACGAAGGGCAGACGCCGGTCGTTTGGTGAGTCGAGGCAAGTCGAACGTCGCTCTACGGAAAGGAATCTCTAATGAAACGCATGGGACTCTTGAAGAGTGGGACGATCCTGTTGGCCTGCCTGGGACTGCTGATTCCCGGTCCGATGCTACAGGCGTCGACCACGGACGCCAACTCCCAGGATCGGGCTGACGGTCGGGCACCGGCCGTGGTTGACGTGGCGTTGTCCGACGGGGGGACGTTGCACGGGCAGGTGGTCGATCCGCAGGGCAACCCGCTGAGCCGGACCGCGGTCTCCATTCAGCAGTTCGACCGGGAAGTGGCCAACACGGTGACCGACCCTTCCGGTCGTTTTCGGGCCACCGGCCTGAGTGGCGGGACGTATCGGATCGTTGCCGGCCAGGCCACCGGAACGTTCCGGCTGTGGGCTCCAAACACCGCGCCTCCGTCGGCTCGCCCGGCTGCCTTGGTCGTTCCGGGCAACCAACAACTGGTGCGGGGCAACGGATGCAACCAATGCCTGCAACTCCTCCGGAATCCGTGGGTCATTGCAGGAATCGTGGCGGTGGCCATCGCCGTTCCCGTCGCCATCTACAACGCTGACGACGACGACGGGCCCCATAGCCCTTAGTAAGCGCTTGGCTCGTCTTACGCGCGTCCCCGCAGGTTGGCTTGCCGAGGATTCCCGGGTCGGGATTCCCGGGTCAGGGAGGCGTGCGGCAAGTCAGTTCGCGTCACCCTACGGAGCGGGAGTCATGGCGGATCGGGCAACGTGGAAGACTCTGTGCATCGGCTTCAGTTGCCTCGGGTTGATCTTGCCCACGTCGATTGTCGAGGCGTCGCCGCCGGTGGCCACGGCGGTCCGACCGGAGGTTCCCCCACGACCGCAGCAACTGGTGGGCGACGTGGCGCTGGATTCCGCCGGACACATGCTCGGGCGGGTGATCGACCGGCAGGGATTGCCGGTTGCCGACCAGCCGGTAGTGCTGGGCCAGATGGGTCGCGAGGTCGCGCAGACTCGCACCGACGCTTCCGGTCGTTTCCGTATCGGCCCGCTTCGTGGCGGAACGTACCACTTGTCGGTTGGCAGGCGCGGACAGTTGGTCCGGGCTTGGGTCGCGCAGACGGCCCCGCCGGCCGCCAGGGACATCGCGCTGGTGGTCGCTGGAGACGACGTGGTCCGAGGTCAGATGCCCTTCGAGGAGTTCTTCGCTTCCGACGCGATGATTGTCTGTGGCATGGTGGCGGCGATGATCGCCATTCCCATCGCCCTGAACAGTTCCGACTCCACACCGTGTAGTCCATGATGCGTCCTCAGGAGCCCTTGACGTGAACGTCCTGCGGATTTTGCAAGGGCTTGTCCTACCGAGCCACCAGGGGGCCCTGGTGGCCTGGTTCTGTCTGGCCGTCGTTGCCCGGCCGTTGGCAGCCGATTCTCACGTGGACGTACCCGCCGTGCCGATTGGAGATCGCGCGTCCGCGTCCGTCTCCGCTTCACCTCGGCCGGGGTTTCCGAAACCGGTCGGTGACGTCGCGCTGCGGTCGGGAGGTGTGTTGGAGGGACAGGTTCTCTACCGCGACGGCACCCTGGACGTTCCGCGCGCCGCGCTGTCCGTCGCCCTGCTCGACGGACGGGAAACCGTCGCGCGCACCAGGACCGACCCCGACGGCCGGTTTGCCTTCCGAGACGTCCGCGGCGGGCTTTACCGCGTGGTCATCGACACCCGGGACGGGCGTTTCTGGCAGTTCTATCGCCTGTGGACCGCCGAGGGGGCGCCGCCCGACGCCCTGGGCCGGATAGACGTCGTCCTGGGCCGACGGTTGGTGCGGGGGCAATCGCCGATTCCGGGCGGGCGTTTTCCGCAGGCGGCGGTGATCACGGCGATCGCTGCGGGGGCCATCGCTGCCCCGATCATCCACCAGGTCGTCAAGCGAGACGACCATATCCCGGCCAGTCCGTAGGCGGAAGCACGATCCGGGTTGGCCGATCTTCCCAGGGCGGCAAGCTCGTCGGACCCGGCCCCCACAGTTTCCGGCCCATCCGCCAAGCGTCGGGGGCCCCTGTCGGCGTTCGACCGCACGAGCAGGATGGCGGCGCTGGGGCCACTGCGGCGTGCTCTTGCGGTAGGTCTTCCCGTTCTCGGTTGCCCAGTTTCTCCAGTCTACTTCTCTCCGCGAGTCACGTCGCGTGCGGACCGCGCGGGCCGATTCCGGGCCGAGGCATGGCGTGTCCGGCGAGCCCGACCTCTTGGCCGGAGCACCGGGTAGGGAAACTGAGGTTGACCTTGGCTTGGGTTTCTTGCTATTTACCGCCGCTCATTTTGGCGGGACTTCTCGAGCGCGTTCAGCGCATGCGGCATCGTGCAATCGCCGGCCCGGGTCGTTGGCCGAGGCCGATGGGCGCGTGCCGGCCGCGGTAGTTCCCTCGATCCGATTTTGCACGTCGATTCACCAAACGGGTCATTGCATGCCGACGCAAGCGATCAGGGTTTTCAGGGGGTCGGCGGCTGGTCGAGCAGCCGTGCTTCTCGGCGCGTGGGTCGTGCTGGGTGCCAGTGGTTGCGCGCATCGGTACTATCTTGCCACGGATATGCCCGCGGAGTTCATCGCTCCGCCCACGACCAACGTGAGCACGGACCTGATCTCGCGCTTGGCCGACGAGACGGCCGGCAGCGACGTGATCGGGCCGGGCGACCTGCTGTCCGTCACGGTTGATTCCGGCTACGGCGAAGAGCCGACAAACTCCAGGTCGGTCTGGGTGGCGGAAGACGGCACGGTCAGGGTCCCGCTGATCGGCTCCGTTCGTTTGGCCGGTTTGACTCCCCGAGACGCCGGTCCGCTGATTGCGGCCGCGGGCATCGAGCGGGGCCTCTTCGTCGATCCGTATCCCTACGTCACCGTGGAGATGAAACGGCAGCGCACCAACAGCGTGAGGATCATCGGGGCCGTGAGAAGCCCGGGCGTCAAGCAACTGCCGCGAGGCTCCAGCGACTTGCTCTCCGCACTGGTCGCGGCGGGAAACCTGAACGAAAAGGCCGGCCCGGAAATCCAGATCATTCGTTGCCACGGCGGGCGGAGTCCCCTTTCCCCGGATTCGCACCGGGTGGCCGACGGGCCCCAGGCGGAATTGACTTCGTTCGAGGCGGCCGGCTCCCAGGGGCCCAGGACGATCTCGGTCAACCTCGCAAGCATGGCCGACCAACCCGCCGAGAACTACTACCTCGAAGACGGCGACGTGGTCGTGGTCCGCGAACGCGAGCCGCGGTCGATCCACGTAATCGGGCTGGTGAAGGAGCCGGGTGAGTACGACCTGCCCCTGGATCGAGATCTGCACCTCTTGAACGCGCTGGCCCTGGCCGGCGACAGGACGTCGCAAATCGCCGACAAGGTGTGGATCATTCGTCAGGTTCCCGGGAAGAAGGAGCCGGTGCGGATTCAGGCGAGCGTGCGGGAGGCGAAGCGCGACGCGGCGGCCAACGTGCGGTTGGCGTCGGGCGACGTGGTCAGCGTCGAAGAGACGCCCGCCACGTTCGTCCTCGACCTGATGCGCAACTTCATTCGGTTTGGCTTGAGCAGTTCGGTGCCGATCTTCTAGAACGAAATTGCCGATTCCATGGTGCAAGAACCTACCGCGGCGCACGTCGAGCCGGAGACCGATTCGGCCAGGCACATGGTGCACATGCTGATGCAGTTCGCGCTGGCCGTGCGCTATCGGAGGAACGTGGTGATCATCGCTCTGGTGATCAGCTTTCTGCTGTGTGGGCTGTACTACGCCACGGCGACGCGCTACTACGTCGCCAAGGCCGGATTGGTGCTGCAAATCAGCTCCGATACGTGGTCGCCCGGCATGACCCCGCAGGAGAGATACAGCCAGACGATGTTGCCCACCTATCAGGGCTTGATCAGCCGTTCGGAGGTGATCGCGGGGGCCATCAAGCGTATCCCCCGGCAACACGCCAAAGACTTCATCTATGCGCCCGAGGACGACCGGGTCAAGGTGATCCAGTCGAAGCTCTCGGTCTCGAACCTTCGCAAGACGAACATCGTCGAGGTCAGCTTTCGCTCGAAGGACCCGCACGCCGCGGTGACCGTGGTCAACGCCGTCGTCGACTCCTACCAGGACTTCATGGACAAGACCTACAAGCGGAACGCCAGCCGAAGCCTCGAAGCGTTGACCAGACGGAAGGAGGAAGTGGACGCCATGCTGGACGCGAAGAATGACGAGCTGAGCGCTGCCCGCGAGCAGGTCCGGAATCTGAACATCAGCACCTCCAGCGACGTCCTCCATCCGGCCCAGCAGAAAGTCATCACCCTCGAGGAACACCTGCTTCAGAGCCAAATGCAACGCGAGGAGTTGGAGAAGAGCCTGGCCTCGGTTCAGCGGGCGGTGGACGAGGGCAAGGACTTGCGCCAACAGGTTCTCGCGCTCTCCGAGATTCTCGGCCAGAACATCCTCGTCAGCCGTCTCAATCTCAACGGACCCGACGCCCAATTCCGAAGCGAATTGATCCAAAGCCAACTGGAGGACCAGGTGACGCTGGCCGAGATGCTGAGGTACCTCGGACCGGCGAACCCCCTGGTGCTCGATGTTCAGGCCAAGATCCGGGAGAGAGAGACGTCGCTCTTGGGCGCCGAGAACCGGCTCACGCAGCAGATCGCCCAGGTCCAGGACAACCAGTTGGGACCGATGCTGCTCGAGCTTGTCCGGCACAAGCTCCAGGCCGCGTGGGAGTACGAACAGGCCCTCAAGGAGGAACGGGACAAGGCCGAAGTGGAGGCCGTGCGGATCGCCAATCAGCTTGTCCGGCTCGAGGATCTCGAACGCGACCGCGACTTCCTTCGCAACGAGCGGGACGTGGTGATGAAGCACATGAACGACGTGAATCTGGCCGACGAGGGTCAGGACGTCCGCGTCCACCGCGTCGACGAGCCGAAGGTGAATCCCGTCCCCGTTTCGCCCAAGCGGGCTCACATCATCCTGATCGCCTTGGCCTCCGGCCTGGGCGTCGGACTCTCGCTCGTTTGGGTCCTGGACATCCTCGACGATCGTTTCCGCTCCATGGAGGAGATGCAAACGCTGCTGGGCGTGCCGGTGCTGGCCATGGTCCGGGAACTGGAGACCAGCGAGGAAGTAGGGCTTGGTTCGCTCCAGACCTTTGTCGCGCCCAACGCCGCCGAAAGCGAGGCCTTCCGGACCTTGCGCACCGCGCTCTCCTTGGCCGAGGACGACACGCATCAACTCGTCATTTCCAGCCCCGAGCCGGGCGACGGCAAGACCACCGTGCTGGCCAACCTGGCGGTGGCCGTGGCCCAGTCGGGCAAAAGGACCCTGCTGATCGACGCCGACCTGAGGCGCCCCGGACTGACCGCCATGCTGGGGATGCGGGGGATCGATGGGCTTTCCACCGTCATCCGCGGCGAGGACGATATCGTCCACACGGCCAAGGCGCACATCCGGCCGTCCGGCCTGGACGGGCTCGACGTCTTGCCTTCCGGGCCCCGACCGACGAATCCGGCCGAGCTCCTCGGCAGCCGGCGGTTCTCCGAGTTGCTGGCCTGGGCGGAAAGCGTTTACGACCAGATCTTCATCGACAGCCCACCCGCGTTGGCCACCAGCGATACCGCCGTGATCGGCCGGCTCACCAATGCGGTGGTCCTGGTCGTCCAGCCCGCCAAGAATCGCCGCCGCATGGTGATGCGGTGCGTGGAGGGCTTCTCCGTGTTGAGGATCCCGCTGTTGGGCCTCGTGGTGAATCGAGTCGGCTCCGCCAAAGACGGCAGCTACTACGGATACGGCGGCTACTGCGGATACGAGTACGCATACCGATACAACGCGGACTCCGAAGAGGACGCGGAAGACTCCCGGCTCGACGTCGCTGCGGTGGCCCGCGGCAGCGATCCGCGTGCGGGAGAAGACGACGGGGGACGCCGAGACGAAAGACGCCCGTCCGGCGGAGTCGTTCCCCGACGCGTTGCCTAGCTCCGAGGCTTGTGTTTGATGTTTGCACGGCTATTGATCACCCGACGCGGACCGGCCCCGGGAACCTCGGGCTTTCCAGGGAAGCCCTCCGGTCGTCGTCCATGCAAGGCTCCGTAGGATCCTCGAGAGTGGAGAAGCCGAGCCGTGTCGCGAAACGAAGACACCCTCACGAAAACGGCAGAGCGTACGCCTGGATCGGGCGATTGCACGACCGCGCCGCGTGAGACGGATCGGCTCGCCCGCCTCCTCGTCCAGATCGTGGACGCCGGGTTGGCCGGGTGTATCTTCGTGGTTCCGATGCTCTTGGGCGGGCGGCATGCGCTGGGCAGGCTGGTCCTGGTGGGGCTCGCGGTGGCCGTTGCCCTGGCGTGGTGCGTGCGTCAGTGTCTCCGCGCGGAAGGAGTCTGGCGGCGTTCGTCGGCGGAGTGGCTGCTGTTGGCTGGGGTGATTGTGCTCACGGTGCAATTGGCGCCGCTGCCGCCTTCCGTGATGGATCGGCTCGCCCCACACACCTCGGAAATCCTGCCGCTGTGGAGCCACGGTGGCGACTCGCCGGCGACATTGGGCATCTGGTCGCAGGTTTCGCTGACCCCGGCGGCCACGCGGGCCGCCTTGGTGACGTTCCTGGCCTACGCGTTGCTGTTCCTCGTGACGGTCCAACGGATCGAAGGACTAGAGGACGTCGAGCGACTGTTGCGATGGTGTGCCTTGTCGGCGCTGGTGATGGCCGCCTTCGGAACGGTCCAGTTTCTTTTCAGCAACGGGAAGTTCTTCTGGGTCTATGAACATCCTTTCGCCGACACCCACCGCTACGCCACGGGAGCGTTTGCCAACCACAATCACTTCGCCCATTTCCTGGCCTTGGGCATAGGCCCGATGATCTGGTGGGTGTACCGGGGCTTCCGAAAACAACGGCGGAGCCAATCTCACGAGTTCGGCCGGTTGGCGAGCCGGTCGCAGGACGGCCAGTTGGGAGCCGTGTTCCGCGTCGTCGGCTTGGCCGTCGTGCTGTTCGCCGTCCTGCTCTCCTTGTCGCGCGGCGGATCGCTGGCCGCGCTGGTGGCCACGGTCGTCTGTCTGGCCGTCTGCTATCGGGCCTCGGCGATCGGGGCGAAGCTCGCCCTCAGCCTGGGCGCCGTGGCCCTGCTGATCGGCGTGTCCCTGACGATTTTCGGACACGAAGGCGTCGCACGCCGGCTGGGCACGCTGGCCACCGGGTCGATCGACGCGGTCGACAAGGCGCACGCGCGCCGAACCATTTGGAGCACGGTCGCCAAGGCCATCCCCGATTACCCGGTGTTGGGCGCCGGCGTGGGAAGCCATCGAGAAGTCTATCCGATGTACCTCGAGTCGACCGATTCCTGGAAGTACTTCTCCCATGCCGAGTGCGGCTATCTCCAGGTGGCGCTGGAATCCGGGATCGCCGGGTTCGTCTTGCTTGTCACGGGCATCGGCCTGTGCGGCTTCTGGTGCATTTCCGGGTTCGCGGCCGCGTCCTCCAATCGAATGCTGGTTTGCGTCGGCGCCGTTTCCGCCGGCCTGGCCGCCAGTGCCGCGCATAGCCTGGTCGACTTCGTCTGGTATATCCCCGGCTGCACGGTCATCACGGCCATCCTGGCCGCCTGTGCGTGTCGGCTCGGACAACTGGCCAGGAAGAAGCCGGGCGCAGAAGCCCGACGTGTTGCGCTACCCCGGCCGCTGGGCCTCGTGCTCGTGGCCGGATTGGCGGGCGTGGGGGCGTGGATGCTCGGCGACCGCGTGGGACCGGTGCCGGCCGAGATCCACTGGGATCGCTTCCTCGTGCTCAACCGGAATTCGGAAGACCCCCTGGCGTTCGGCATGAACGAGCTCGAAAGCCCGGCAAGCGACGAGGAGTACGGCTCCTCGTTGGCCGCCAAGGAGAAAGAAGTCGCGGAACTCGAAAAAGTGGTCCGCTGGCAACCGGAGCATGCCCGGGCGCATTTGCGGTTGGCCAAGGCGTACATTCGCTTGTTCCACCAGAGACAGAAGAGGTCGGCGAACGTGATGGCGGTGAGCCAGATCCGCGACGCGGTGCTCGGCTCGCGGTCGGAAAGCGTGCCTCCCGAACGTCGGCTCGACTCCCGCGAGAAGCTGGAGCAATGGCTTTCCGCGGCCATCGGCGATCACTACCGAGAACTCGACTCGGCGCTGGCACACACCCGGCTTGCACTCGGTCAGTGTCCGCTGCTGGGAGAAGGCTACCTCCTGCTTGGCGAGCTCTGCTTCCTCGACGGCGGACGCGAACCGGCCAAGTCCGCCTACGTGGCTCAGGCCCTCGAAGTGCGCCCTTTCGACGGCACGGTGCTGCTCCACGCCGGCAGCGAAGCGATCCTCAACGGAGACCTCGACCAGGGAATGGCCTTCTGGCGCGACTCGTTCCAAAGAGGCAGCGTCTACCAAGAACAGATCCTCGACTGGCTGGTCGGCCGGGTTCAGCCGTGGGATCTCCAGCAGGAAATCACTTTCTTCCTGGAGACCTTTCAACCGGACCTGGAGGGGTTGAGACTCCTGGAGCAGCGGTACCGCCCGATCGCCGATCCCGAACAAATGGTCCCCCTGCGACGGACTTACGCCGAGGCCGTCGTGGCGAAGGGCGGCCGTTGCGATGGTCCCGAGGGGGCTGAGCTCTGGCTGGAGGCGATGCTGCTGTACCAGCAGCTCGACGACCCGGTACGAAGGCTCCAGTGCGGACGGAACGCGCTCGAGTGCGATCCGAACGCCTTCCGGGTGCACCAGAGCCTCGCCCACTGCCTTGCCGATATCGAGCAGTTCGCGGAGGCGAAGAAGCACCTGGAGTGGTGCCTCCGACGCGATCCCACCGATCGGCATTTGCTGAAAAGGAAGGAAGAGATTGCGCGGAAGGAGATCCTCGGCCGGCACCGCGCCGGTTCCGTCGGCGATCAGGGCGAACCACCCCAAACGGCCGGCACGTACGCCGGCGATCCCCGTGGCCCGCGGCAAGCCCAACGTTTGATGCCCCGGGGAGCAAGTCCGGAGTCGACAAGAACCTACTGACAATCGGTCCACGGCAAGCCCTCTGCCTGGCCGCAGACGTGATAGCGATTGGCATTCCTGATTCTAGAACGGAAATGAATGCATGCACAATTATCAGATGAACGTGCTCGTCGTCGGCGGCGCAGGTTACGTGGGCGGAGCCCTCACCGATCTGCTGGCAGAAAGCGAACACAACGTAAGGGTCTACGACGCGCTGCTCTACGAGGAGTGCTACCGCAAGCCGGTTGATTTCGTCTTCGGCGACATTCGCGATCGGGAGGCCCTCATCGAGCAGCTCCGGTGGGCCGACGTCGTCGTCTGGCTGGCCGCCCTGGTGGGCGACGCGGCCTGCGCGCTCCATCCGGAGGTGAGCCGGTGTATCAACCAGGGAATGGTTCGGTGGATGTCGGAGAGCTTCGACGGCCGGATCCTATTCCTCTCCACCTGCTCGGTGTACGGTGCCCAAAACGGCCTCCTCTACGAAACCTCTCGCACGGCTCCGCTCTCCGTCTATGCGGAAACCAAACTCGAAGCGGAAACCTACCTCGCCGACAAGGACGCCATCGTCTTCCGTCTGGGAACCCTGTTCGGAGTGGGCGATCCGTTCGCCCGAATCCGGCTGGACCTCGTCGTGAACGCCCTGACCGTGAGAGCTCGGCAACACGGCAGGGTCACCGTCTACGGCGGCGAACAGTACCGGCCTCTCCTCCACGTCCGCGACGCCGCCCGCGCGATTGCGGAGAACCTCACCACGAGGCACCGCGGCGTGTTCAACCTGGCAACGGAGAACGTCCGCATCATCGACCTGGCCGAGCGCGTGCGAGACTACATGCCGGGCGTCCTGATCGAGCGGGTCGGCACGACGTACGAGGACGCGCGGAACTACCGGGTGAGCACGGGGAAGGCAGAGGACGTCCTGGGGTTCATTCCGGAGCTTTCCGTCGACGACGGGATCGACGAACTCCGAAGGCTTGCGGATTCCGGGAGAATCAAGGACATCGACAATCCGCGGTACAGCAACAAGGGCTTCCTATCCCTGCACAACACGCACCTCGATCCCCTGTATCAGCAGCCGGTCAGCCCGTCGGAGTTCGGCCGGCGCGTCGCCGCATGACCGCCGGCGCGGTGCACGCCGCCCGAGCGCGCGGGGGGGAATTCGGGAGTGGACGGACGGTGAAAATCATCTACCTGCACCAGTACTTCACGACGCCGAGCATGGTGGGCGGAACGCGCTCCTATGAAATGGCCCGCCGGCTCGTCCGCGGGGGACACGAAGTTTACATGGTCACCTCGGACGCTGCCGGACGCTCGCAGCGGTGGCTGGAGACCGAGGAGGCCGGTATCCACGTACACTGGGCGCCGGTGCGTTACTCGAATCACATGGGCTTCAGCCGCCGGGTCGTTGCCTTTGCCCGATTCGCGTCCATGGCGGCCCGCAGGGCGGCGGGGCTGCCCGGCGATCTGGTCTTCGCCACCAGCACTCCCCTGACCATCGCGCTTCCGGCCGTGTACGCGGCGAGAAAGCGATCCATTCCCATGGTCTTCGAGGTGCGGGACTTGTGGCCCCAGGGGTGTGTCGCCGTGGGATCGCTCCGGAGTCCCCCCGCGATTGCCGCCGCTCGCCGACTGGAGGCGTTCGCCTACCGAAATTCCCAACACATCGTCGCCCTGTCGGAGGGAATGAAGGAAGGCGTGGTGGGCACCGGGTACCCCGCGGATCGCGTGACGGTGATTCCCAACGGTTCGGACTTACGTCTGTTCCGGGTTCCACCCGGCACCGGGCGCGAGTTCCGCCGCCGCCATGATTGGCTCGGCGACCGGCCGCTGGTCGTGTACACGGGGACGTTGGGCAAAGTGAACGGGGTCGACTACCTGGCCCGGCTGGCTGCCGCCGTGCGAAAGCACGACACGGAAGTCCGATTCCTGGTGGTTGGGTCGGGTTGCGAGGAGCGCCACGTGCGGAGGGTGGCCGAGGAGCTGGGCGTTTTGGGCCAAAACTTCTTTCTCCAAGCGCCCGTGCCCAAGCACGAGATACCGGCGATCCTCTCCGCGGCCGACTTGGCCACGTCCACGGTAATCGACCATCCGCACTTGTGGGAGAACTCCGCCAACAAGGTGTTCGACGCGCTGGCGGCGGGACGGCCCGTGGCGATCAATCACGAGGGAGCCCTGGCCGACATGATCCGCACCAGCGGCTGCGGCCTGGTCCTTCACCCCAACGAGCCGGAATCCTCGGCCAAGCAGTTGGTCGAGGCGATCCGAGACGCACAATGGCGCCAGCAAGCGCGGACGGCCGCGGCGCAACTGGCCGAGCGGCGGTTCGATCGCGACAAGCTCGCCGCCGACCTGGAATCCGTGCTCCTGGAGGTCCTCCCTGCCGAACCGAAACGACTGGCCGCGTGATGCGCCGACACTTCCAAGAGTGTCGTTGTTCGCTCCGCGAACAAGCGTCTTTTC
>CAZDHR010000113.1:0-17140 GCA_964505295.1 uncultured Planctomycetaceae bacterium
CGCTCAGGCTGGGCGGCGAAGTCGTCGAGGACCAAGAGCTGCGCCGCAACGTGCTCGTCTACTTCGGCCTTGTCTTGGCCATCTTCGTCTTCAGTTGGCTCTTCACCATCGCGCTGGAGCCGGACAGCACGTGGAACGAGCACGGGCACTATCCCGAGCACAAGCTACGCGACGCCGCCGGCTGCGTCGCCGCCACCCTGAACAACATCGGCCCGGGCCTGGGCGTGATCGGCGCCCGACAGAGCTACACCAACTTCACCCCCTGGACCAAGGGACTTTTCATCCTCCTGATGATGCTCGGCCGGCTGGAGATCTTCGTCATCCTCGTCCTCTTCGCGCCCGGCTTCTGGCGGAGTCAATGACCTCTCGGCGCCCCCGCCTCGCCATTGCGGAGAAAGCTATTCATGCGCGGGGTCGCCGAGGAAGCCTGCACGGTGCAGCCGGGACGTCCGGACCACAGGTCCGCGACCCGACAACTGACGTTTGGCGACGCACTCGGAGGGCGTGTTGCGGTCTGGACATTCGGCGTTGGCGGCACGTGACGACTATTCGTGACGGCGCCTCTTGTCGTTCGAATCGCCGCAAGATCAGGATCGTCTGCCGCGTTTGGCCGAGTCGAGTCGGGGCGACTGCGGAACTCACTCAGAGAGATGGTGTCGTCGCGGTTCCGGTCAAACGATCGGAAGGCGGCCAGCGCGTCACCGGCGCTCGTCCAGATTTGGCTGACCTCGAACTCCTCGCGATTGATCCGATGGTCGCCGTTTTGGTCTGCCGCCCAGAATTCCTCGTCCTCGCCGCGGAAGGCGTATTCCCGGAACGAGAGTGAGCCGTCGCCGTCGGAGTCCTTCTGGGCGAACTGCTTCTTGCCAGACTCCACTTGTTCCGGCGTCTGCTTCCAGACCGTGAACTCCTGGACGCTCAGCCGTTCGTACCTGGTCGTCGACGACACCCTGCTGCACAAGCGGGGCAAGCACGTCTATGCGTTGGGCTGGTTCCGCGACGCCGTGGCCTCGACGGCCAAACGCGTCGCCACCGCCAGCGGCAACCATTGGGTCGTCGTCGGGCTGGCCATCCGCATCCCCGGGACCGAAAAGATCTATTGCCTGCCGATCCACATGAAGCTGCACCTGCCGGGCAAGGGACAACCGAGCGAGGCCACCTTGGCCCGGCAAATGCTTCAGGACGTGCTCGCGTGGTTTCCCGATCGAAAGCTGGTTTTGCTCGGCGACGGGGCCTATTCGACGAAGAATCTCCTCGCCGACTTGCCCGAACGGGCCAGAGAGGGGCTCGACAAGCGCAAAGCCCGGAAAGTGCCTTGAGGCTGTGCTTCTCGTACCCGGCAACCGGGTTGACGTCGCCTTCCTTGACGCAGAAGTTGACGTCGGCCAAACACCAAGGCAGATAACGCTTTGCGTCGACGTAGTCCGCCTTGGTCCGGTGCCGGCCGCGGCTGGCCGGACGTGAGAGTATCCCCGGCAGGATTCGAACCTGCGGCCTACGGATTAGGAATCCGTCGCTCTATCCTCTGAGCTACGGGGACTGGTTCGTGCTCTTGTGGTTTGCTCCGCTCCCTGGATGCCGTTCAGCGAACTCAGACTCCTATTTACATCATAACAAACGGAGCCCTGGATGCCATGCCCTGGCAAGCCCTGGTGCTGGAGGGCAAGGGGGGAGTGACGGCGGAGCCGCCGGACGAGGCGGTCACGCTGGGTGCCGAGGCGGTCAGCGTCGAGACGGGCCCGACGCGGCGGGTGCTTCGGGCGGTGTGTTGGTGGGCTTCTGGTTGCGCGCGAACCAACTCAGGAGCAACTCCTTGCGGTCGGTGGGCTCGCGGGTGGGCTCGCGGTCCTTCCGGTCGCTGCCGTGCTCGACGCTCCAGCCGTCCCACTCGCGGTAGGCGTGGTACGTCCAATCCCAGCCGTACTCCTCAAACAGCTCGATGCAGTCACGCAGGTAGGCTGCCGCGCCGGGTGCCCAGCGGATGGCGCTGAACTCGCCGACGTAGACGTGCACGTTGTACGCAAGCTGGAACTCCCGCACCGGCGCCAACACCTTGCGGAGTTGCTCCTTGTCCCACGTGGTGCCGCCGATCTTGCCGGGGTAGGCAATGCCCGTCGTCGTGCTGTGTACGCCCTGATGCGTAAACTCCCCTGGCACGTACATGTGTACCTGGTAGACCACGTACGTGACGTCCACGGGCTCGAGTTCCCGAAAGCCGGCGGCCGAGTCCCACTGGGCGGCCTCGATGAAGATGGGCACCTCCGGATCGATCGCGCGGATGGCCTTCGCCGCACGCACCTGGGTTTCGAGATAATCGGCCACGCCGGGCGGAGAGGGGACGTTCTGGACCGGCTCGTTCACCAGGTCGTAGCCCCAGACCGCCGGATGGCCTTGGTAGCGCCGAGCGATCTTCTCCCACAGCGCCACGTAGTGGTCCTGGTAGACCGGCTCGTGGAAGATGGCGACGTCCCGGTTCTCGTAGCGTCCGCCGGGCGGCGAGTGCATGTCGACGACCACCTTGAGACCGTAACGGCGGCCGGCGTCGAGCGCTTGGTCCAGGTCCTCCAGCTCGCTCGCGAGCCAGCGGTCGTACTCTTCCAAGTCGCGGTCAGTGCCGGCGCGGCCCCAGTTGCGGGTGATCTGCCAGCGGATCGCGTTGGCGTTCCACTCCATGCCGAGGACGCGGAGGTCCTCGTCGCGGAACGTGTTGGGCGACATCACGCCGCGGAGTCGGGGCAAATCGTGGCCCTTGAACACGGGCCCGGGATTGGCGGGCGGTTCGGGACGTTTCGGCGGCGGTCCCTTGAAGACGGTGACTCGGATCGCGTCGAACCAGACTTTGCCGGAGCTGCCCTGCAAGCCGAGGTTGATCTCGCCGCCCGAGGCGTCGGGCGCGATGTGTGCTGAAAAGCGCAGCCTGCGCCAGTCGAACGAGCCGAACACGCCGTTCTGATTCTGCCAGTAGGGGCCGCTGGTCTCGGACTGGTAGTGCAGCATGAATTTGACGCCCAACCACGGCTCGCCCGGCTTGGTCACGTCCTCCGCCTTGGCCATACACTCGAAGAGCAGCCGGAAGCCGCGATAGCGAGTCAGGTCGAGGGGCATGCGAATCATGCTCCCGCCGCTCGCTCGGTCGACGGGCACCGTGACCGAGAGCGAGGTCGTGTCCTGGTAGCCCGTCTCCCACTGGGCGTAGCCCGCCTTCGACCACGCTTCCTGCTCTTCGGGCGTGTCAAAGTCGGTCTGGAAAACGAGATCCCCGGGCTTTGGCGGGGTCGTCTCTTGCGCGTTGACCGGCCCGGCGAAGGGACATGCCAGCGTCAGGAGCACACAGGCGGCGAGGCAGGCACGGCGGGCGGCGTCGGTTGCATGCGGCATGGGGGTCCTTTCCGTGAACGTCGTTTGGCGGAGGGATTCAGACCTGGCCAGCATACTTCGGGCCGACTCGCCGTGTCAATCAGATGCCCGTGATGCGACGCCGTCCGGAAAAGGCTTTGTGTGGACAAAAGGGTCCCCGCAGCCGATCATGGTTCTCTCTGAGGCGAGATTTGCGATCCGTCGAAGAACCACGCACATTCCCCCAAGAGCGGGCGTAGGGTGCGTGAAACGCACCATATTCGCCTGGCACGGATATGATGATGCGTTTCACGCACCCTACGCGGCCCTGCGCGGCTTTGCGTCGCCGAACAGACGACGAGCCGGTCGCTCTGAAGGACCGCGGGCGTCCAATTGCATTCCCACGAGAGGCTTGCCAACGATGCCCAGCAGCAAACCGCCCAGCCCGCCGGTGATTTGGCTCCCCAGCAACCACGCGCCCGTCTGCCGGCACGATCTCGACCTGTACCAGAGGGCGCTGGCCGGGTTCGTCCCGCCCGGGGCGTTCGACGCGCACGCGCACCTGTACACGGTACGCGGGCTGAACCTTGGCGTCGAGACGTCGGACGAGGACGCGCGGGCCGAGCTGGGCATCGACGCCTTCCGGCGAAGCCTGGCCTCGTGGATGGGCGACGATTGCCCGCAGGACGGGCTGTTCTTTGCGGCGCCGGTCAACCGCCGGGTGGACGTGGCGGGTGAGAATCGATTCGTCGGCGCCGAAGTGGCCGGCCGGGCGCAGAGCCGGGCGCTGATGCTGATCCGTCCCACGGATGATCCGGCGGCGGTCGAGTCGGAGCTAGTGGCCGCGGGCTTCTCGGGTTTCAAGGCGTACCACATGTTCGCCCAGGCAGACGACACCTACGAGGCGGCCATCGATGCGTTCCTGCCCGACTGGGCGTGGGAGCTGGCCGACCGCCACGGGTTGGCGATCATGCTCCACATGGTCCGGCGCCGGGCATTGTCCGACCGGGACAATCAGCAGTACCTTCGCGAGCACTGCGCCGGCTTCCCCCATGCGAAGCTGATCCTCGCGCATGCCGCCCGGGGATTCTGCGCGCAGCACACGATCGGCGCGATCGAGACCCTTCGCGGGCTGGACAACGTCTACTTCGACACCGCGGCGATCTGCGAGCCTGGGGCGTTGGAAGCGGTCCTCCGCGTGTTCGGCCCGTCGCGTCTGATGTTCGGAACGGATTGGCCGATCTCGAACGTGCGGGGTCGGTGCGTCAGCGTGGGCGACGGGTTCTTCTGGATGCACGAGCACACGGTCGACTTCGAGAGCGCCCCGTTCTGCCGGCCGACCCTCGTGGGGATCGAATCGCTCCTGGCGCTGCGACAGGCCACGCGCACTTGCGCGCTCGCCGACCGCGACGTCGAGCAGATCTTCCGCGGGACGGCGCGGGAGGTTCTTCGATTGGGTGGCACGCCCAACGGAGACTTGTGATGACGCCACGCCTCAGTGTTTTGGGATTACGTTATCCCGGAGGATGCTTTCCTCGGCCCCATCCGGCGACACGGCGGGCAGCTTCTGCTCGCTCTGGCGGTTCAGGTCGGCCATGACGTTGTTGGTGACGAGCAGGCGCCGGCACGGGCCTTGGATCTCGACGGCCTGTCCCACCAGCCCGGTGAAGACGTTGCCCGAGACCGACACGTCGGAGGTCCCGTCGAGCAGGATGCCGCTGGCCGGGGCGTCGTTCTTGAACCGCTGCTCGCCGTCACCGATGAAGCTGTTGGCGAAGTTGTTGCCGGTGACGGTGATCCGCCCGCTGGCCGGCCCGATCACCAGCGCCCGCTGCTCGACGACCGCGAACGTGTTGGCCGAGACGGCGCATCCCCAGGCGTCGCGCAGATCCACGCCGCCGCCGAAGTTGTGGGCGATGACGTTCGCGCTGATGGCGATCCCGTGGCAATCCCGATCGAGCACGATGGCCGAGCCCTGGCACTCCTCGATCATGTTGCCCGCGATCACCGACCCGTAGGTTTTCTCCACCACCACGCCGTGGCGGAGATGGTCGTCGATGTTGTTGCCGTTCATGCACAGGTTGCAGCAGTCGATGCACCGGACGGCGTCCTGGTTCTCCTCGAACTGGTTGGCGTTGACCACGATATCGTGGTTGCGGAGCAGGGTCAGGCCGGCCTCTCCGTTGTAGGTGATGATCGAGTCGGCCACGCGGGGGTCTTCCAGGCAGTCGACCAGGTTGATGCCGCAGGCGCCGTTGTGGTCGACGCTCAGGCCGTGGAGGTAGATCTCGTTGACGCCCTGGGCCAACAGGCCGTCTCCGCTGGCCGGGTTGCCGCTGATGCGAAAGTCGGCCAGCGCGACGCGCCAGATCTTCGCCTTGGGATTGGCGTCCCCATCGGGCGGCCGGACGACCAGCGCCGGCTGGCCTTCCTCATTGCGGTTGATCAGATGGGTGGCCGCTCCCGCGCCTTCCACGCGGGTTTCCGGCCGGGTGAGCACCAACGGCTCGGTCAGCACGAAGTCGCCCGGCGGGAGTCGCACGAGTCCGCCCCGCTCCGGCACCGCGTCGAAAGCCGCCTGGAGATGGGGGTACTTCGCCGCGTCGATGACCGCGGGGGCGGGCTGGGGCTTTGCCCCTTCCGCCTCGGCGCCGGTGGCGCGGACGGGCGCTCGCCGCAAGGCGATCGCGCCGGCGACCAGCAACATCGAGAACACGATCAACGTCTTGGTCGGCTTCATCTCGGTCTCCTCTTGCGTGATCCGGAACTTGGGTCAAAGAGGCTTGCCACGCCGAACGTAGTGGTACATCCGCCTCAACTTTGCACGTCGTGTGCCACCCTACGCCGTTAACCGTATTTCGCTTTGTTCTCGTTGGATGTCGCGGGCGCGCTGGACTTGGTCTTTGGTTGCGGGGATGTTTTTGGGTGGTCCGGAGGGCTTTTCTTGCTTCTTGCGTGGGTAGTCGCGGCTGGATTGGTTCCTGCGCGGATAGTCGTCGACGATCGCTTGAGCGAGAAGCGTTGTCAAATCCAGACCGCCTTTCGGGAAGACGGCGTAGGGATGGATGGCTCGGCGAAACGCGCGGAGTACGCCAGCGACGCTCAGGCGATGAGGTCGCATGCGGCCGCAGTGCTGGGCGTAGAGGCAAGCTGCCCAGAGCCCGGCCATCGACCAGTCGAGTTCGACCTGGGCGTGTTCGGCCTTGTGGCTGCGAAGCTTCCGCCGCTCGAACGCCGGGTTCTCTTCGAGCACCAGCCCGCCGGCCGCGCCCCTCCGTCGGCCGCCGCGGCCACGGCCGCTGCGAAGACAACGATTCCCCAAGCCAACAGACCGTTCGATCTCATCGGCGTTGCTCCTCTCCGGGTGGGTGTCGGTGGTCATCCGAGCCCCAGGATACAGCGCACCGGCGCCGCTGTCACCCACCTTCGAGAAGCCGCGCCGCCAGCCCGGCCAGAGATCGGACAGGGCGATCTGCAAGAATTCCGGCCCATCAATGCACCATTTCGCTAATCCTTTCCTGCTGCTGCTTGTGCATGACATTCTTGATGAAAGCGTTGACGTCTGCCGGATTTGGATTGCGCCGTTCGGCCTCTTGCACCGTTTCAAACGTTTCCCAATCGCGCGGGTTCTCGAAGATTATCAAGCCCAGGCCAAACCTTTCGCACTCGCTCGCCAGACGCTGAAACTTGTCCGTATCGGGTTTCCCGTGCGGCGTGTGGATCAGGAGATACGATCGGTGCGTGGCCCTCGAATGCGCCGCCGTCTCAAACACGCCCTCGATCCTGAAGTCGTCGGCCGGCTTCACCTCAAATGTTATGAGTTCGAGGGTTTTTCCGGGGATGTAGGTGAACGTATGAACGGCAACAAGCGACAGATCCGGGCGCGTCCAGACTCCGCCGGTCTTCTTCGTTCCCAGTGCTGCCGTCTTGTCCAGGACGAAGTTCTTGATGTCGTTTTCGGCCGCCCAGGTCTGTCTGATGTACTCAAGAAGCGGTTCGTACAGCTGGTGCTCGGCTATCTTCTTGCGCTGTTTGGCCGTCTTGGCGGCCATGGTCGTTCCCTCGATACGATATACGCTCCCGCCGTACCCAGCTCCCTTTCCAAGTTGGCCCTCCGCGATCATTTCGTTCCTGATCTCAAAGTACATCTCCCTGGATACGTCCAGGTTCAAACGCGCCTTGGCGACTTCTTGGACTTTCCGAAGCGCGGCGCCGTTTGAGATGCTCTTGCCATCCTTCGGAACGGCGCCGAAAAGAATCTTTGCGAGTTTGGACCTTTGTTTGTGCCCTATCCCAGCTTCTTCTTCATTCCCGGCGTTGGGTGTATCCGAAGGCCCTCCTTTGTCGATACGATATACGCTCCCGCCGTACCCAGCTCCCTTTCCAAGTTGGCCCTCCGCGATCATTTCGTTCCTGATCTCAAAGTACATCTCCCTGGATACGTCCAGGTTCAAACGCGCCTTGGCGACTTCTTGGACTTTCCGAAGCGCGCCGCCGTTTGAGATGCTGGTGCCATCTTCCGGAAGCACGTCCAAAAGAATCTTGCGGAGCCTGGACTTCTGTTTTTGCGTTATCCTGGCTCGACTTCCTGACTTGGCGGTGATCCTCTTTGTGCCGGTCATGCGTTCACCTTCGAGTGTGACGTTCGCGGTTCGCCAACGCTGTGTAGTAAGCGAAGTCTATCGGCTTGATGTCCACGGTATATCTACCCCAACGATAGCGATCATCGGGTGTGCGCCGATGACTTGACCATTTCTTCTCGCCCGGATCGCCGGGTGCCACGCGGCGCAATCTTATGCCATCTCCAACTCGTTGCCCAACTCGGCGATGTCCCTCCCCGTCACCTCGGCGTACAGTACATCGGGGCACAAATCGACGCCATTCGGCCAGACCAATGTGCCGGCTTCCGGATCAACCGACACCTGGGCAAAGAAGTCAATGCTCTGTAGGGGTTCAAACACGCCGCCCCGCCCGGCGATCCGCGCGCGAAGATCCAAATTGGCGACGGTGCCGTCGGAAAAGCTGATCTCGAGCGTATAGTCCTTGACGTGGCGAACACGCTTGACTCGCGGAAACATCGAACGAGCTCCTAGTCCAGAGGGTCAATCCTATGGGACGCTTCGCCGACGGGCACTCGACCGGCGTTGGCTCATTCCGACTTATTGGGCGGCTCGTTCAGCGTGATTCCCGCCGCTTCCAGGTCGGCCAGCAGGCGGGGGGCCATTCGGTAGTACATGGAAAAGCCCTTGCCGTACCCGCTGCCGCCCGCCCCTCGCGGGAGCGCTTCGGTGAGCGCGTCGCGGAACCGCTCGTCCTTGGTCCAGAGATACGCCCGGGCGACGCCTTCGACCATCAGCGGCGAGGCCCCGGAGCCGTACGACGTGTTGGGGCACGACGTGTAGCGGAACCCGTGCGTCTCGTTGCTGTAGCACTCGTCGAGCAGGTAGTGGGCGCCGTCGATGATGCACTGCTTGACGCGCGGGTCGCCGGTCACGTCGTGATAGTATTTCAGCCCGGAAAGCAGCACGGCCACCATGAACCCGGCGTTGCCGCGGTGGCGCGGCTCGCAGCGGCAGTGCCCGGGCACCATCATCCGCGACCACCCGCCCACTTGATAGGGCTTTCGTCCCTCGCACTGATACTCAGGCAGCGGCCGGGGCTCGGTGTCCTGCGTCTCGAGCACGCGCTCGACGACGACCTTCGACGCGTTCAGGTAGTACGGGTCGTTCGTGGCCGCATAGGCCGCGGCGAGCATGATCAGGTGCCAGCCCGGCGTGCGGCAGGTCGAAAAATCGTAGGGCCGGCCGAGCTGTTTGCGCGTGAAGAAGTCGGCCACGGCGCAGCCCGTGTCGTACGAGCGGCGGTCGCCGGTGAGGAAGTAGTGGTCAAAATGCCCCTCCGTCCAAGCGTGGCTGACGGTGTATCCGCCGCGGGGAAATCCGAGGAAGCCGGGCACGGGCTTGTCGTAGTAGTCGCCCACGTGGCACATCTGGTGGACGTAGACCGCGCCGACCTCCTGCGGGTCCTCGCTCCACTGGACCGTGTCGACATCGCGGTTGTGCAGCTCGGTGACGTGGCCGAGCCGGAGCGCGTCCGGGTTGCCCGAGCGGATGTATTCGAGGAAGAACGCGTGCTGCGTGTCGTACTCGATGTTGCCCCAGTTCGTGCCCCGCTCGCCGTACCAGTCGCCGTAGTTGAGCATGCCGAAGTCTTGCTGGCGCTCGCGCCGCTCGACGTAGGCCTGGAGATTCCGGTCGATCGCCTCCTCGTACAGCTTGAAGTGCTCCGGATTGCGGGGGGCCACGTCGTAGAACACCTTCGTGCCGCAGTACCACTCGGGCGTAGCCGTGGCCAGAGGCGGACGTTGGAACACCGCACAAAGGCGCTCTCGCTCGGACTCCGGCGCGAAGCACAGGAACATCTCGTGCGTCTTCGACACGCCGCGCTTCAACCGGTATTGGCCGTCGAGCAGGTAGTAATAGAGATGGTGCCCCTCCTTCTCGAAGGGGAACTCGTCGTACAGGTCGGGAGGAAACGCGGGGCAGAGGCCCACGTCGAGCCCCTCCGGGCCGATCGAGAGGCCCTTGGGGTAATTCTGCCAGAAATCGCGAACGGCCACGGCACAACCGCCGTCGCCCGGGGCCAGGATCGATCCGACGATCCGGCCTTGCGCCGGCGTCTCCTGCTCGCCTGCGACGATGACGAGTTCATGGTCGAAGCGCTGGCGAACGGCTGGGGCCCCGGCGTCCAGTTCGAGCGAGTTGCCGTCCTCCAACGGCACGCGCGACTTCGCGTCGGCCCCCGCCACGGGGATGCGGTACGACAACGACTTGACGTCGGTAAACTTCTCCGGCCGATCCACCACGAACGTGTGATGGACGCGCAGGAATGCCGCCCCGCGATAGGCCTCGATGCGTTTCTCGATCCGCAGCAGGTTGGCCCCGTCAGGACCGGTCAGACGCGACACCACTTTCACCACCGCCCGCAGCGGCCCAGCTTCTTCTACCACAACCTCAGCTTGTCCCGCAGCGGTGCTGTAGCTCGCGCCGCCGGCATCGACGGCCCGCGTATGACACCCCGCGTCTTTCCCAACGAGCAACTTGCCCCCGCGGCGGACGTCTGCCAGGTTCCCGTGCGTGTTGATCCGGAAGCGGAAATCGCCGGTGTCGATGGTCACGCCTGAAGCGTCCTGCTCGATCGAGAGTCCGTCGGGAGACGCGGCGCGTCGGACCTCGCGTCCAAACTTCAGCCGGTAGTCCCGCTCGGTTGTCGCGGCGATGCTTGCCTGGAACGTCACCAGGAGCCACTTCACGCTCCCGTCCGGCCACCGGGCCGCAAGTCGGACTTGCGCGGGCACTTCGCGCTCGCCCGTCGCGTCGGCGGCAACGAGACGGACGTGCTCCGGCGTTGCCAACTCGCCTTGCGGGAAGGGGACGCCGGTCGTGATCGGCCAGCCCTCGAGCGGAAATGCGTACGGATTGCGGACCGTGATCGGCACGGAGCAGACGTCGGCCCGTGTCTCGGGCGGGACGGGCGGGGCGGCGCGGAAAACGAAGTCGCTCGAGTGGAAAGGCGAGCCGTCGCGGGCGGTCCCCACGGCGCGACCGTGATACTCGCGCCCCGGGTCCAGCCCGTCGAGCACCACCCGATGTACCAGGCAATTGCCTTCCGCTTGCGCGGTTTCGCCGTAGGCGGTGCCCGTGCCGTAATCGAATTGCGTCGCGCAGGGCCACGTGGTCGTCCACGAAATGGTGACCTTGCCCGGAGAACCAACGTGTGTGGCCGAGGTGAGGTTCTCGACGACGTACGGGATCGTGCGGACCTCCGGCGGTTTGGGCAGGAACATGAGATTGCAAATCCCGTGCTTCCCGCTCGCCCCGGCCGCCCGCAGTTCCACGCGCTCGCCGCCCCGAAAGTCGATCGGGTCTTCAAGCCAGTAGAGCCACGTCCGGTTGTTATCCTGGTTAGCCACGGCCACGCCCTGCATCTTGCCGTGGACGTAGAGGACGACCCGCTCTGGGTTGGAGTCGTCGTACATCATGAAGCCCACGTGGTAACGACCCGCCTTGGGGGCCTGCGTCCATGCCTTCCCTCGACTGGCCTCCAGCCGCAGGTGCGGAAAGCGGCGGGAGGTGAACAGATCGACCGCGAAGCCGTCCAACTGGAGCTTGTCGTGCGGGACCACGACCGTCTCCTCCGACCGGAGCACCGCGTGAAGCAGATCGAGGCCGAAGGTCGCGTGGACGCCGAAGTTGCCCGCGTAATCGGCGGGCCGCATGATTTTTTTGCGATCGGAGACGGGCACCCCCTCGATGAGCTTCTTGCCGGTGGAATCGCTCATCCGGGGATTTTCGCCGGACGCGGCCGTGGTGGTGTGGCACAAGACGTAGAGCGAGTAGCGCACGCTTCCCGCGTCGCGGCCCAGGTCCACGTCGGCCGAGACGATCAGTGTCTTGCCCGCCACCACGTGCGTCACCGGCGGACCGGAGGTGCGGTTGCCCTCGGGATCGTAGTAGCTGGACGTACCCCGGTCGCCCACGACGCTGAGCATGTACTCGGTGCCCGTGCTCGCCGCGCCCTCCGGGCCTTTGCGTCCGGTTTCCGGGTCGGCGTCGGCGTCGACGTAGAGGTGGAAGACGGTGTCTTCCAGTCGCGGCTCCGTGGCGAAGGTCGCCCGCCAGAGATACCGGTCGTCGCCGACGTGGCAGAACTCGACGTTGGTGAAGTCCTTGGTGGCGTCGTAGCTCTCGCTCGCTCGCCGCTCGTCCGACTCGATCCCGTCGTCGAGCACGACTTGAAACCGGTCCGCCGCGTTGGGGTCGGTCCCCAGAATCTCCTCGTTCCGGTCGCAGATCCCGTCGCCGTCGGCGTCCTTCGGAGCCTCAGCCTCCGCACCCGCCGCGCCGAACGCCAAGACCACGATCAGGGCGGTCACGCACATTTTGAACATCAGTCACGTCCTCTCTTCTGATGGAGTCCTTCTCGATTACCTGACCATCCTCCGGAGCTTAAGGCCGCGCTCGACCGCTGTCAATCGCCGTAGTAGGCACGCGGCGTGTGACGTAGCCAGCGGACGGCACGCGGCGTGTGGGCTGCTACGGAAGTCGGGAACTCGTCTTGTGGCCGATCTTTGCGGGTGATTGGCGCGTCGCCGCCGCGGGATTTGCATTTCGGCATCGGATCGGGTATTCTGCGTGCGTTTGAAACGCAGGGTCTTCTTCCCTCAGAGAAGGTGATTGAGATGAATTGCCGAGCGCGACATCCCCGTTCATCGACAGCGGCCGGAGGGTGCCGCGCTGTTCACGGCGCGATGGCCTCGCGACGCCGCTTCCTGCAATCGGCCGGGGCGGTGGTTGCCGCGTCTGCGTCGGCCCCGGTTGGGATCGCCGGAGCGAGTGAAGCGAAGAAGGTCGTCGTCGGCGCGCACCCTTGGGTCTACGCGGCCAAGCAGCCGGGCTACGATATCACGCCGATCCTCGATTCGGTCTTCGCCGACATGAAATACGCCGGCATGGACGGCATCGAGCTGATGCACACGGCGCTGCGGCCCGACGACGCCGTGGAGCGGATCGGCGCCCTGTCGGAGAAGCACGGGCTGGCGGTCCTCGGCACGTCCTTCGGCGGGAAGATGTTCGATCGGGCCGAGCACGGCGCGGTCTTCGAGGATGCCGAACGGGTGATCACCCGGCTGGCCAAGCTGGGCGGGCGCACGCTGGGCACCTCGGTCGGTAGCGCCGGCCGACGCAAGACGCCCGATCAGTTGGACGCCCAGGCCGATCTGTTGAAGAAGATCATCGCCGTCGCCGAAGCCCACGACGTGGTCCTCAACCTGCACAATCACACCTACGAGGTCGTCGACGACATGCACGACCTGCGGGGCACCCTCGCCCGGGTCCCCGGCGTGAAGCTCGGCCCCGACATCAACTGGCTGGTCCGTGGCGGCGTGGACCCGGTCGAATTCATCCTCGACTTCGCCGACCGGATCGTCTTCCTCCACCTCCGCGATCAGAAAGCCGATGGGAAGTGGTCCGAGGCGATGGGCGAGGGCGACATGGACTACCGAGCGATCGGCAAAGCCCTCCACCGGATCAACTTCGCCGGCCACGCGGTCATCGAGCTGGCCCACGAACGCCAGTTCACGCCCACGCGACCCCTGCGCGAGAGCCTGAAGATCAGCCGGCAGTTCGTCAAAGAAACACTCGGATACTGATTCGGATATGGACCCCGATACCCAAGGTGCTTCTCGCCATACGGAGAAGATCGTGCAACCCTGGAACCTGACCGAAACGAACTACGCCGTGGTCAAAGGGCAGCAGTACGAGGTGGCCGTGCTGCCGCTGGGGGCAACCGAGCCCCACAATCTCCACCTGCCCTACGGGATGGACGTCTTCGAGGGCAAGCTCGTCGGCGAGAAGATCTGCGAGGCGGCCTGCGAGCGGGGCGCGAAAGTCGTGCTCTTGCCCACGCTGCCGTACGGCACGCAAACCAACCAGCGCGCGTTCCCGTTCGCCTTGAACCTCAACCCGTCGACGCTGAACGCCGTGGTCACCGACCTCGTCGATTCGCTCGTCGGCAGCGGCATCCACAAGATCGTGCTCCTGAACAGCCATGGGGGCAACGACCTCAAGGGGCTGTTGCGCGAACTCTACGGCCGCACGCCCGCCCATCTGTTCCTCTGCAACTGGTGGACCATCTTCAGCGACTGCTACGACGAGATCTTCGACGAGCGGGACGACCACGCCGGCGAGATGGAGACCTCGCTGGCGCTGGCCTTCTGCCCCGATCTGGTCGCCCGAAACACGGACGGAACGCTCGCCGCCGACGAAGGCCGCAAGGCCCAAACCCGGTTCGAGGCGGTCAACTGCGGCTGGGTCTCGATCACCCGGCCCTGGCACCTCCTGACCACCAACGCCGGCGCCGGCAACCCCCACGCCGCCACGGCCGAGAAGGGCCGCCGCCTGATGGACGTCCTCGTCGACCGCCTGGGCGCCTTCCTGGTAGAACTCTCCGAAGCGGAACTGGACGGCCGATTTCCCTACTGACCAGCAGCCCCCCGCTCGGGCGGCCCAACACACCCCATTGACCCCTCGGTTTGGGTCGGGTATATTTCCATGTCTGCCCCTTCGCACGGTGGCTGTAGCTCAGTTGGTTAGAGCACTGGATTGTGGTTCCAGAAGTCGGGGGTTCGAGTCCCCTCAGCCACCCTTCCCCTCAAGTCGTGCTGGAGCCTTGACTTAGGTTCCCGCTTCCCCACGAAAGTGCAGCTCACTGCCCCGATTCGTTTCGTGGCAATCGTACCACGAAACGCGAGGGGAGTTTCACCATCCCGCGCTGCCATCGTCACTCTCCGGCGATCACGTCAACAACGTGATGAAGGCATCCGAGTGCTCAAAGGGGCCGTTACTGCGATGGCCCAGGACTGGCGGACTCCGGGCGGTCCCCGGAAGTGCACGACGCGGCCGTTAGAGACCGAGGATGCCGATCGGCGGAGTCGTCTTCCAGCGACCGCGCGTGAAATCGGGGAAGTCCATGGGACCGCTCCGGTTGGCCACCGATTTCTCACTCAGCTCGGTGATCGAGCTCCAGGTGGCGGCGTCATAGACGTCCATGTCCGGAGGGGTGCCGGTTTGCAGCGCCTTGATGAGACGGTGCATCTCCAGCCAGTCGCCGCCTCCGTGCCCGCCGCGGCTGCGGGCCTTCTCTCCCAGGGCTTTCCAGAGAGGATGCTCGAACTCCTCGTAGTAGGGCTCCATCGACTCCCAGGTATCGCGTTTCGGGCTGCGCCCTTCGATGTAGATCTTATCGGCGGTGGCCATCGAGATACCCCGAGTGCCCTGCACGCGATAGATCAGATCGTAGGGACGCGGCAGCGTGACATCGAAGTACAGGGTGATCGTCTGCCCACGCTCGGTGCGGATGAGGCTCGTGTTGATATCGGCGCCGGGGTTGCCCTCCGTGCCGTCGGCGTTCATCGAGACGAGATAGTCGAAGCGGTTGCCGCGGTTGATGTCCATCCATTGGGCGACCGGACCGATGGGGTGCGTCGGATAGCTGTTGGCGGCGTAGACCTGGCCCTCCTTGGGGCGCTTTGCCGTGGTCGAGCGTCTCCTGCCGCCGTAGTGCTGGTAGCCCGCCTCGCAATGGCGAAGCTCTCCGAACAAGCCCTTTCGCACCATATGGTGGACGAGCATGGCCTCGCGGAAGTAGCAGCAGTTCTCCAGCATGACGCAATACTTCCGCGTCTTCTCGGCCGTCTCGACCAACTGCCAGCACCCGTCGATGGTCTCGGCCGCGGGGACCTCGGTGGCCGCGTGCTTTCCGGTTGTCATGGCGGCCACGGAGATCGGCACGTGCCATTTCCAGGGCCGGGTGGCGTTGATCACCAGATCCAGCTCCTCGGTCTCGCAGAGGCGTTGGAAGTCCGTGTCGCCGCGTGAGTACCCGGTCGGGTTCGGCTGCTTGGCGGCGGTTACCATCTGCTGCGCCCTGGCGACGCGCTCGGGGATGAGGTCGCAAACGGCCTTCACGTTGACCCCTTCGAGGTCGAGCAAGAGGCGGAGTAGCCAGGTTCCGCGGTTGCCGATGCCTACCAGCCCGACGCGGACACGGTCCATCGGCTGAGCCTTCACGTCGGAGGCGTCGGCCGCGAGGCATTCGCGCCGCATGGCCCACGCCGCTCCCGCCGCCGTCCCCATCTTCACAAAACTCCTGCGATCGCACGGTTCATTCATGGTTTCTCTTCCTGGCAAGATATGGCACGTGGCCCAAAGCGCGTCGACGTGGGCGGCATGGTCATCCGCCTGCGGCCAGCCTACGGTCGGGGCCATCGGGGGTCAACCCGTTCGGGGGTCGGTAGTCGGCACGACGAGGGGAGCATCGGGAAGATCCCGCCGGAAGACTGCGGTCGATGGGGCCCTTCGCAACGCGAGCCCTGGAGGAGTCTCCCGGAATGTGCGTCCAAAGGTTGCAGCTTCCCGGTCGAGCGGCTACGCTGACCCGAGACGCCGTTTTGTCTTTTCGCGGAGGACGCTTCCATGAGACGAGCCGCTTGCGTGGTGATGTTCGCCGGCCTGCTGACGATGCAGCCCGATTGCCTGGGGGCTGCCGAGAGCGCTCCGGGCGCCAAGCCGCCCGCCCCCGATGCCGATTCCCTCCGCCGGTGGCAGGAGATGCGATTCGGGATGTTCATCCATTGGGGGCCGGTCAGCCTGAAGGGCACGGAGATCGGGTGGTCCCGCGGCAAACAGGTGCCCAAGGACGAATACGACCAGCTCTACACGAAGTTCAACCCGACCCGCTTCGACGCCGACGAATGGGTCGAGGTCGCCAAGGCGGCGGGGATGAAGTACCTGGTGATCACGTCGAAGCACCACGACGGCTTCTGCCTTTGGGACTCGAAACTCACGGAATACGACATGATGTCCACACCCTTCGGCCGGGACGTGCTCAAGGAGCTATCCGGGGCCTGCCAGCGCCAGGGGATTCAGTTCTCGACGTACTACTCGATCTGCGACTGGCACCACCCGGACTACCCGACCGACAGCCCCGGCGGCCGCGCGCGCAAGGCCGAGCCCAACATGGATCGCTACGTCGCCTACATGAAGGGCCATCTCCGCGAGCTGATCGAGGGTTATGGCCCGTTGGGGATCCTGTGGTTCGACGGCGAGTGGGAAGAGCCCTGGACGCACCGGCACGGCCTGGATCTCTACGCCTACGTCCGATCGCTTCAAGACGGCATCCTGACCAACAACCGCGTGGACAAGGGTCGCCGGGGCATGCAGGGCGCGACGATTTCCGAGGAGTT
>CAZDHR010000114.1:0-17099 GCA_964505295.1 uncultured Planctomycetaceae bacterium
CTGGCACTGGCAGTACGACGGCCAGGTGCCGGCGTTTCCGGCCGTCTACGGCGGGGCGATCCAGATGTTCGGTCGGGCGTATCGCGGCGGGCCGACCAAGGACCTCGCCCTGAGGATGAAGGCCGGCCAGCAGCTCGTCTACGGCGAGCAGATCGGCTGGATCAACCCCGGCGTGGTGAACGAAAAGGAGAACGCGGAGTTCCTGCGCCAGGTGGTGCGGTTGCGGCACCGGTTGCGCCGCTACTTCTACGCGGGCGAGATGGCCCGGCCTCCCAAGCTGGTGGGCGAGATTCCCAAGGTGACGGCCGACTGGCAGTGGAGCGGCGAGTGGCCGGTCACGACCGACGCGGTGATGCGCGGGGCCTGGGCACTGCCGAACGAGAACCGGCTCGTGCTCCTGTTCGTCAACGTGGGCGACGAGCCGGTTGCTGCCCGACTCGATTTCGATGCCCGCGCCTACGGGCTGGACGTTGAGAAGCTCCGCGCCGCCAAGCTCACGGCCGAAGGGGGGAGCGAAGAGACGTTCAGCAGCCCGCCGGTCTTCCAGCGGGAACAGACCTTCGCCCCGCGCACGTCATGGGCGTGGGAGCTGAAAACGGAGTGACGGCGGCGCGCCCGGACCGGTCAGGCGTCCGTCTCGCTCAGCGGCTCTCGTCCAGGTGCGAGCTCCAGACGGCTGCGCCCTTCTCGTGCAAGTCGACCCCGCGGAAGAAGGCGTCGGCGATCGCGTCGAAGGGCGGGTCCTCGTAGCCTTCGACCGTAACGAGCTTGGGGCGGTGAACGGCGAAACCGTCGCTGGCTTGGGCATTCCGGTACGGGACGATCATCTGGAACGATCGCGGCGGCGGGCCGTATTGGCGCGCCTCGACCACCAGCGAGTCGGTCTTGCCCGACTCCAGCGTCACGTACGCATCGTAAAGGAGGACCGCGCTGGAGGCCTGATGCTTGTTCTCGACAAGCCACTGCTTCCCCGCGGCGACCGCTTCCTCCACGTTCTCCAGGGCAATCCGATCCATTCCCCGCTCCCCGTCTGCCTTCTCGTAAGCCAGCATGGGAAGGAGCGATTCTCCGTCCGACACACACCAGATTGCATGCGCCGCATAGAACCCGGCCAGCTCGGCAGTAGTCTCCATGGTCTCGCGTCACTTCCGTTCGAGGGAGGGGTTGTACCACGCGCCGATTTCAATCAGATTTCGTGATCCTGGGAGTAAACGCGGATCGATCGACGCACGAGCGTTGCGCCAAACGTCGCCGTTTCCGATGCCGCTTGTCGGTTTCATGCCTCCACTCCGCCTACGGCTCTTGGGGGTCGGAGAACAATGCGTTCACGTCCCGAGAGCCGTGCAAGACCCTGACCACCCTGATCCGGCCGTCAACCACTTGGTAGTAGACGGCGTACTTGCCCACGACGAAGCTGCGAATCCCCGGCCGGAGCTCGCCGCGGAGTTGCTCGAGCAAAGGGTGTCTGGTCAAGAGCAGGAACTTCTCGTGGAACGTGGTCAGCAAGCGATCCGCAGCCGCCGGGTTGTGCTCCGCAACGTAGTCCCAGATTGCATCGAGATCGGCCTTCGCCAGTGGGGAGACGACGCAAGGGGTCATGTCCCGCTCTCGTGCGCCTCCAGACGCTCTCTGCCTCGCTGCTTGATATCCTCGAAGAACGCCGCGAGCGCCTGTTCATTTTCCAGCTCGATCCCGTCCCCTCGCTCGAGCTGTTCGAGACCTGCGTCGATTTCTCGTCGCAACTCGTACCGTCTCCGCTCGCGAAGCAAGCGGAGCCCCTCGCAGATCACTTCGTTTGGGGACCGATACCTTCCGCTGGCAAGCTCTCGTTCGACGAAGTGCTGAAGCTCGGGCGGCAATGGACCGGACACTGGAGAATACCCCCAAATCAAGTTAACCCCTCCAATGGTAGCAGCAATACGAGACCGCGTCAACCTTGTCGCTTTCGGCGAGATTCATCTCTCCCGCATCGTTCTCGACACAGCGGGTCCGCGGGCCGGCTCCTGCGGGGCCAAGGTTTGCCTCCCCCCTCGCGGAAAGTACAATCGAGATCGCAAATCGGCCCGGGCCGACACGGACGATCCGGGCGCGCCGTCTACGACGCCAGCTTTCGGCCCAGCGAGTTCGCCTTCTTGAGCGCGCTTTGCGGCAGCGTAGGCTCCCGGTCGCCGGCCAGGCCGAGGTAGAGGGTGCCGACGGTCTTGGCGCCGACGACGTTCGCGATTTTCTTGAGCGAGCCGACCGAGTGCATCATCAGCCGGCCCAGGAAGGCGGGAGCGGCGCTGGAGGTGACCAGGACGGCCTTCTTCGTCTTCGCCTTGTTCCTCAGCTTGGGGACCCCTTTCGGGTCCCAGGGCCAATAGGCGTAGCATATCAGCCGTTCCTGGAAGCGTTTGGTCAGGGCGGTGACGTCGCCGAAGTTGACCGGGGAGCCGAGCACCACGCCGTCGGCCTCGTCCATCTGGCGGAGGACGTCGGCCATGTCGTCGGGGATGACGCACGTGCCCCGGCAATCGCTCGGCTCCTGCGTACAGGTGCGACAGTTGGTGCAGAACTCGACGTAGGCGTCGGTCAGGTAGATCTTCGACGTCTCGGCGCCGCACTCCGCGGCCGCGTCGAGGATCGCCGAGACCGCCTGGTCGATGGTCCCCTCTTTGCGATAGCTGCCGACAATGGCGAGTATCTTCTTGGTGGCATTCACGGCTTCGCCTGTCGATGGGGGTTAGAGCAGCTCGTCCAGCTCCTCGACCAGTTGGCCGAAGCGATCCAGGGCCGTATCGACGGCGTGGGGCTTTTCCATGTCGACCCCCGCGTCGCGCAGCAGGTCCAGCGGGTCCTTGGAGCAGCCGCCCCGGAGGAAGCGGAGGTAGTCGTCCCGCTGGCGACGGCCGCCGCCGAGCACGCGGTCGGCCAGGGCGATGGCCGCCGACATCCCGGTGGCATACTTGTAGACGTAGAACGCCCGATAGAAGTGGGGGATGCGGAAGCACTCCAGCGACAGCTCGTCGTCAAGGGCGAAGTCCGGCCCGAAGTACTTCTCCAGAAGCTTCCGGTAGATGCCCTGGAACGCTTCGAGCGTGAGCGGCTCGCCCGACTCGGCCACTTCGTGCGTGATCTTCTCGAACTCGGCGAACATCGTCTGGCGGAAGATGGTCGCCCGAACGGCGTCGATCTGCCGGTTGACGAGGTAGGCCCGGCGGCGTTTGTCCCGCGCCGCGGCCAGCAGGTGGCGGCTCAGAAGCTCCTCGTTGAACGTGCTGGCCACCTCGGCGACGAAGATCACGTAGTCGTAGTACTGGTAGGGCTGGTGCTTGGCGGAGTAGTGGCTGTGCATCGAGTGGCCGGCCTCGTGGGCGAGGGTGAACACGTGGTCCAGGAGGTCCGCCTGGTAGTTCATCAGGATGTGGGGGTCGCCGTCGTACGAACCGGCGCTAAAGGCCCCGCTCTGCTTGCCGCGGTTTTCGTAGCGGTCGCACCAGCGGCCCGTCAGTCCCCGCTCCAACGTGGCGCAGTAGTCGCTTCCCAAGGGCTCGAGGGCGGCGATCACCAGGTCGACGGCCTGGGCCCAGGTGTGCCGGGTTTGGAGCTTGCTGAGGATGGGGACGTAGGTGTCGTAGTGATGGAGGTCGCGCAACCGCATCTTGCGCCGGCGGACTTCGTAGTAGCGGTAGAGGGCCGGCAGGTGGCGATGGACCGAAGCGATCAGGTTGTCGTAGACCGATCCCGGCACCCGATCGCCGAACAGGGCCGCCTCGCGCGAGCCGGCGAAGTGGCGGGCCCGGGCGTAGTAGACGTCGCTCTGGATCGACCCGTTGAGCGTGGCGGCCAACGTGTGCTGGTGATCGGCGTACTGCCGGTAGAGCTTCGTAAAGGCCGTGCGGCGGACGCTCCGCTTGGGCGAGTGCAGGAGCGTCTGGTAGGTGGCGTGAGTCAATTCGACGCGGCGTCCCTTCTCGTCCTGCACGGCGCCGAACTTCATGTCGGCGTTGTCCAACTGCTCGAAGGCGTGGCTGGCCGCCTGGGCCATCTCGGTCTGCATGGCCAGGAGCTTCTCCTCCTTCGGCGAGAGCGTGTGCGGCTTGTGACGCACCAGACGCTTCAACATCAGCCGGTACGGGGCCAGGCGCCGGTCGGCGACGAGCTTCTTGAGCTTCCCGACGGGGATGGCAAGGATCTCCGGGCGGATGTAGCTGGCGGCCTGGGCCGCGCGGCTGGCGGCGCTGATGAACCGTCCATACATCCGCTGGTAGGTGCTGTTGGTGGTGTCTTCGGCGATTTTCAGATGGGCGTACGTGCCGAGCCGCTCGCCGGCGCGGTCGAAGTCGAGGTCGAACTTGAGGCACGCGGCCAGCGCACCGGGCCCCTCGGCCAGCTTGCCCCGGTGCTTCTCATAACCGACAATCCGCTTCTCCCAGCGAGTGAAGGCCTTCTCCCACGCGCCGTCGTCGGGGAACAAGCGGGAGAGGTCCCAGCAGTCGGCGGGCTTCTGTTGGCTGCGGGAGAGGAGCCGTTTGGCCTTCTTCATCGGTGGTCCTTTCGGCGCGAAGTGCGTGGCAGCGATAACACGACCGGACGATCACGTCCGTCCAATCATAGATTTCAGACCACGGACATGGGAGCCCGAAAATGGGGACCGGCTCCACCACCGCATGGGGAGAGGAGGACTTTCCCGTCTACCAGCGCATCAGCACGGTGCCCCAGGCCAAGCCCGCGCCGAAGCCGCTGAAAAGGATGAAGTCGCCCCCGTGGATGCGGCCTTGGCGGAAGGCTTCGTCCAAGGCCAAGGGGATGCTGGCCGAGGAGGTGTTGCCGTAGCGGTCGAGGTTGTTGAACACTCTGGCCCGGTCGATGCCCAAATTGCTGACCGCGGAGTTGATGATCCGCATATTGGCCTGGTGGAAGATCAGCAGGTCGACCTCCTCCAAGGTGACGTCGGCGGCCTGGAGGACCTCGCCGATCGTTCGGGCCAGGACGCGGATCGCCCACTTGAAAATCGGCCGGCCTTCCATCTTGAGGAAATGGAGGCTGTCGGTCGACGGGTCGGCGGAGAAGGGCAACCGCGATCCGCCCATCCGCCGGCACAACAGGTCGGCCCCGGAGCCGTCGGACCCGAGGGCGTAGGCGACGAGCCCTTGGCGCGCGCTTCCCGGGGCGAGCAGCACCGCTCCGGCCGCGTCGCCGAACAGAGCGAACGTCCGCTTGTCGGCCGGATTGACCACCCGGGAGTTGCAGTCGGCCCCTATCACCAGCACCAGCCTGCTGGAACCGGTACGCACGAACTGCGCCCCGGTGACCATCGCGTAGATGAAGCTGGCGCAGGCCGCCTGGAGATCCATGGCCGGGGCGCACAGCCCAAGCTGATCCTGCACCAGGCAGGCCGTGGCCGGAAGGGGCATGTCGGGCGTGAACGTGCCCAGCAGGACCAAGTCGATGTCCTTCGGATCGACCCCGGCGTGCTCGATGCACCGCCTGGCGGCCTCGACGGCCAGGTCGCTGGTGGCCACCCCCGGCGGGGCGTGGCGTCGTTCGAGGATCCCGGTCCGCTGCACGATCCAATCGGCATCGAATCCCAAAGCGGCCAGATCCTCGTTCCTGACCACGTTGTCGGGAACGCAGCTCCCCACGCCCACCACCTGGACGCCCAGCAGGCTCCCCAGTCGCGAGCGCTTCGCCTCGACGTTTAGCTCATCGGTTTTCTTGAGATCGCTAGCCATGGCGTTCCAATTGCCGAGGGCGGTTCGGGGCCACCAACGGCCCGTCACGCCCCTCACGTGCGTCCTCGCTGATAAGCGGAACCCTGAAGACTACGGGTTCCGAGGACGCTTCTCAAGGCCTCCCCGCTCGGTTTCCGTATCGGGCCGCTCTCGCTCCCGGGCGATCTTGTCCCCACTGTCCGGAGTATTATGCTTGTTGAGTCCGTCGGGGGCAATGAAGAACTCGGCGTGCATTTGGCTCTCTAGGGGGGTGCAAGCCAGACAGGATACCCGCTATCTTTGCGGTTTGAAGGGCGCTGGCTGCGATGATGCCGACGCGGGGGGTAGTCTCTTCGGGCATGATGCCAGGCGTTAGCCCGCTCTGTAGAGGGGCGTGGTGATTGGCCCCTTCCCAAGGATTAATATCGACGCTGATGTGCGTACTGGCCATCCAATACCAGATCGCCAAGGACACCCCAATCCTACTGGCTGAGAATCGCGAGGAGCGCTTGGACCGCCCCGCGCAGGCACCGCGCATTCAGTCGGGCAGACCCCGCGTCGTCTGTGGGATCGACCGTAAGGCGGGGGGGACTTGGCTGGGGGTCAACCAGCACCGCTTGGTGGTCGCCGTGGCGAATCGGCCCAAGACGACGGTCCCCGCCGAACCCCGCTCTCGGGGCATTCTCTGCCGGGAGTTGCTCGGTTGCCAGACGGCCAAGGAAGCGGCCGAGCGTGCGGTCCGCGAATTGCGGTCGGGTTGCTATGCGGGTGCCAATTACGTCTGCCTCGATGCCCGCTGGGGGGCGGTCGTCTACGGCGGCGACCGGACCAAGATCGTCGAGCTGACCCCCGGCCTCCATCTATTGACCAACGGCGACCTGGACGACCCCCGCGATCAGCGTCAGGAGTTCGCCCGGCGGCTCCTCACCCTTCAGCGGCTCGACTCGGCCGTCGCCTTCCTGGCAGTGGCCAGCCGGACGTTCTCTCGCAAGGCGAACTCGGACGGGCGCCGCGGCCTGATCGTCTCGCGCGGCGAATACGGGACCGTCTCCTCCACGCTTCTCTCGCTTCCCCCGAAGACGCAGAACGCCGTCTACCAGTACGCCCCCGGGCCCCCTTCCGACCACGGCTACGATGATGCATCGGCCCTGCTCAGGCAGGTGTTGTCGACGGATAAGTGAGCCGCCGACCGGCCGAAGCCGCAAGCGGCTCTCGGGGCCCGGCCGGTGCATTGCCGAGCGCGGGCTACCGGCTGACAAACGCCTCGATCCGCTCGAGCGCCGCCTCCAGGTTTTCCATACTCGCGGCGAAGGAGAGCCGGGCGTAGCCCTCGGTGCCGAACGCGGAGCCCATCACGGTAGCCACGTTCTGCTGGTTGAGCAGCTCGAGGCACCACTGGGTGGAGTTATCGACCTGGACCCCGCCGTACGCGCGCCCGAGGTGCTCTTGGATGTTGATGAAGGCGTAAAACGCCCCCCCGATCTCCGCCGAGCTCAGGCCCGGAATCTCGCCGATCCGGCGGCAGACGAACTCGCGGCGTCGGACGAACTCGGCCAGCATCTGCTCCACGCAGTCCTGGGGGCCGGTCAACGCCGCGATCGAAGCGTACTGGCTGATGCTACAGGGGTTCGACGTCTCCTGGCTCTGAAGCCCGCTCATCGCCTTGGCCACGTGCGCCGGCGAGATGGTCCAGCCGATCCGCCACCCGGTCATCGCGTAGGTCTTGCTCACCCCGTTCACCAGGATCGTCCGCTCCTGGAGCCCGGGCCGGACGGTGGCGAAGCTGGCGAACCGGTGCCCTGCATACACCAGCCGCTCGTAGATCTCGTCGGAGACGACCAGCAGGTCACGTTCCAGGACCACGTCGGCCAGCGCGCCGAGCTCCTCGGGCGAGTACATGCTGCCGGTCGGGTTGGAAGGGCTGCAAAGGAGCAGCATCTTGGTCCGGTCCCCCGTCGCGTCGCGGAGCTGGTCCGGCGCGAGCTTGAAGTCGTGCGATTCGTCGGTCGGGACGATCCTGGGCACGGCCCCGGCCAGCTTGACCAGCTCGCTGTAGCTGACCCAATAGGGGGCGGGGATGATCACCTCGTCGGCGGGGTCCAGAAGCACGGTGAACACGTTGTGCAAGGCGTGCTTGGCCCCGTTGGCCACGACCACTTGCGTGGGGGCATACTCTAGTCCGTGCGCCGCACGGTACTGGTCGACCACCGCCTGCTTCAGTTCCGGGATACCGCTGGCGACCGTGTAGTGCGTGTGTCCGGCCTTCATGGCCTCCGCGGCGGCGTCGCAGATGTGCTTGGGCGTATCGAAGTCGGGCTCGCCCAGACTCAGGTCGTACACCGTCTTCCCGGCCGCTCTCAGCTCTCTGGCCTTCTGCGCCATGGCGATGGTCGCCGAGGGTTCGAGGGCCTGGACGATCTGCGAGATGGTTGCGGGCATGAGAGGAACTCCGTGCTCGAAAGAAAGGGGGAATCCGTGCTGCGGACGAGCCGGTTGACGTGCCCCGGCGCACGCCGGACAATCTTATGGTGTTTGCCGTTCGCTTCCAAGTAGCGTGAGGAAAAAGGGGACAGGTCCAATTTGTGCGAAGCACCCTTCGGGCCGTTCCGGCAAATTGGACCTGCCCCCTTTTTCTTTTTCGCTTCCAAGTAGCTCAGCGCATGCGCGGAGAAGATTCTGCAATCCATGACGCGACCGGCCGCCTCACGTTCCTCGCCAGCCTCTTCAGAAGCCCCTACGGCGCCCGGGAGCACGGCTTCGTCCGGCAGTTTCAGATGCTGGAAGCATGGGCGGGGAAACAGGCCGACGACGAGTAGCACCCGCTTCGTCCCTCAGTACAACTCATATACATGCTCCCCGCCGTGGGCCGGGTTGCCGATGAGGGTGCGGCTGCGGAGATCGACGACCAGGTCGAGGTGCTCGAGCGGGAGCTGGCCGATCAGGACGGGCACGTTGTCCGGCACTTCCATCACGTCCATGGTGCAAGAGCGGCCCTGGATCGTCAGGCGTACGGCGGAATAGACGGCGGCCTCGCCCTCACCCGTGCTGGTGATGACCCGTTTCGACGCGGTTCTTTCCAGCCCGAGCTGCTCGATCAGTTGGGTGGGAAGTGAGAGCAACGTCGCGCCCGTATCCACCAGCGCGTCGCGGACGATGATCCGCCGCACCTCATCGGCGGGGAGCAGCCCCCGCTTCACGGCCCAGAGGTCTTCCAGGTTCTCGATCGTGGCTTCGGTCAGCACTCGACCCATCGCGTCAGTCTCCATCGGCCCGGCCCCCTGTGGATTCGATTTCGATCAGCGTCATCCTTCATTCTACAACGTTGATGGGCAATGAGCAGACTTACCTACCGGGCGTTTCGTCGTCGGCTTACGCAGCAGACCGGGCTTCGGGTGGCCCTGCCCGGGGGCCTCGATCGGGCGGCAAAAAAATCGCCGTTTCGCCGCTGGATCGTCGACATCGGCTTGACAGCACCGTATACTGGATGCCGAATTGCGGTGCCCCCCTGCGGCGGCATAGGATCGTGCGGCGTGCGCCGGCGGTCTTCCTTCCTCGCAACCACGCAGTCTGCCAGTACATCCCCGTGCTACCAGGCGAGAGGAGTCAACCGATGGGTAGGAGTTGTCTTGCGAGCGGCACGTTCTGGACGACGATTTTTGCTTTGGCCGTGTGTCTGGCGACCACGCCCACGGCGGCCGCCGAGCCCGGCAAGTACCTGGGCCCCCTGGACCTGGTTGCCTCACCGGACGGCAAGAGCCTGTTCGTGCTCAATGTCGACGCCGCCCAGGTCGCCGTCGTCGAGGTTGCCTCCGGCAAGGTCGCCCGGACCATCGGGTTGCCCCCCGGGCCGACCGGCCTGACCCTCAGCCCCGACGGTGCCACTCTGTACGTCACCTGCGCGAAGCCCCAGGGGACGGTCAACGTGATCGAGGCGGCCTCGGGCAAGGTGAAGGGGACGATCCCGGTGGGACACGGCGCCACGGGCCCGACGGTCAGCCCCGACGGGAAACGCCTTTACGTCTGCAACCGGTTCAACAACAACGTGGCGCTGGTGGACCTGGCGGCCAAGAAGGTGGCCCTGGTGCCGGCGGTTCGCGAGCCGATCCATTCGGCCGTCACGCCCGACGGCGCCACGCTGTTCGTCTCGAACCACCTGCCGCTCGATCCCTCCGACGGCTACGACGTCGCCTGCATGATCACGGTGATCAACACGGCCGACAAGTCGACCGGCACCATCCGGCTACCCAACGGCAGCTCCAGCCTGCGCGGCGTGTGCGTTGCGCCCGACGGCAAGCACGCCTACGCGGTCCACATCCTCTCCCGCTACCAGATGCCCACCACGCAACTGGAGCGGGGCTGGATGAACACCAACGCGCTGAGCATCATCGACGTGGCCGCCAAGAAGCTGGTCAACACGGTGCTGCTGGACGACATCGACCTGGGCGCGGCCATGCCGTGGGGCGTGGCCGTCACGCCCGACGGAAAGTCGATCTGCGTGAGCCACGCCGGCACGCACGAGGTCAGCGTGATCGACGCGGCGGCCCTGTTGAAGAAGCTGGCCGAAGTGCCCAAGACGGAGGAAGAGGCCCGAAAAGCCGGCCGCTACGACGACCGCACGCTCTACTCCTCGGTCACCGTGGACGACGTGCCCAACGATCTGGCGTTCCTGGTCGGGCTGCGCGAGCGGATCATGCTCCCGCCCCACGGCCCGTGGGGGTGGCTCGACGCCGACAAGGAGGCGGCCGCCAGCCCGCGAGGCGTGGCGATCGTCGGCTCGAGGGCGTACGCGGCGTGCTATTTCAGCGACGTTTTGGCCGTGGTCGAGCTGGAGCCCGAGCCGAGTAAGAAGGTGGAGTTGATCCCCCTCGGCCCGAGGCCCGAGCTGACGCAAATCCGCCGCGGCGAGCTGCACTTCTTCGACGCCTGGCTCTGCTTCCAGCACTGGCAGAGCTGCGCGAGCTGTCATCCCGGTGTCCGGGTGGACGCCCTCAACTGGGACCTGATGAACGACGGGATGGGTAATCCGAAGAACGCCAAGAGCATGCTGCTTTCGCACAAGACCCCGCCGTCGATGGCCTCCGGGGTCCGGCCCGACGCGGAGGCGGGAGTCCGGGCGGGTTTCACCCACATCCTCTTCGCCGTCCGGCCCGAGGAGGAAAGCGTGGCCATCGACGAGTTCCTCAAGGCGCTCCAGCCCGTCCCCAGCCCGCACCTCAAGCCTGACGGCCAACTTAGCGACGCGGCCAAGCGGGGTAAGGAGCTGTTCTTCAGCGAGCGGGTGGGCTGCGCCACGTGCCATCCCGAGCCGCTGTACACCGACCTCCAGATGCACGACGTCGCCTCGCGGGGCAAGTACGACCGCCGCGACGACTTCGACACGCCCACATTGATCGAGTGCTGGCGGACCGCCCCCTACATGCACGACGGCCACTTCACCTCGATGAAGGAGCTGTTCACCGTCGGCAAGCACGGCAAGAAGGGCGGCGACGTCGAAGGGCTCAGCGAGCAGGAGATCAACGACCTGGTCGAGTTTGTGCTTTCGCTCTAAGAAGCGGTTCTTGCAGCGTTCGCATTTACTCCGGCCCGAAGCGCTCGCCGGGCTCGACGCGGTAGCCACGCAAGAACTCGCGGACTTCGAGGAGGCGTTTGCCGGCGGGCTGGAGGGTTTCGAGAACGACGGCACCTGGGGCGGCGGCGATGACGATCCGGTCGCCGGGGGCTTCCACGACCGTGCCCGGGGGGGCGTTCGTATCGGAGGTTTCGTCCACCTTGACCGGGCCCAGGATGAGTCGTATGGGCGCACCCTTGAGACGATGCCAGAAGGTGTAGCTCTTGGGCCAGGGCTCCATCGCGCGAACGTGGTTGCGGATCGCCCCGGCCGGCCGGCTCCAGTCGACCAGGCCGTCGGCCTTCTTGATCCGCGGTGCCTTGGAGGCCAGCGTCGGGTCCTGGGGCAACGGTTGGGCCGTGCCCGACTCCAGGGCGTCGACCGCCCGGGGCACGTGCTCGGCGCCCAGCTCGGCGAGCCGGGCCTCCAGGTCGGCGGCCGTTTCGTCGGGGCCGATGGCCGTGCGGCCCTGCTCGATGACGGGCCCGGCGTCGACCCGGGGCGTCATGTGGATCACGCTGACGCCGGTCTCGGTCTCGCCGTGGTAGATCGCCCAGTTGATCGGCGCCGCCCCGCGATACTTGGGCAGAAGCGACCCGTGCAGATTGACGCCTCCCCGGCGCGTGGTGGCCAGGGTCTCGGCCGACAGGATCTGCCCATAGTCGCAAACCACCAATAAATCCGCACCATACCCGGAAAGCTCCGCCCGGGATACCTCGTCGTTGACGTCGTCCGGGTCGAAGATCGGGGTGTCGTGCTCCCCGGCGAGCCGGCGGACGGGGCCTGCCACGGGCGGCCGTTTGCCCCGCTGCTTGAGCGGACTGCTGACCACGGCCACGACCTCGTGGTGCGTATCGTACAAACGGCGAAACGTGGGCACCCCGAAGGGCCCGGTTCCCATCAGCAATAGACGCATTCGTTGATTTCCCTTATGTCCTCGCCGCTTCCAGCTCGGCCAGTCGGGCGGCAATCTGGTCGTCGTCGGGGATCCGCCCGCGCTGGCGGTAGGTGTTGAACTCGCGCTCGAGGACGGCCAGGTCCTCCTTGACGGCGAGTTCGTTGGCGGGACTGAGCCGGTCGACGAACAGGATGCCGTCCAGGTGGTCGGCCTCGTGCTGGACCACTCGGGCGTACAGGCCGTCGAGCTGGTAGGAAAGTTCCTCCCCGCTCAGAGAATAAGCGTTGACCGCGACTTTCTCCGACCGGATGACCGGGGCGTAGAGATCCGGAAAGCTCAGGCAGCCCTCGCGGTCTTCGGCCGATCCCTTGCGCTCGGTAATCACGGGGTTGATGAAGACGTACTCCTCATCCCGGGCGGCCGGGTCGCCCGTCACGTTGAACACCAGCAGGCGGTAGGGCAGGTCAACCTGGTTGGCCGCCAGCCCGATCCCCTTCTGCTCGTACATCAGGTCGAGCATCTGGCGGACGATCTTCTTCAGCTCGCCGTCGACTCGGCGCAGGGGTTTCGATTTGTGTCGCAACGTCGGATGGGGATACTTGATGATCTGCACAGGCTCTCGCTCCGCAAAACGGGTGGAAACATGCAATTATACTGGCCGGTGAAGCTGCGGCGAAGGGCGGACGAAAAAGGTGACAGCCACCAAATCTGGCGAAGGTGGAGAAGATCGCGCCTGGCAGAATACGTGGATTACCCAAATTTGGTGGCTGTCACCTTTTTCTTTCAGCGGCGGTTAGGATGGACGGTGGCGGAGCGGCTGGAAGCGGATCCTGGACGGCGACTCGCGTTGACTCGTTGGGGAAGCAGGTCTAGAATTCCCGCGCGTGTCGTAAATTCTTTGTTGGCTGGCGTTTTCGGGGGTTCTTCGGGATGCAGGACACGGGCGCGATCGACCGCCCAGAGCGGCTCGTGGCGGGGGCCGCCGGTCCGCGTCGTGAGCTGCCCTCGTGGCTGATGTCGCTTGTGCTCCACATCGTCATCTTGCTCGTCCTGGGCCTGACACTTCGTCTCCCCGCCCGGCTGGGGGCCGCCACCGAGCGGATCGCCGACGTGGGCATCGCGTTGGAGCAGCGGGACGGGGGCCACGAGTACTACCAGACGGGGCCCGACGGAGGGGGTAGCACGGCCGCTTCCGAGGGCAGGGCGACCGGCCCCAAACTGAGCGACTTCCTCAGCGAAAGCCCGCCCGTCGATCCCACCGCCGCCCTCCCATCCGCCCTCCCCACCATCGGCCCCAGCGCGTTGGGCGGCGAGGGAGTCCCCAGCGCGGGCGGCATGTCGGACGGCGCCGGCCGACGCCCCGGCTCGCCCGGAGGCAAAGGACGGGCGACCGTGTTCGGCGTCACCGGCGAGGGCTGGAAGTTCGTCTATGTGTTCGATCGCTCCGACAGCATGAACTGGCACAACCGGAAGCCGCTCCGCCGGGCCAAGGCCCAGTTGCTCGGCAGCCTGGAGACCCTCGACTCGAACCACCAGTTCCAGATCATCTTCTACAACCAGAAGCCGGCGATTTTCAATCCGTCGGGCGACCCGAACCGGCTGGCCTTTGCCACGGACCAGACCAAGCGGAACGCCGAACGGTTCGTCAGCGGGATCACGGCCACCGGGGGTACCGACCACGTGGCCGCCCTCTTGCGCGCGATCAGCCTCCATCCCGACGTGATCTTCTTCCTCACCGACGCCGACGACCCCGTCCTGTCGAACGTCCAGTTGGACCACCTCCACCGCCGGGCCGCAGGGATCACGATCCACGCCATCGAGCTCGGCTTCGGCCCCCAGCGCGACCCGAACAACTTCCTCGTCAAACTGGCCCGCCAGAACGGCGGACAGCACGTGTACGTCGACGTCTCGAAGCTTTGACTTCGCGGCAAGCGGAAGGTGCAGTTGGAACCGCCACCTCGGAACGGACGCTGATGGTTAGGAACCCATCGACAGGGCGGGAGTATGTTTTGCCGCCAAGGCGCGCGTTGCCGCCGGGCTGCGCCCTCGGGATCGTGACGGCGGTCGCGGCGGTCTTTCCCGTGTTCGGTTGGGGGCAGGACATCGTCCACGTGGCCAACCCGAGCAGCGCTCGAGGGTATGCCGAGTGGCGCGGTCAGGTGATCGACTACACGGGCCGCGAGCTCCGGCTCCAGCTCCCGAGCGGACCCAAGCGGACCTTTCCGGCCGACCAGGTCGTGAGCATCGAGACCCCGCACGGCCCGCAACACGTGGAGGCCGACCGGCGGTTCGCCGCGGGGGAGTTCGACGGGGCGTTGGCCTTGTACGTCGAGGCCCGCAACCGCGAGCCGCGGCCTTGGGTCCGCCGGCAAATCACCGCCCAGATCGTCTGGTGCTATCGGGCGTTGGAGCAGCCGGAGCGGGCGGGCGCGGAGTTTCTCGACGTACTGATCCCGTCCGATCCCGACACGCCTTACTTCGCGTGCATCCCGCTGGCTTGGGTCCCCGCGCAGCCGTCGCTCGCCGTCGAGCGGGCGGCCGCCGACTGGATCCGGCGCGACCAGGTCCCGGCGGCCGTGCTGTTGGGCGCCAGCCACCTGGTGTCAACCACCTATCGCAACGCGGCCATCGAGCGGTTGAACCACCTGGCCACCGACCCCGACCCGCGCATCAAGCTATTGGCCTATGCGCAGACGTGGCGGGCGGTCGTGGTCACGGCCGACCAGCAGCAGGTCGACCGGTGGCGGGCAACCATCGAGCGGATGCCGGAGACGCTTCGCGCCGGGCCGTACTACGTGCTGGGCCTGGCCGAGGCGCATCGCCAGCGCTGGGAGGCCGCCGCGTTGGCCTGGCTGCGGGTCCCCATCCTCTATCCCGAACTTCGCCTCCTCGCCGCCCGGTCGCTCCTCAACGCCGGCCGCTCGCTGGAGCGGCTCGGCCAATCCGACGAGGCCGCGCGACTTTACCGGGAGTTGGTCACGAGCTATCCGAAGACGCCGGCGGAGGGCGAAGCGCAAGCTCGGCTGCGGGAGATGACGGAGGAACGCAGAGGGACGAGAGATGAGGGTTGAGTGTTGAGGGTTGAGGGTTGAGGGTTGAGGGTTGAGGGTTGAGGGTTGAGGGTTGAGTGTTGAGGGTTGAGGGTTGAGGGTTGAGGGTTGAGGGATAGCGAAGGTCCGCGGATTGCAATGCCCAAGCCCAGGGGTTGCAACCCCTGGGTTGGGAAGGTCCAACACGGGACGTTGGCACAAGATTCAGTAGGAGATCACGTTGCGCAGGACCGATGCGTTCATGATCGTCGTGGCCCTTGCGTCATGTTCGAGCTTGGGAAGCGTTTCGGCAGCCGAGGGGCCCGCGCCGTCGGCCCCGAGCGCAACGGCCCCGAGCGGGCCGGCCCCGACTGCTGGGCGGAGTGCTCCATCCGCGAGCGAGTCGACGGCGGATGACTCGGTGCCGGGGCAGTCGCTGGGAGACATCCTCAAGGCCGGCGGGGTGATCGGCATGCTGATCATGCTCCTCTCCGTGGCCGCGATGGCCCTGGTGATCGAGCACGTGATGACCATCCGCGCACCGGTGCTCATGCCGCCCGGGTTGGGCGAGGAGGTGCACAATCTATTGGCCGCGGGCAAGGTGGGGCCGGCCGACCAGCGGTGTCAGATGCAGCCGAGCTTCCTGGCCCACGTGCTCGGGGCGGGCCTGGCCGAGGTCGATGGGGGATGGCCGGCGGTCGAGAAGGCGGTCGAAGACGCCACGGCCGAGCAGTCGGCCCGGCTCTTCCGCAAGATCGAGTACCTCTCGGTCATCGGCAACATCGCTCCGATGATGGGGCTGTTGGGCACGGTGATCGGGATGATCTTCGCGTTTCGCGAAGTGGCCGACACGCAGGGCGCGGCCCGGGCGGCGGACCTGGCCGAAGGGATCTACCTGGCCCTGGTCACGACGGTGGAAGGGCTGATCGTGGCCATTCCGTCGCTGGCTGCGTTTGCCGTGTTTCGCAATCTCGTCGACCACCTGGTGGCCGAGGTGACCTATGTGGCCCAACACGTGTTCGCCCCCTTGAAGCGCAACCGAACGGCCGCTCCGCCAAAGGCCCCGCCGCCGCAGGGGCCGTCGCCGCGGGGGGGAGGTGGTTCCTGATGCGTGTCCCGTCGAATCTCGCCCGGGGAAGCCTCGGCTTCAACATGACGCCGATGATCGACGTGGTGTTCCTGCTGATCATCTTTTTCCTCGTCTCCAGCCACCTCGCCCGCCAGGAAACCCAACTGGACCTCGACCTGCCCGACGCGGCCAGCGGCGAGTCGACCCGAGACGAGGACGTGCGACGCATCGTGGTCAACGTGTTGGCCGAGCCGGGGCCGGAAGCACGGATCCAAGTGGGTGGCGAGGTGATGGACGGCGTCCGCCTGGGCGAGCTGATCCGCCACGAAGACCAAAACGCGGCCGGCCGGCTGGAGGTCCGCATCCGCACCGACCGCCGCGTGCCCTACGGGGTGATCGAGCCCATATTGCTCGCCTGCGCCAAAGCCGGCGTGTGGAACGTCGTCTTCGCCGTCCGAGAAGGCAGGGAGTAGGAAGGATGAAGGATGAATGACGGAACGACCGATCTGCGCCGATCCGATTCATCATTCAGCATTCAGCATTCCCCATTCAGCATTCAGCATTCCCCATGCGTAGACCTCCTTATCATCGCGACGAGCGTGGCCGGCTGGACGTGAAGATGACGCCGATGATCGACGTTATCTTCCTCCTGCTGATCTTTTTCGTCTCGACGGCCAGCTTTCAGGCGCCGGAGGGGAGCCTGCCGACCAACCTGTCGTTGCCCGGGGCCGTCTCCGACGTCGACCCCAGCGATCTGGAGCTGGAGGACCTGGGGGAGATCGTGGTCAAGATCCGATGGCGC
>CAZDHR010000115.1:0-16992 GCA_964505295.1 uncultured Planctomycetaceae bacterium
ACGTGGGTGCCGGCTTGTTCCCTTCGCAGCGGGCCTATTTGTGCGCGCTTCGGGCCGACGATGGGAGCGAGCTGTGGAAGCAGGAGGTCGACGTCTCGATGCAGGGCTACCTGGTGGCCTCGCCCGAGCGGCTCTTCGTGCCCACCGGGCGCACGCCGCCGCACATCTACGGGCGTGCCGACGGCGGGCAGATTGCCGCGTTTCCCGGCATCGGGCAGCAGCGGTCGGGCACTCCCGAAGGGGGCGGATGCTTCGCCGTGCTGGTCGGAGATCAGCTCATGCACGCCGGCGGCGAGAAGGGGGGCATCCAAGTCATCGACGCTCGCAGCCGGGAGAAGATCATCTACAGCTCCGGGCTCCGCGTGATCGCCCGGGGGCCCATTGCGTACATCCTCGATCACGATCGGCTCCGGGCGTTGGATCGGGCACTCTACGTCGAATACGTCCGGCTTCAAGGGAAAAAGAAGAAGACTCCGGAGGACGAGAAGCGGCTCGCTGAGCTGGGGGGCGACGACAAGCCCTGGCTCCAATGGGACGTGCCCTGCTCGGCGCCCTATGAGCTGATCATGGCCGGCGAGGCCATCTTCGTCGGCGGCGAGAACGAAGTCGTGGCCTACCATGCCGACGACGGAAAACGGCTTTGGACCGGCCCGGTCAAGGGCAAGGCGTACAGCCTGGCCGTGAGCGGCGGGCGGCTTCTGGTCGGCACCGACGCGGGGAGCATCTACTGCTTCCAGCACGGCGATGGCGCGAAACGGCCGTCGACGGAGGTTGCCGGACCGCAGAAGGAGCCGGCGCCTTCGCCGTACCCTGCGGACCAACTCACGCCTCTCTACGAGCGTGCCGCCGACCTCGCCCTCGAGGCCGCCGGCGCGACGAAGGGCTACTGCCTGGTGCTCGGTGCCGGGACGGGCCGGCTGGCGTACGAGATCGCCAAGCGATCGGAGCTCCGCGTCGTCGGTGTCGAGCCCGACGCCGACAAAGTGGCCACGGCGCGAAGGCTCCTCCGAAAAGTCGGTCTCTATGGCAGCCGCGTGGCGATCCATCACGGCGGGCTCGACAAGCTGCCCTATCAGAAACGCTTCGCTAATCTGATCGTCTCCGACGAGACCTTGACGACCGGCAAGCTGCCTCCATCGGCCGCGGAAGTCTACCGGGTGCTGCGTCCTTGCGGCGGCGTGGTCGTTCTCGTCGGGCAGCAAGGCAAAACGGATCCGCCAGCCATGGAAAAGTGGGGTCGCGGCGTGATCCCCGGCTGGAAGCTCGTGGAGGGCACCGGCGCGTTCCCCGTCGGCATGGCTCGGCGCGGCCCGTTGGAGGGCGCCGGCCAGTGGACCCATTTCTACGCCGACCCGGGCAACTCGGCGTCGAGCGGCGACACCCTCCCGCCCGGTCCCGTTGACATCCAGTGGTTCGGCCGGCCGGGCCCGCGGCGCATGGTCGATCGGCACGAGAAGAACGTCGCCCCGGTCTACAAGGACGGCCGGCTGTTCATCTCCGGCGACAACTACGTGCTGGCGGTCGACGCCTACAACGGCACCGTCCTCTGGGAGCACGACCTTCCCGACTCCATCCGCCTGGGGGCCTTCAAGCACTGCGGCAGCATGGCGGCCACCGACGATTGTCTCTACATCGCCTCGGCCGACGCTTGCGCGGCCTTCGACGTTGCCTCGGGCGAGCGGAAGCCTGACTTGGCCATCCCTGTACGGCTGGCGAGCGAGAAGTGCGAGTGGGGCTACGTGGCCAGCGCCGACGACCTCCTGTTCGGGAGCGTTACCAAGCCCGGCGCCGCGTTTCGCATCCAGGATGTCCCCACCCAAACGCTCATCTGGCGCGACTACCAGCCCGTGGTCACCAGCGATTCGCTCTTCGCCCTGGATCGTCACTCGGGCGGAACGCGCTGGACGTACGTGCCGGAGCAGGGCGTCGTCGTCAATCCGACGCTCGCCGTGGGAGGCGGCCGCGTCTACTTCGTCGAGAGCACCAACCCGGAATCCCGAGACGTCGCCGACGGCCGGGTCAAGCTCGACGTGCTCCTCGCGCACGGCTCCAACCTCGTGACCCTCGACATGGCGTCGGGCAAGGTCCTCTGGAAGCGGCCGGCCGATCTCGACCAGCTCCAGCACGTCATCTTCCTGAGCTACGCCCAAGAGACCTTGCTCATCACGGGAACCAAGAACGTGGCGGTCGACGACAAGCAGCGGGTCCGCTACGACCTGGCGGCCTTCGACGCCGCCACGGGCGATCCCCTCTGGCAAACCACCCAGACGCCGATCCCCGACCACATCCTCGAAGGCCCGCACGGCGAGCAGGTGCAGCACTCGGCGATCGTGGACGACACGGTCTACAACACGGGCTTCGCCGTGCGGCTGCAAACCGGCGAGCCGATCGCCGGCTGGAAGTGGCAGAAGAGCGACAAGTGCGGGGTCCTGTCGACCTCCGCCCATTGCGCGTTCAGCCGCTACTCCAACCCCCGCATGTTCGACCTGAAGACCGGCCGGTACTGGGCATTGACCGAGGTGACTCGGCCCGGCTGCTGGATCAACATCATCCCCGCCGGCGGGCTCGTGCTGATCCCGGAAGCGAGCTCGGGCTGCACGTGCTACTACTCGATCCAAACGTCGCTGGCGCTGACGCCGCGGGACGGCCGGCCGTGAAACCGCCCGCACCCTGACCACCGGTCGCGGCTTGATGGAAGAGGAGATCCCCAATGAAACCGCAGATCGTCACTTCCTCCGTCGTCACGGCCGTTTTTCTCGTGGTTCTTGCCGCGCCGTCGCCGGTTGGCGGCCAAGAGCGGGCTGCCTGGTGGGAAGCGGAGACGGCCATGGGACCCGGCGGCACGCTAATCCTCACCGCAAAACCCTGGTGGGAGCGGGCGCAAGCGATGAAGGTCGGCGAGCAGTTCACCCTCCAGAGCGACCTTCCCAGCCGCGGCGCGATGTTGGTTCGCCGCGAGCGGCTCAAGCTGCGCTGGGGATACGGTCGGCGAAAACCGTCGGAAGAGGACGTCATCGTCTGGGTGCTCGACGACGACGGCGACTTGCGCCCGGGCGACACGGACGGCGACACCGACAGCGACTGCTACGTCGTCGACTACGAGGCCGACGGTGACGTCGACCGGATGGTCGACTACCTCGACCACGACGGCGACGATCGGGCCGACGAGATGGACATCCGGTACTTCGACGACGGGCACTTGCGCATCGCCTGGTTCGGCGTCGATCTGGACAACGACGGCCACCTGTGGAGCGTGGTCAACTACGAGTACGGCGGCGGGTTCTTTTGCAGCGACCCGTACGGCGCCAACTTGGTCTACGCGAATAAGTACGACCCGGAGCTGCACGCGTGGGTCCCGATCAGCGAGTGCCCCTTCGCCTTCTACGACACCGACGGTGACGGCGAGTCGGAGGCCGTCGTGCGCTGTAGCGCGGTGCCCCTCGACTTCGATCCCGAAACGGAGCTGGACCCCGGCAACTCGCTGTTCGACTACACGACCCCGTTCACCGACCGGATGCGAAACATGGGGGCGGTCAACGTCCGCTACAGCCGCGATCTGGACGGACTCAGCTCGCCCGACCGGCAGCTCCACTACGATATGGGCTTCAACCTCATCGGCCGGTTGCCCTACCAGTTCGAGGGCATGGCCCGGGAGAACCCGCTGCGTCGCCCGCCGAGGATCACCAACGTGATCCCGTACGAGAAGCTGATCGAGGTGGCCGAGACGTACCCCGCCGAGCAGACCGGGTTCAGCTTCCGGGAGTACGGCGACGACGCCGTGTCGCTCGGCGGCGACCCCCGGCCCGAAGAGGACCGGCGCTGGGAGGGCATCTTCTGGACATGGAGCCGGCGGACCATGCACAACACGGGCGGGCCGATCCAGAACTGGAACATGCGACGCGAGTTCCTGCCCACGCCGTCCACAAAGCGGGAGCTGTACTACTGCCGGGCGGATCACCGCATCCACCTAAGAGGGGCGACCGACGGCTGGGTCCGCGTCGGCCACCTTGGCAACACGGAGCCCTGGGGTGAGTTCCGCCTGTTCGACACCGACCGCGACGGCCACTTCGATCGCTGGGAGACGCACCTGGCCGGCCAGCCCGCCCCGGCCCGGGTAAGCACCGTCGGCGACCCCGGCATCCGCGAGCTTCCTTCCGACTGGGACGAGTTGGGAAAGCTCTACACCAAAGAGCTGCTCCCCAAGGCCCTCCAGGCCAACGCGACGTTGCTGGCGGCCATGGACGAGATCGGCGATTTCCCGGTGCCCGACAATCTGGCCAAGGCCCTCGCGGCGGCCACGTGCGATAGCGAGAGGCTTTACGTCCAGGACGTGATCCGCGAGTCGCAGTACCTCGCGTTTCGGGAAAAGCTCGAAGCGCAAAGCAGCCAGCTATTCGCCGGCTTCCCACCCGCCGATCTCCGCCGCAAGCCGGACGAGCTGCGTACGTCCATCCGCGCCTGGACCCACGCCCGGCGGATGGCCGACCTGGACACGGCCTACGCCGAAGGCCGCTACGAGGACGCGGCGCGACTATTCGCAGAAATTGCCAAAGTCGACGGAAGCCAGTAGTATGAGCACGGGTGGGACGGCCGATAAAGGAACGAAAGCGAGATATCGCCTTTTCCGTCCCGTCATGCACGGCGACTCGCACATTGTCGACGCGTAATTGCAGCCGTTGAACATCGAAGACGACGGACGCGACGCAGATGGGGTCATACGACCACAGAGACAAGTCTGCCTACGACGTGTGGTTCGATTCGAAACCCCACTACTGCCGGAACCCACATATCCTAAAATGGTGGACACCGGCCCATGATCGAGTGATGTTCGATCAGATCAGGAAGCTGCAATGGGCGTGGCACTGGCGGGTCACCGAGGAGATAATCGAGATCACTCCCGTAGAGACAATCGAGGCGTGGCGCAAGGAAGATCCTCTGTGTTCCCAATACGCCTGGAACGGCGTGCTTGACTTCTTCGCAGATTCACGCGCCAAGAGCCTCGGCTTGACGAACCACATTCGGAAGCCTCAGTGGAAAGTGTGTGCCCTTTGCAGTCAGCGCTTTGTCGAAGACTCTCTACCCGAGCCCCTCGTTGTGAGGCTAGGAGTAGACCATCTTGATTTCTGTGCCCCTTGCTTAAGAGACCGTGTTCTGCAAAGCTCAGGAAATGACCGCTTGCCCAAGAGGCAGGTGCTAAGCTACCTGCAAGACCTGTCGCGGGTCCTACAACGAGTGCCACATCAGAATTTCGGAGAGGGCATGAAGGACCTTCATGCTTTGACTCATGAGGAACGAAGGGCTGTGCTTGAGGTCCTTCAGAAAAAACCGACCGTGCGCAGGGTGAAGGCGTTGTTCGGGTCATGGCTCAAAGCGCTAATAGAGGCCGGGGTCTTGGAAGATGGGACCCGAAGGACTAGTCGGGGGGTACAATGTTTGGCAAATGATGGTCACGTATGCTTCTCGTTGGGCGAAAAGACGATTGACGACCTGCTTTATTACAACGGGATCCCACACGAGAAGGAACCGGCTTATCCGGAAGGGAACTTCAGAGCCGACTTCGCCGTAGGTGGGCGCTTCATTGAGTACTTCGGCTTGGCTGGAGATCCCGAATACGATGCCAAGACGAAGCTCAAGCAGGAAATCTGCGAGAGGTATGGCATCACACTAGTTTCGATCTATCCAAGTGATCTGGCCGCTACGAAAAGACTAGAGCAGAAGCTGCTGACGGAGTTACGCGCGTACGGTTAGCAGTTTCCCCAGAACGTCTCGCAGCGTGGAAAGCGGGTCGTGTTTGCTAGTTCACGACGACTTTCCGCGCGCCCGTGCGCGAGCCATGGACGGCCCCGTCGCGGTTTCCTGAGTCTCCCTTGGTTCCTGACTTCACCACACACGCACCGGAGCTGTGTGTCATGAAAAAGCTCATTAGGTTCGTTAACTGGGGCCGAATTCGTTGGATAGGACAGCTGCAGATCCTAGCCCGTGCCTCATACGTCGCGATTCTGGTTGTTCCCATACTTGCCGGTCTTTGGCCTGCGGTACGGATTGCAGTGAACCGGTACAATCAAGTTGCTGGCCAAGCATCGGAGATCCTAGATGAAGCCCATCGGAGAATCGACGGCCAGCTTGGAAGGCTCGCGAGCGTTTCCAACAAACTGTCCGCTGGCAACTCCGACTCCGACTTGGCTGAACCCAAACGAAGGCTCGACTCAGCGCTGATTTCGATCGGGGAAGCGGCAACAGATTTGCGCGGCCGCGTGGACCGTTTCGCCCAGGCGTACGATCCGCAAACCCTCGAGTCGCCCAGACTCCCTCTTGTTTGGGTGTTCGCATATCTTGCGGCGTTGTTCGTTGTTCTAGGACACTGCTTTTATCAGGTCGGCGCACCGGAGCCGGTCAAAGGGTATTCAAAGACCGAATACGTTGTGAGACGGCGCGACGAGCGGTCGCGAACGAAGGGAACTGACGAAGACGTTAGGCGCGCCGGAGAAGAAGCGGAGCGAACGTACGAGTCGTTCGCCCAACAGGGGAGCTGCTTCCTGAAGTGCTCTTCTTTTCTCTGCTACATCTTGGGACTTGTTTTTGTTTTCGTCGTCATATGCCTTCAGATCTGCGCTATCTGGCACGCTGCATTTTAGCAGACGAGGGCGGACGGGAAAGCCGGGACCATCGGAGTTGTGGAGACTGCATACTTTGGCGCCGAAAAGGGCACGCAGCTTTCCTTTCGCCCTTCAGCCCCTATTCGAAGATCTCCACCGCAAGCCGACACTCACGTTTCTCCTTATTCAACGGAATGCGGAGCTCCACGCGGCCTTCCGCGGGACTCGCACGCCCGTCCTTGCGGTAGGGGTTGTGTGGCAGGACAGGCCACTCGAGACCGGCCGAAGCCGGTACGTGCAGGCGGTAGCCGCCGTAGGTGACGCAGCCGGCGACCTGCTCGGGCGATAGCGAAACCGGGTCGCTGCCGAGGGTGACCTTCTCTCCGGCCGCCGTCTCCAGCGGTTGGCCTATATGGGGGATGAGCGTCAGATGGGCCGCGACGGGCAAGTCGGACTCGGCCGTCGCCTCGATCGTGCACTCCAACGTCCGCTCGTCTTTCACGCGCACGCGAATCCGGCACGTCTCCGGGCCGTAGGTGAGGTCGAGGCCCGGCTCCGGCTCCAAAACGAGCTTCGCCGCGCTGGGCACGTGATAGAGCTCGCCCTTGGGCCGGAAGTCGGGGCTCTCATCGCCGGGCGTGTGGGCCAGAAGCGACAGGTCGCCCACCGTGAAGCTGCTCCAGCCGGGCTGGAGTTTGGTGTTCCCGCCGCCGAGGATGAGGCCGACCTGGTCGTGAAAGATGCTCACGAAGTTTTGCCGGTCCTGGATCCACCGCGAGTTGACGATTGGCGTGGTGTAGGCCGAAAGGCAAACGAACCAGGGGCCGTGCCGCACGGTGGCCGCCCGGTCCACGCCGCCTTCGGTGAGCACAAACACCTGGGTCTCCCCGGGCGCTGGGGCCGGCTCGATCGGGCCTTCCTCGCCGTAGAGCAATAGCGATGCGATCAGGTCGGGGTCGAGGTTCTCCAGGCCGAGCTGCGACCACTGGTTCTCGAGATACGCCCGGCCTGCGGCCGAGAGCGTGAACCCGACGTTGCCGGCGGCGGCCCCGTGGTGGTAGGGGTTGCGCTGGTCGACGGTCTCGACGTTGCTGCCGTCCGGGTAGGTGAAGTGGCGGTGGAACACGGCCGCCTTTTCCAGGGCGGGGAGCACGCGCTGGTCGCCCGACATGGCGTGGTACGTGCCCAACGCGTCGACGTAGACGAAATCGTAGGCGACCACCGGGCCGCCCCCTTCCGACCAGTAGCCGCCCTCCGACTGCGCGGCGACGACCTTCATCAGAAAAGCCGCCGCCTGATCGCACCACTCCGGCCGGTCGAGCACTTTGCCGGCGCAATAGAGGCCCATGGCGTGATGCGTCGGGATGTTGTGCACGCCTCCCAGGCACCGCTTGCTGATGCCGGTGAAGCCGAGCGTGAGGGCGTCGGTCCACTTCTTGCGTGGCTCGGCAGGCATATCGTCGCGCACCAGTCCGAAGGTGCGTATCCAGCGGGAGTAGGTCCAGGGCATCCAGATCATGCCCCAGGTGCTGCCGTCTTTCTTCTCGAAAATCCAGCGGCCGTCGGCGTCCATCTTCTCGATGAGCGGATCGCCGGCCTTGACGATCACCTTGAGCAGCTCGGGGTCCTTGTAGTACCGGTTGCCCTCGCCCTTGGTGGCGTAGGCGACGGCCAGGGGATACATCGGGTGCTGATCCCGGCAGATCCAGATGCCCGAGCCGAACGTGCCGGTCTCGGGATCGCACGACTTGAGGATACCGGGAACCTTCTCGGCCAGCACGCCGAGGAGGCGATCCTTGTACTCCAGGTCGGCGCTATCGGCCGGCCTGGCGAGGAGGACCGCGAGGGCGAGGGTCAATACGGCTTTCAACGCGACTCGCTGCATCGTAGGGCTCCTTGCGATCAGGTCTGCTGCATGGTGTTGCCTCCGACCGCGGCCTCCTTTTTCGCAGGCGCCGGGCGCGGTGTCAAGAGATCGAGAGAGCCGGTGGCTTGCGAGCCGGGGAATCCCGATAATCGGCTCCGAATGCGATGCAGGGTCTCGGCGCGCGCAGCCGAGGGTACGATCGGCCGAGAAACAACTTCCCGACTTCCGTAGCAGGCACACGCCGTGTGCCTGCTACCCGGCAAAGGAGACGGTAGAGTGCGTGAAACGCACCAACCTGGAAATCAAGAAGACGGTAGGGTGCATGAAACGCACCAACCTGGAAATCAAGCGACCGTCGGACGGAGATATGGTGCGTTTCACGCATCCTACGACTACCGGGAGGGAGACCTGGGAACGAGACGCCCTCCGGTTTGGTCCGGCGCCATAACGGAGATACGGTGGCAACGACCGCCGAACGTCACTTCTGCCGCACGAACTTCTGCGCCCGCTCGCCCATGATGTCGCCGACGTAGATGTTGCCCTGGCTGTCCAGCGCGATGCCGTGGACCCAGTTCAGCTCGCCCGGCTTCTCCTCGTCGTCGACGCCCTTGGGGGCCGTCCAGAGCTGGAGCAGGCGCCCGGTGGTGTCGAACTTCATGAAGAGCTGGTCCTTGGGCGGGCAGCCCAGGTTAGCGTCCTCCTCGCGCCACCCCATGGGCGACGAGCCGCAGACCCAGATCTCGTCCTCCGCCGAGATCCACAGGCCCCAGGGCACGAGCAGGTTCTGCCACTGGTCGAGGAAACGGCCGTTCTGATCGAACACCTGGACCCGGGCGTTGTTGCGGTCGGCCACGTAGATTTGCCCCTTCGAGTCGAGGACGATCGAATGCGGGATGCTGAACTCGCCGGGGCCGGTACCCAGCTTGCCCCAGGCCTTGACGAACTCTCCTGCGGCGTCGAAGTGGACGACGCGGGCGTTGCCGTACCCGTCGGTGACGAATACCTGGCCGTCGGGCGCGATCGCCACGTCGGTGGGCCGGTCGAAGTGGGTTTCGTCGCAGCCGGCCTCGCCGCGCGTGCCCAGCGTGCGGAGCAGCTTGCCGTCGGGCGTGCACTCCATGACGACGTTGCCCGGGGCGTCGACCAGCCAGACGTGACCCCGGCCGTCGATCTCGATCTGATGGCTGCCGAGGCCCTTGGGGGTCATGGTGATCAGGTCGTCGCCCCAGGCGCGAACGAACTTGCCGCCGGTCGTGTAGACCTGCACCGGAGGATAAGCTCGGGTAAAGACCCACACCTGGTCCTTGTCGTCGACGGCGATGCCCGGCGTACGGCCCCAGAGCACGTTTTCGGGTCGCCGGGGCCAGTCGGGATCGACCTCGTAGCAGGTCGACAAGGTGACGCGCGGATACGGCGGCGGTTGCCATTCCGCGCCCGTGGCCGCGGCGGTGGACTCCGGCCGGGCGGCCTCCGCGGCCAGGGCAAGGCCCGACTCCGAACGGAAGGCCCAGCAAAACGAGAAGGCGATCAAGGCGAGTGTCACCAAGCACCAGCGGCTTTTCCCATCAGAACACATCATTGGCTCTCCTGTTCACGGTCGGCGTAAGTCACTTAGAGTTTTCTGGTTGTCACGCACTCTTCACTCGTTCCCAAGCTCCGCCACTTTACTCGTTCCCAAGCTCCAGCTTGGGAACGCACTTCAGGGAAGCTCCGGCTTCCCCGGGGGCGAAGCAGAGCTTCGCGGCCCGGCGGTTCCCAAGCTGGAGCTTGGGAACCAGCACGCCGGGGAGCCGGCACGGCGGGCAACCGGCACGAGGGAACTAGAGGCAGCGAGGCGCGCCCGCCGGTTCCACGGCTAGTGACCATTGCGTCGCTCACCGCAGGGCTTGCCCGGTGCGGTCCATCAGCTTCTTGATCAGGCCCACCACGCGGTCTTCGACGCCCGGCTTGAACGGCCCGTGCCAGCCGAAATAGACCATGGCCCCGCCCCCTTCGTATCCTCCTTCGGAGAGGATTCGTTCGGAGGGGACGTAGGCGAAGACCTCGTTCGTGTAGCCCGCCACCCACAAAGGCTCCGCGTCGAGCTCCTTGTGCAGCCGGATCGCGTAGTCGACGACGACCTCCCCGGCCAACGCGACCAGGGTGAGGTCCTTCCCAAACCGGACGACCTGGACCGGGTAGGCGTACTCGGCGTCGACCTTGCCTTGCTTCTCGATCCGCTCCAGCAGCCGCTTGGTGAGTCGCTGTTGGTACACGTTTCCTTCCCCGCGTCGCGCTTCCAGATCCTCTTTGCCGGGCGGATCGACGAACGGCAGGTCGACCCGATCCATAGCGACCGCCAACGGGCCTCGCACGGGCCGCAGCTCGCCGGAGAGCACTTGCTCGACCGCACGGGCCAGCTCCTTGCCGTGCTGCCGGGCCAGCTCGAGCTTGCCTCGGGGCTGAGGGTTGGAGTCGGCGCCGCAGCCGATCATGAACATGGCCGCCACGCCGGGGTGTTTTGCCTCCAGCTCGACCTGGGCGAAGCCGGCATAGTCGCCGTTGAACTGGTAGAAGTCGCCCCCCAGCGTCGTGTTGTGGCACGCATAGCCAAACAGCACGGCCACCGGCCGATCGTTTTCGTCGCTCACCCGAAGCACCGGCACGCGGCGATCGACGGGCCCTGCCGGATTCGGGCCGATCGCGTACTCCCCGCTTTGGATCCGGCGGCGGTTCGTGGCGAACGGGGCCGTCCCTTCACCGTACGCCAGGTTCGCCGGCTGCATTTTGGCGCACGCCGCTTCGATCACCCGGACGAGCTTCTCCTGAAGCTCGTCGCGATACGCGGCGGCGACGGCCACGTCTTTGGCTTTCATGTGGTGGGCAATATCCGCGCAACCGAGGACCACGGGGCCGCAGTGGGTGTGCGAGGAGTTGAGCACGATTCGTTCTCGCGGGATCCCCGTTCGCTTCTGCACGCCAGCGCCGATCGCGTCGGACACTTCCCGCACCAGCCCGATCAAGTCGGTGGTGACGATCACCGCCCGCTCGCTCCGCCCGTCTTCGACCACCAGCGCCTTCGCCCAGAGTGGGTGGACCGTCCCTTCCGACGGATGCTTGCGCGCGGCGTAGCCCGCCATCCAGGTCGGCTGCTGGGGCGTGATCTCGATCTGGGCGATTCCTGCCTTCCACTCCGCGGCGCAGATTGCGAAACTCCAGGAGACGATCAGTCCCCAAGCCAAGCACGTCAGTAGTCTTTTCATAGCGCACCTCCACGTTCGCATTTAGTCTCCGCGATCCACCATAATCACAACGCCCCGCCGATGGAAGGTCCCGCGCCAAGGGGCCCGCCCGGCAATCGCCACGCCCACCGGGGTCCTCCGCGGCATCTTGCTCCAAGCTTCGCGAGCATGGTTCACCCCCCTGTAAGCGGCGCGGGCGAGGCAGGATCCGCTTGGTCTCGTCCCTGCACCCGATGCTTCCGACTCATTGCGGTGAGTCTACGTAGTCCGTGCGTCTTCTGCCCGAATCTTGGTCGATGCGTGCCGAAGAGCAGGCGCGTTCGACCCGGTCAGGCGTGCCGGCCCGCCGTACCCGCCGGAGTGCGGGGGGCCCAATCGCGGGGACGAGATGCGGGCTGCGCGGGGTTGTCCGCCCGGTGCGAGCGGTTGCCTGACCGTCTTAACTGCGACTTTCCCTCCGGATTCCCGCTTCCCCGCAGCAGCATTTTGGCGATTCACCTTCCACTGAGTTGTCCCGAATCACCGATCTTATCTGAGGCGTATGGGATGGCTAGGACATAGGGACACAGTTCCCTAGGAGTTCCGAAGTTTGGGGAAGCGAGCGATGGATCCGGAGCGTCAGGAGCGAGCGTGGCCGTTTGTCAGTGTGCTGGCATGTCTGCTTACTCTTCTGGTGACCTGGCCGCGAAGCTGGGAGCAGGTGGCGCACGTTCGCGCGGTTCCCCGGGGCGATCGCAACGCGGCGGACCTCTCCCCCACCACGGCGGGTTTGCCCGACGAGCAAGCACGCTCAGACGATGTCCTCCCCCGCTTGGCGACCACCCCGACCCCGCCACCCGCGTGGGCCGAGGCCGTCTCCGAGGCCCCGCGAGGCCCAAGTCTGGAGTCCGCAGCCCAACACGTGAGGGAATTCCAACTGGCCAAGCCTTCGGGCAAGCTGGCGAGCAGCCCAATCCGGCTCGGTTGGCCTGAGCTGACACTGGCCCATGTGTTGCTCCCGACCGACGCAGCCATGTTGTGTGCGGAGGCGGGTTGGCCGTCGACCGACGTTGTCGACGACGAATCGCCGTGGCTGGGGCGAAGCGAGCCGCCGGTCCATCGCTTGCCGCCCGTCGAAGTCGCTTCGCCGGATGAGACTCTCCGGGCAAAGGACGTCGTGCCCGTGCTGGACGACCTCGTCGCTGAGTGCGGGCGTCGTGCGTCTCGCTCCGCGTGGGACGGCCCGTGGCCCGAGCCGGTGGCGCTGTGGGACCGACTCGAAGACGTGGCTTGGGAGTGCGAGACCGGCCCGTGGGCCCGGCAAGTCCTCCGTCATGTGCGCAGGCTTGGCTCGGTCACGTCCCAAGGCGGCGACCGGGAAGTGCATTCCATCCTCGAGGCGCTCGACGAGCGGGCCCGCGCGGCCGAGAGTCTGGCGGCGCAGCTCGACGACGACGCGCTGGCCGCCAAGCTCCGTCAGGCCGAACATGCCCTGGCCCGGCGGCTGGCCTTGTGGAGCCAGGTGCAGAACGCCGGCGGCCCCTCCTCAACGGCCCACGATCCCGTTGACGTGGACCCCCGGCCGTTGTCGTTGTGTCTTGCGCGGATTGCCCAGATCGACGGAGAACCCGAGCGACTCCGCGAGTGGCAAGAGTACCTCGAACTGGATGCGATCGAGGGGCTCCTCGCGGCGCCTTCGGCCGGCGACCTGCCAACGCGACGCGCGCTGGCCCGGCGTACCCTGCGGCGAATGGCCCGGCCCCGTCTGTCCGTCGAACAGCGGGAGTTCCTCGCGAGCGAGCCGCTGGTGGAGCTGGAATCCGAGCTGCGTCGCCATGCGACGGGGCCGATCGATTTGGGCGACGTGTTGCGGCACGTCGAGGAGTATGAAAGGACGGGGGCGCCGGAGGATGCCCAGCGAGTCGCGGAAGACGGCCTGCTGTTAGGGCTTTCCGACGAGGTGAGCCGGCGGGAGCTGGCCCGGCGCCTTGAGGCCCACTATCGCGACGCGAACGTCCGGCTGGTAATCACCGAGGAGTTGCTGGAGCGGATGATGCCCGAGCGGGAGCCGGAGCAGCAATGGGTCCGCGAGCAGGTGATGGGCACGCCCGTTCGCGGGTGGAGCATCACGTCGGCCGATGTCGGCGTGCGGCTGATCCCCGATCCGAGCCGGCTCCGGATGGCGTTGGAGATCGAGGGGCTGGTGTCGGCCCTGACCGAGTCGACGGCCGGACCGGCCACGTTCTGGAGTGACAGTCGGTCGACCTACCTCGCGCTGAAGGAGATCGAGCTGGGCACTTGGGGGCTTCGGATGCAGCCGGCGGAGGTCAGCGTGAACAACGACATCCGGCTCCGCTCGCTAAGCACGACGCTCGACGCCATCCCCTTGATCGGCACGGTGGCCCAGGAGGTGGCCCAATCGCAGCACAAGAAGAACCAGCCCAAGATGAGCCGCGAGGTCGAGCGGAAGGTGGCCGCCCAGGCAAAGGAGCAGATCGACGAGGAGGTCGGCGCCGCCCTCGGCGACCTCGACGCGAAGCTGAAGGGACGGGTTTTCGGGCCGCTGGCCGCGCTGTCGTTGGGGCCGGAGATGCTCGACTCCCAGACGACCGAGAGCCGGCTCTCGATGCGGCTCCGCCTGGCCGCCGACGAGCAGTTGGCGGGCCACACGTGTCGCCCTTGGGCGCCGAGCGACAGCCTGGCAAGCTGCCAGATCCACGAGTCGGCGCTGAACAACGTGATCCAGCAGATGGGACTGGATGGCTGCACGTTTACACAGGCGGAGGTTCGACGGCGAATCGCCGAGGTTTTCAACTCCCCCGAAATGCTCGAGCGCGACCCGGGGCGTGAGGACGTCCAGATCACGTTCGCCGCCCAGGACGCCGTGCGCGTTCGATGCCGGGACGGCCGCGTGGCCATCACCCTGTCGATCGCCAGGCTGAGGAAATCGCCCCGGGTGTGGACCGACTTCCAGGTCCGCGCGTTCTACCGACCTGAGTTCGAAGGCCTCAGCGCCGAGCTGGTTCGCGACGGCATCGTTCATCTGGACGCCGTAAAATCGGCGCGAGCCCAAATCCCACTCCGCGGCGTGTTCAGCAAGACGTTCTCCAAGCAGCAGCCCTGGAAGCTCACCCCGAAGCGCCTCGTCGACGACCCCCGCATGGCCGGCCTGGCCGTCACGCAACTGGTGGTCGAAGACGGGTGGATCGGCGTGGCGCTGGGTCCCAAGCGGGTCGACTCGCAGCCGCTGGTGGCGCAGCGGGACGACGTGGACATAGATTGAGCTTCGTCTCAGGATTGGCCGAGCAGCCCGCCGATCATGCGGTGGCGCGCTCCGGTCAGTGCCGTGGTCGACAGCCGCGTGCTCGCCAGACTGAACTGGGCATACGACTGAAGCAAGTTACGTTGCAAGCCCAGAGCGGGCCCGTAGACATGGCTGCCGACACGCATCGCCTGTCCCTTCCAGGAAGCTTCGTCACGGTTGCAGTCTGCCCCTTGCGACCGCATGCACGTCTTGGACGAAGCGGCTTCGCCGCGGGAGGGAGGAGCGGTTTGGAAGGGTGGTGCGGGATGGGAGGGGATCGGGCGTTGATGGGCTCTGGCGTGTGATACGTTTGGGTTTCCGGCCGGTGTGGTTGGAAGTTTCCCTGTTCTCACGAAAGGGTATCACGATGTCAGAACTCAGCAACCGCATGCTCCGCGACATGCAACTCGCCGGCTTGGTCAAGGGGACCAGGCAGCAGTATCTGCGGGCCGTTCGCCAACTGACCGCCTACTACATGGTTTCGCCCGACCGCCTCAGCCAGAGGAAGGTGGAACAGTACCTCCTCTACGTCCGCGACGAGTTGGGCGTGGCCAAGGGAACCTTCGAGCCGATCGTCGCCGGGCTGAAGTTCTTCTACCTCCAGACGCTCGGCTACGACTGGCCGCTGTTCACGAAAAAAAAGCAACGACCCGACAAAAAGCTAGGAAAATGGCCTGAGAGGGCCGTGGCATCTGCTAGCACTGGCTCCGAAGCTCCGTATTCCCTGCGGTTTTCGGGCCGACGGTGGCATCGTTCATCATGGCTGTCTAGCTCTTTATCGGGTCATTGTAAAAAAGAGACAAGACTTTTCGCATCGGCTCCGCGATGCGAAAAGTCTTGTCTCTTGTGCATCGTCGCGTGTTCGTCGCTTCCCGATCTCGCAGCCACTCGGCGGCTTCCAGCTCGGCCAGTGCGTTGCCGGCCGGCCGCTTGGCCAGCGGGGCAAACAACGCGTCGATCTCGTCGCCGCTGACCTCCTCCTTGTACGGAAACAGACTGGCCGCGTCACCGGCGATCAACTTCCCGAATCACTTCTTCATGTCCACGCGCCGCCGGACGGCCCGCCGCGCTTTCCACCGGTCTATGCCGCCGAGCTGATCGTTCCAGAAGGCGACGTACTCGTCGATCCCCTTCAGTTCGGCCAGGGTCTCCTCGATGCGTGTCAACTGCGGCTCGAGCCGGTCGCGACTTTCGTCCAGAAGCCGCTCGGCCTCGTCGAGCTTCTCCGCGTCGACGAGCCCCTTCAGCCTCCGCTCGAAGTCGGGAAACGAATACTCCGGGTATTCGAGCAGCGCCATCTTCCGGGCGTAGGCCAGCGTGGCCTCCATGGGCTCGAGGTAGACCGATTCGAGCCGGGCCGGATCGATCGCCGTTTCGTCCGGTGCCTTGCGCCGAAGCACGGCCAGAAGCCGCTCCAACCGGTCGAGCGAGGCCAACGCCTGCGCCCGGCGCTCGACGTTCTTCAACCGGCAGGGCCAGCCCTTGTTCGGCCAGAACCGCCAGGGCGGTAGCTCGAACAGGTCCTTGAGCGCCGACAACTGGTCGTCGAACTCGCTTGCCGTCTCGACCATCGACGGCCCGTAGACCAGCCGGTAGACGCCCTCGCGGGTCCGCTGCCAGTCGTGCCGGGCGGGGTCCCAGGCCCAGAGCCCCAAGGCGCCGACCTCGTATTCCTCGGGCCAGCCGCCGACCACGCCCCAGAGGAGCGTGCAGCCGGTGTTGTCGGCGGCATCGCGGATTTGGTCGTACTCCGGACGGTGCCAGCCCATGGCGAGCGGCTGCATGTTGAGGTAGCCCGGCTTGCCGTCGGCCCGAAGCGAACAGCCCACGCCCCCGTTGTGCAAGAAGCCGCCGCGGAAGTTGACCAGGTTGTGCCACCACCCGGGCAGGCCCCGGATGCCGATCCGCCGGGCCGTGGCCGCGTCGTCGGTGCAGGGCACACGGGTGAACATCCATTGGGCGTCGGCCAGGCCCCACTCGCCGGCCGCCTTGTGGTTGAACTCCCTGTCGATCGTCTGGTACTCC
>CAZDHR010000116.1:0-16909 GCA_964505295.1 uncultured Planctomycetaceae bacterium
AGAAACACAGCAACTTCCAGCCATCGCCGCGTGACACGCTTTGGGATCAGACCCAGGGTTCTCCGACGAGCTCGCCCGGCAGGCCATCGCCGAGCTCAAAGAGCTGCGTCCCCTCTTCCAGGGCGATATCTACCCGCTCCTGCCCCTCACCACCAGCCAGTCCGACTGGTACGCCTACCAGCTCGACCGCCCCGACCTGGGCCAAGGCTGCGCCCTCTTCTTCCGCCGCCCGGAGGCGCCCGAATCCTCCTGCCAGGTTCAGCTCCACAGCATCGACCCGGAGGCCACGTACCAAGTGACCCTCACCGGCGAGACGTACGACCAGCCGGAGCCAAAGGAGTTATCCGGCAACGCGCTCCGCCAACGCACCATCGAGATCCCCGCGGCACCGGGATCGGCGCTGCTACGGTACGAGAAATCGCCGTGAAGTACGCGGAACGAAGGGCCGGGTGCCGTGGCCACGCTACCCGCGCACTTCGCCCCATGCCGCGGCTTGCCCGACAACCTATGCCGTAATCCCCTTCGTCAGCGCCATGAACGCCGTTTCGAGGTTGATCTCGTCTTCCTTGAACGTGGTCAGCTTGTAGCCGGCTTCGATCAGGAGGCTGGGCAGGTCGCTGTAGTCGTCGACGCCCTTGGCGAGCGTCGTGTACAGGCAGCCGTCGCGGATCTCGACCGCGTCGACCAGGTCGTGGCTTTCGAGCAGCTTGGCCGCGGCGTCTCGGTCGCCGACGACGCCGATCTGGAGGACCGGCTGTTGGCGGACCCGTCGCATCACCTCGGCCACCTCGGCCGAGACCAGCAGCTTGCCCTGCTCGATGATCCCCACCTTGTTGCAGACGTCGGCCAGCTCGGGCAGGATGTGGCTGGAGACCATGATCGTCTTGCCCATGTTGCGGAGCTCCTTGAGGAGCTGGCGGATTTCGATCCGCGCCCGGGGGTCCAGCCCGCTGGCCGGCTCGTCGAGGATCAAGACCTGCGGGTCGTGCAAAAGCACCCGGGCCAGGCCCAGCCGCTGCGTCATGCCGCGGGAGAGGCTGGTGACCAGGGCGTGGCGCTTGTACCCCAGGTCCACCAGCTCGAGCATCTCGTTGCACACCTGGCGCCGCTTGGGGCCCTTGATCCGATAGCAGGCGGCGAAGAACTCGAGGTACTCGATCACCTTCATGTCGTCGTAGACGCCGAAGAAGTCGGGCATGAAGCCGACCAGGCGGCGGATTTCCTTGGGATGCGTGTAGATTGAGTAGTCGCACACGTACGCCTCGCCCCAGCTCGGCTGTAACAGCGTGGCCAGGATCCGCATGGTCGTGGTCTTCCCCGACCCGTTGGGCCCGATGTAGCCGAACAAGTCGCCGTCGTCCAACTCCAAGGTGAGCTGGTCGATGGCCCGAAGCTCGCCGTAGACTTTCGTCAGGTTTTGTGTCTTGATCACGATTGGCTGCGTCGCAAATTGGAGTTTATTGATCAGAACTCGCCACCGTCCGGTCACTCGTGCGGCGACCGCCGGGCATGAGAGCTTGCTTCACAACGTCCATCCCACGGGACGCGGCCCGTGGGCTTCGCCGTCAAATGGGAAGCAATCATCACCCTCGCCCACTCCTCACTCCCAACTCCCAACTCCCAACTCCCAACTCCCTACTCGCCACTCCCCACTCTCCACACCCTACTCCTCACTCCCTGCTCCCCACCCTCCACCGCGAACACGAACCGATACGCGGCCGTGTGCCGGACCTGCTCGCGTGGCACGGGCCGGCCGTTGCACAGAAGCTCGGCGCCGTGGTGCTCGGCGTCGCCCGCCGCGGGCTCGGCCCGGCCGACCAGCACGGCCCGGCCCGTCTTCAACAAGTGGCTGAGGTCGACGAAGCCCTGGTAGCGGTTCGACATACCCGTGTAGGCCCGACCGCCGGCGGCCTCGTGGAACATCATCGCACGGAGGACGTACGCCGCGTCGACGCTCGACGGATCGTACGGCGTGGACTGGGAGCGGTAGTCGTCCTTCTTGTCCTCCTTCTTGACGATCACAATCTGGCGGCCGGTGAGCAACGACTTCAGCTCGCGGCGCCTCAGGCTCGGCCCCACCTCGGCCGTTTCGCCCGGCCCCACCGTCCCGAGCTCGTACGCGTGAATGCCGTAGGCCAAAAGACAATCCGAAAGAGCGAAGGGGAGCCTGTTGCGGATCGTCCCCTCCAACGAGCCTTGCTCGGCCGCGAGCCGGCCTTCGATCGGCACGTCGGCCCGCCCGGTCCAGCGCCCGGTGAGGCTCTTGGTCGACCAGATGGGGATCGGCACGTCGTCCAGGGCGTCCAGCGCACCGGAGAAGCCGTAGCAAGTCTGCCAGACCGCCGGCTCGGCCGTCCTGGGGTTCATACCCCCCAAGGCGTCGCCGGGCAGGCCGAGCCAGGCACAGAGCGCGGTGGCCTCTCCCTGCAACCGGCCGCCGAGCAGCCGGGGCGCGAACGCCAGGTCGTAGCGGTTCATTCGCGGGCTGAACACGTTCGCCCACGCCGTCCCCCGCACCCGGCCCGACTCCACGTCGACGTCGACCAGGTCGACCTGATTGACCCGGACCCGATCTCCCTTGAGACGGTGTGCCAGCAGGTACGCCGTGGCGCTGAACGCGACCACGATCAACGGAAACGTGATCCACGTAAGCTGCATCCGGCCGACCTTGCGCAAGAGGAAGTAGTCGCCGGGCCCGATCGCCAACACGTACAACACAACCAGCCCGACCACCAGCCAGAAGGGAACCAGCCACACGCTGGGAAACTGATCCAGGGCGCTTCGCAACTGTCCGGCGAGGTCGGTGTAGCCGTAGTGCATCAGGGCGGTGCCCTCTTCATCCTCGTCGCCGGGCGTGGCCGGATAGTCGAGCAGCTTGCCGGTCAGAAGCGCCCGATCCTCCCATTCGGCGAACGGCGCCCGGTCGAGGGCGGCCGCGACGAACGTCACCTGCCCGAAGCCGCGGGCCCCGCGAACCACCAGCGGCAAGTGGCCGTCGGCCGCCTCGATCCTCCCGTCGACGTCGACTAGGTGGGGCACGCGGATTCCGCCCTTCGCCTCGGGCATCCGGATGGAACTACCCGCGTACAGCTCGTAGTCCTTCACGCCCCGCAACGTGACCATCTCCTTGAGCCGACCGGGGGCGAAACTACCCAACGCAGACTCCGGCTCGCCGCCCAACACCTCCCCGGCGTGCTCGCCGCCGCACAGCACCAGCCTTCCGCCCAGGCGAACCCAATCGTCCAGCGCGACCACGTGCGCGTCGCTCGGCTTCAGCCCGGCGTAGATCCCCGGCTCGCTGGTCGAAAGCACGACCACGTCGACCGCTTCGTACCCGTACCATCGGGCGGGCAGCTCCTCGAACTGGTCGACCCGGGCGACCACCGTGCGCCGGTCCGGCTCCTGATCGAGCATTCGCACCGCCTCTTCCACCCCCAACGGGCCCGGGCCGACGGTGATCACCAGCTCCTGCTCCGAGAGAATGGCCGGCAAGTACTCCGCGCTCGCGCCCGGCTCGAACACCCGGCGATCGACCACGCCTTCCGCCGTGCGGAGCTCGACGGCAAGCTCGCTCTTGACTCGACCGAATCGGGCGTACAAGACCACCGACGTTCGATCCGTCTCGACGTCCGGGGCAGGGGAGGGCAGGGGGGTGGAGAATTGGCTGGGCACGCCGTCGCCGTCGGGGACGGTCAGCACGACGGCGCCGCCGTTGAGTATCTTTACACCACGCAGCGCGACTCGGACCGGCGTCCAGCAACCCGGCTTGTAGCGCCCGGCCACGCCCACGCGAACGCCCGCGATCTCCGGTCCGCCGCCCGACGGCAACGCCGGTGCGGCCCCCAAACCGAGCGGAGGCCCGGGCAAGAGAAACACCAGCCCCACTGTCAGAATAGCAGCCCAGCGCCGGATCATGGCTTCCCCGCTTCCGGACATTGGCACACCCTTTGACCGCAACCGGGGCAGCCGGACCCGTATTTCTTTCTCACCGCCTCCGTCAAATCGACGTCGACCACGTTGGCAATCGTCGCCAGCCAGGCGAGCACGTCGGCAAACTCCGACGCCCGCTCCTCGTGACTTCCCTCGCGCAGGGCCCCCGCCAGCTCCCCGACCTCCTCCATCAGCCACATGAACGTCCCGTCGACCCCCCGATCCACGTCCCGGGGGAGATACATGTCGCGGATGAGCTTCTGGAACTCGGCCAGCGTGATCGGCGGCGACTCGCCCTGGGGGGAGGATTCCGGCCCGGCGGGGTCGTTTGGGGTGGGGTTCAGGGTCACAGCTCGTCGTTCTCCTCCGGTTGCTCCCAAAGGGCCCGCGCCTCCGAGTGGCTCGGATCAAGCCGAAGCAGCTCCTCAAGGACCTGGCGGGCCTCGGCGGGTTGGCCGGCCTCCAAATAGGCCCGTGCTAAGCCCATCCGAAGAGGGGGTCTCTCGTCGCCCAACTCGATGGCGGCCCGGAACTCCCGGATCGCCTCCCCGAAATTATGCCGCCCGAGCGACGCCTCGGCAAACACCCGGTGGACCTCCGCATCCGTTACGTCGATCTCCAGCGCCCGGTTCGCCCAGTCCGCCGCCGCGGCAAAATCCTGCCGGGCCAGGGCCATCTCGGCCAGCTTCTTCCGGGTAGCCAGGTCGTCGGGGTCGGCATCGGCCAACCGGGCAAGGACCTCGGCCAGTCGCCCCTCGTCGCCAGACATTAAATACACACGCGCCAGCGCCCTCAGCCACCTTAAATTGTGTAGATCGTGCTCGGCGCCAAGCTGGTACAACTGGGCAGCCTCGGCAATCTTTTCCGTCTTTAGCTTCAAGCCGGCCAGCAGGTTGAGTGCCCGGGGGTCCGGGGCCTCGCGGTCCAGGCAGGCTTCCAGAAGCGCGATCGCTTGCTCGGTCCGTCCGGCTTGCGCCTGGAGCCGAGCGACCACGTAGGTGGCCAGTTGGTGCTCGGGATCGTGCTCCAGGGCGCGGTCGGCGGCGTCGAGGGCCTCGTCGAGCGCCCCGCGTCCAAGATACCCGTAGGCCACCCGGGCGCAAAGGTCGGCGTCGTCAGGCTTCTCGCGATGCGCCCGGAGCAGCTCGGCGAAGCTCTTCGGCGGGGGCCCGCTCGAGACCGCCAGCTTCGCCACGATCTGGCTCACGTACTCCAGGTAGCCTCGCTCGAACTCCGCTTCCGAGACGCCGAACACCCGCGGGATGGCCTCGCTCGTGGTCAGGTTGTCGGCGTAGGCCGAAAGGAGCCTCCGCAGGACGTCCTCCGAGCGCCCCCGGAGCATGTGCTCCACGTAGAGTTCCGCCTGGCAGTAGGCCAGGTGCCAGTCGTCGCTCGAACTGGGTCGCGTGAAGGCGAAGTTGATCGTCTTCAGATCGAACAGCTCCCCGTCGGGCACCCGGCGCACGAGCAGCTCATTCCACGGTTGCGGCCGGGGATAGCCTTCGCTCCAGACGGCCAGGCCCTCGGTGTACCAGTGCGGAATGTTGAAGTGCGTCTGCTGGAGTGTGATCACGTGGACCAGCTCGTGCTTGAGCGTTTGCGCCCAATTGAACTCCAGCGGCAAATCGGGCTCGCTGGGCGAGACCATCCCCACGATCCGGCCCGTGCTCGCCGCCACCGTTCCGAGGTAGGGCAGGCCGACGAGTCGCGCGGCGAACCACTGGTGCCCGCTCACGCCGTGCGCCCGGTTGAACACCTCGACCAGCGGCGGCCCGGGCGGAACGTAGCCGAACAGGTCGCACAGCTTCGGGTAGACCGCGTCGAGGTGGCGCGCCGCGTAGCGCGCCAGCAGGTCGTCGCGCTCGGCGTCGAACTTGACCACGCAGTGCTCCGTCTTGCGCGTGGCCATCTCGTCCAGCAGGTCGAGCACCTTGAGCATGTTGTCGACGCGGACGTTGAACGGATCGGCCTCGAACGCGGCTTCGAGCAGCCCTCGCGCTCCGGCTTCCTCGCCCGCGTCCATGTGCATCATGCCCAGCGCCGCCCGGGGCCCGATCAGTTGCGGCATCCGCCGGATCGCCTCTTGGAAGAACCGCTCCGCCTCGGGGATCTTGTGCCGGGCCCGGAGCCAGTCGGCCAGCGTGAAGAAGAACTGGCCGGCGTGCTCGTTGCGGGCCGTGACTTGCTCGACCAGTCGCGCAAACCGCGTCTCCCCTCCGTCTTCCGGTAGCCCGTCCAACAACACGTAACCGGCGGCCAGCCGGCCCAGCGCTTCCTCCGAAACCGGGTTGAGGCGCAGGGCCTCTTTTTCCAGCGTCCGCATCGCCTCTTCCGGCCGGAAGTTGGCCCAATCGAGATCCGCCAGGGCCAAGTGGATCGACGGAAGATTCGGATTGATCTCCAGCGCCCGATCCAGCGACGCCTGGGCCTTGTCGACCTCGCGATTCTGAAGCGCCAGCCGGGAGAGCGCGACGTGGACTTCCGCCGCGTTCGGATTCGACTCCAACGCGGCGCTGAGCGCCGCCGCCGCGTCGGCCTGGTTGTACTTCTCCAGGAACAACAGCCCCGACTCGTAGTGGGCCGGCCAGTAGTCGGGCTCGAGCTTCAACGCGTCGGGGTACAGCTCCCTGACGAGGAACTGAAACTGATCGCTCAGCCGGTTCCACCGGGCGTAGCGGGCCGCGCCCAGGCCGATCCAGCGAAGCGACTCGGCACGGCGGATCTCGCGCGGGTGCTCGTTGTAGAAGCGAATCAGCCAAAGGTACGCCTCCTCCGCCTCCTTCAATCGACCGCTCGTCCGAAACAGCTCGCCGCGGATCCACCGGGCGAGCAACTGCCGGGCGTCGAGCCGGATGGCCGTATCGACGTGCGTCTGGGCCGCCGTGTAGTCGCCCCGTTCGAAGGCGAGCCGGGCCAGCTCGGCGCGCAGCTCGGCATGCTCGCCGGCGCACGAGGTCAGCGCCTGCACCGCCTCTTCGGACTTCCCTTCGGCCACCAGCGATCGGGTGAGCCCGAGCGCCGCCGCCGGGTCGTCCGAGGCCGTGCGCCGGTAGATTTCCGCCGCCTCGGCATACTTGCCCGAGAGCAGAAGACGCCGAGCCTCGGTCAAATCGGCCTCGGCCGCCGTCGCGACGGACGTCGCGACAAGGGCCGACGCCGACATCAGGGCGAACAAGATCGAGGACGAGGCCAGCCGTACCGTGTTGGGAGGTTTCATAGGAAGGAAATCGTACACGTATCGGGCCGACGTGCCGTCGGCCGCTAAACGGAATCGCTCAACAGCCACTTGACCACCTCGGCCAACCCGTCGTCGGCCTGGGCGGGACAGATGCGATCGGCGGCCTGTTTCGCCTCGGGCACGGCGTTCCCCATGGCAACGCCCAGCCCGGCGGCGCGGATCATCTCGACGTCGTTCACGTCGTCGCCCACCGCGCAGATCGCCTCGTCGCCGACGCCCCAGCCTTGGGCCAACCGGCGAATGGCCGACCACTTCGTCACGCCGGCCGGCCGAAACTCGTAGATAAACCCGCTATACATCGGGCTGCGGAGCACGCTCGTCGACAGCCCGCCCGGCAACTCGTCGTCCACGGTATGCTCCAGCTCGAGCATCTCGTCGCGCGTGCCCATGCTGAAGCCCGAGAACACGTTCGGCGGCGGGTCGGTCATCAGGTCGGGCCGGACGCGCCCGTCGCCCGGGTTCCGCTCGAAGTACTCGCGCAGCTCGGAGCTCTCGACCGCCGCGCGCGCCTGGTAGAAGTCGAACCCCTGGCCGTACGTGTCGGCGCAGAGCACGGGGTCGTAGCCGCACCGGTCGATAACCGCCATCGTCCGGCAGAGCAACGCCTTGTCGAACCGGGCGCGGTAGAGCGTGCGATGATCGCGTGGGTCCTTGACCAGGGCCCCGCTGGCGGTCACCAGGGGCACCTCGTAGCCCAGCGCTTCGACCAGGTGCAGCGAGCGGCTGTAGCGCCGCCCGGTCGCCAGCACCACGTGGATCCCCGACCGCCCGGCGCGGCGCAGGGCTTCCCGCGTCGGGTGTGTCAGCTCGTCGCGACGATTGACCAGCGTGCCGTCGATGTCGACTGCAAGTAGGCGATAGAGGGGCATGGGGAAGGGAAATGATGAATGATGAATGATGAATTACGAATTACGAACGCTGCATCCGCGTGCAACTGCGCCGCCGAGCCCTCGGCAACCACCGACCACTTGCCACTGACCACTTGCCCCTCACGCCACGTCGCCTTCCATGGCCGCCAACTGTTCCAATGCGCTGGCATGCTCCCGTTCGAGGTGCGCGCGGCCCTGGCGGATGCCGACGTGGTCCCAGGGCAGCCGGGCGTCGAGCGGGCGGGGGCGATGCAGCGTCGCCTCCACGTCGATCCCCGTCTGGCAGAGCGCCTCCCACCACAACTCCGGCTGGAAGCGGTCGGTCCAGGCGTCGAATCGTGCCCCGCGACGCCAGGCCGACTCGATCGCCGCCCCCATCCGGCGGTCGCCCCGGCAAAGCACGCCCTCCAACAGGCTGGCGTCCACGTCGTGACACTTCAGCTCCACCGACCGCATCCGCCGGCGCTGGAACAGGTGCTCGCGCGCCTGCCGGAAGTACTCCCGCGTTTGCATCGCGTGCCACTGGAACGGCGTGTGCGGCTTGGGCACGAAGTTCGACACGTTGGCCACCACGACGACGCGCCGGCCGCCGGCCTTGCGCCCCAGCCGCGCGATCTCTTCCGCCAGGTCGATGATCCCGTCGAGGTCGCCCGGCCGCTCGCCCGGCAGGCCGCACATGAAGTAGAGCTTCACGCGCTGGAAGCCTTGCTGAAACGCCCTGCGGCAGCCCTCGATCAGGTCGGCGTTGGTGATCCGCTTGCCGATCTGCCGGCGCATGTCGTCCAGGGCGGCCTCCGGCGCAAGCGTCAACCCGGAGCGACGACCCGTGCCCAACAGCTCGCTCACCTCGGACAACTGCTCGTTCACCCGGAGACTCGGCACGGAGACGCTCACGTCGAGCGGCTCAAACGTCTCCTGCAACCGCCGCACCAGCTCGTCGAACTGCGGATAGTCGCTGGTCGAGAGCGACAGCAGCGACACCTCGTTGTAGCCCGTGTTGCGATACGACTCCAGCGCCGCGCGGACGATCGTCTCCACGCGACGCAGTCGCAGCGGCCGCTTGATCGTGCTCGACTGGCAGAACCGGCACCGCCACGGGCAGCCCCGCATGATCTCGACCGCGATTCGATCCTGGACGCACTCGACGTTCGGCACCACCGGCGCGGTGGGGAGCGGCGCGGCGTCGAGATCGTCCACCACGGCCGGCTCGACGATCTCGGGCAGACCGGCTTCCATCGGCCGCAGCGACGCGAATTGCCCGTCGGGCCCATACTCCGGCTCGTAGCACCGGGGCACGTACACCGACGACAGGCGCGACGCCATCTGCACCAGGAGCGACCGCCGATCTCCCGACCCTCCTCCGCCGGCCCCTCGAAGCCGCAGCCACTCGTCGCACACGCGCGGCAGCATCTCCTCTCCGTCGCCGATCACGAACAGGTCGACGAACCGCGACGTCGGCTCCGGGTTCTGGGCACACGGCCCGCCGGCGATGACCAGGGGGTGCTCGAGCGTTCGCTCGTCGGCCGCAAGCGGGATCCCGGCAAGGTCCAGGATCGTCAGCACGTTCGTGTAGCCCAGATCATACTGGAGCGTGAACCCCAGTACGTCGAACTGGCCGAGCGGCGTGAACGTCTCCAGGCTGTACAGGGGGAGGCGGTTCTCGCGCAGCAGCCGCTCCACGTCGGCCGCCGGGGCGAAGACCCGCTCGCAGGCCCAGTCCTCCCGCCGATTCATCACCGCGTAGAGCACCTGGAGCCCGTGGTGGCTCATGCCGATGGTGTACGCGTCGGGAAACGCCAGGCAGAGCTTCCCTCGCACCCGGGCGTGGTCCTTGACCACGGCGTTCAGCTCCCCGCCCGTGTACTGTCCCGGCGTCTGCACGCGTGGCAGAACTCGAGCAAGCAGCAAATCCTTCAGCGATTGATTGATCATTGCCGACGGACCGGGTATCGATCATCCCGATGAATCGGGGAAGGGGAGGCCGGATTGCCTCAAAGGATCAATTTTCGCAGATTAGCCTGTCGGAAAACAGGGGGGCCGACTTGGGCAGGGGGGCGCAAGAGCGCATAATAGAACATGGCCTATTGTAGGAACACTGCGACACCAACCCGAAGCGCCAGCGAGGGAGAAGCCCGAGAAAACGCCGGTCCTCGCTTGCGCTTCGGGTTAGTGTCCTGGACCCCGAGGCCCGAATCTCCAAGTGGGCAGCAGGGCAGGGGGGGCCGCGACCGACGCGGCCCCGTCACGACCTTCTCCGCAGGTTCAAACCGATGAGCAGTACCGCGGTCTTCCGACTTCTCCTCGTTGGCTGCCTCTCGGCGTTATGGCTCGCCCCGGCCCGCGGTTGGGCCCAAAGCCGCAAAGAGCTCGAATGGGCCCGCAACCGGATGGTCGACGAGGAGATCGTCGCCGCCGGGGTGAAGGATCCCCGCGTGATCGAGGCGATGCGGACCACGCCCCGGCACGAGTTCGTCTCCCGCGCGCAGCGCAAGCACGCCTACTTCGACATGGCGATGCCCATCGGCTACCAGCAGACGATCTCCTCGCCCTTCATCGTCGCCTACATGACCGAGCAGCTCGACCCGCAGCCGACCGACAAGGTTTTGGAGATCGGCACGGGCAGCGGCTACCAGGCGGCCGTGCTGAGCGGGCTGGTGCGCGACGTGTACACGATCGAGATCGTCGAGGAGTTGGGCCGCAAGGCCGCGCGCACGCTGCGCCAGCTCCGCTACGACAACGTGCACGTCAAGGTCGGCGACGGCTTCCTGGGATGGCCCGAGCACGCCCCCTTCGACAAGATCATCGTCACCTGCTCGCCCGAAGGCGTGCCCGGCGCGCTCATCGAGCAGCTCCGGGAGGGCGGCACGATGATCATCCCGGTAGGCGAGCGGTACCAGCAAACGCTCTATCTGTTCCGCAAGTCGCAAGGCAAGCTCGAGCGTGAAGCGCTGGTGCCCACCCTCTTCGTGCCCATGACCGGCAAGGCGGAGGAACGCCGTCGCGTCAGGCCCGATCCGGCCAACCCCGTGATCGAGAACGGCGACTTCGAAGAACTGCTGGAAGACTCCGAGAGGCCGGCCGGATGGTACTATCAGCGCCAGGTCGCGGCCGTTGCGGACGGCGAGGCCCCCTCGGGCGAGCGCTACGCCAAGTTCACCAATGCCGAGCCGGGGCGCGGCTGCCGGGCACTCCAGGGCTTCCCCGTCGACGGCCGAAAGGTCGATCGCCTCAAGATCACCCTCCACGTGCGCGCCCAGGACGTCCGCCCCGGTGTCTTCCGCACCGAGCTGCCGGCGCTGGTCATCGCCTTCTACGACGACAACCGCGAGGTGACGGGCCAGGCCAGGATGGGCCCCTGGCGAGGCAGCTTCCCGTGGCAGAAGCACTCCAAGCGGATCGACGTCCCACCCAAAGCCCGCGAGGCCATCCTCCGCATCGGGCTCTTCGGGGCGATGGGCGAGATCTCGTTCGACGCGATCCAACTCGAAGCCGATCGAGATGGGTGAACGCCGACCGTGGCAGAGCTGCGGCATTCGAGCCGGTCCCTCCCGACGATGAGGGCTTTCAACCTTCTGAAGTTTTAACCTCTATCTTTCGCCTCGACGGGACGCGCAATCAGGAAGGCCGCTGGGAGTTCGACTTGCGGGTGATGCCAAGGCCATGATCGGCGTACGGGAACTGCGCCAGGCGCTACGCGTGGCAAACCGAGCAGCAGTAAGTCGAATCGTTACTCCACCACGTACCGGAACGGCTCCTTCGCCACCTCGTACCCGGGACGCAGGGCGACGTTCACCAGCAGGCCGAGCACCAGGCCTTGCGCGACCAGGCCCGACCCGCCGTAGCTGACCAGCGGCAGCGACAGCCCGGTGATCGGCACCAGCCCGACGGTCATGCCCGTGTTGATCAGCACTTGGACGGCGACGAGTGTCGCCAGGCCCGCGGCCACCAGCCGTCCGAACGGCTCGCGCGTTGCCCCGGCAATGGCCAGCCCTCGCCACACGAGTAGTGCGTACAGCCCAAGCACCACGGCGATCCCCACCAGCCCGAAACGCTCGCCGAGGATGCAGAAGATGAAGTCGCTTTGGGCTTCGGGCAAGTGGTAGGCGGCCGGATCGTCGACGGCCTGCCCGGCGATCGCGCTTCCCCACACCCCGCCCAAGGCGAGCATCTGCTTGGCCTGGCGCAGATGGTATGCGTCGCCGGCGGCCTTCTCGCCCGGCCCAGCTTGCTCGAACAGGGCCGTGACGCGCGATTTCTGCTCCAGGCTCATCTGCGTCCACAACAAGGGCAACACGAACAACCCGGCCAACACGAGCCCCGCCAGGTCGATCCGCCGAGCCCCCGCGGCAAACAACATCACGAACATCACCGGCAGGAAGACCGCCGCCGTGCCCAAATCGGGCTCGCGAAGGATCAACAGGACGGGCACCAGCGTCAAGCCCAAGGGGAGCAGCAGCCCGACCAGCGAGCGGTAGTTCTCCCGATACATCAGGTATCGCGCCAACGCCAGCACGAAGGCAATCTTGGCGAACTCCGACGGCTGGAACCCCACCGGCCCGAACCGGATCCATCGCCGCGCCCCGTTGACGGGAGCCGTGAAGTAGACCGCCACGAGCAGCCCCAAGCCCAGCGCAAAGACGACGTAACTCCACCGGCACAAGACGCGGTAGTTGGGAACGCTCGCAGCCACCGTGGCCACGACGGCCACGACCGACCAGACCATTTGCAGCCGGAGGAAGCGCCCGCCACCACCCGTCAGCCCCTCATATCGGGCGATGCTCACCCAGCCCGAAAGGACGAGCAGAGCGGCGGCGACCACAATCAACCACGGAAACGGACTTGTTCGGAGGGGCGACATCATCGGTTCGCGATCACGGGTTCCTCACGCATATCAACACGAAGCAGGCTACCGCGGAATCCTCGCGCATTCCTCCGGCTGGCGGGCAGGCGAGCCATTCTCAACCGTGCGGCAGATGGGCTCCCAGCCCGGCTCAAAGCCCGGGGATTATATGTCGCCCCCCGGGAACACCGCGAGGGCAAATCGGGCGACCAGACCGCACGGTCCCCCCGAGGACCGGCCGCGAGGCAGTGCCCCCCGCCCGCGCCGATGCACCCCAAACTCTCCCGTATCTCCAGCCCCCCCACATTGAACGAATCGCCGCAAACTGCTTGATTTACGGGCCTGGCGTGACTATGTTAGGAAAAAAAGCGTCCTCGGCATGGCTTCTTGGTCTTCTAAGGGAGGAGGGCACATCCAATGTCTCGATCGACTCGCAACCGTATCCTGCTCGTCGCGGTCTTCCTGGGATTGGCCGCCGTCAGCGTGTCACAGGCCCAAGCGGGTTGGGGCTGGGGATGTTGGGGAGGGTGGTGTTCCCCGTGCTGGTCCTCCCGTTGGTGCTGCACCCCGTGCTACGTGAACTGCTGCACTCCGTGCTGCTACACATCGTGCTGCTACACGTCATGCTGGTCTTGCGGGTGTTGCTATAGCACCAGTTGCTACGACTGTTGCTGGGACATCGCGTGTTGCGACCCGGTCGAGGTCCGGAAACCTGCCGATGAGGCAGCCCCGCCATCCCTGCCATTGGTGGAGCCGGCGCCAGCTCCCTCGGAGCCCGCGCCCGCCGCGCCAATGCCGGAGACGAGCCTCTTCCCACCACAACCCGAGCCCGCCGAGTCGGCGATGCCGACGCCGGAAGCGTCTCCCTCGGAAGGCAAGCAGGGAGTGCTCCGCCCGGTGCCCAATCCAGCCGCGGCGGGAGCGATTGAGCCGCCGACGAGCATTCCCGACGTCCGCGGCATGCCGGCCCAGCCCGAGGGACCCGCCGCCCCGGCACAGCCCACACCCGCCCCGGCAGAGCCCACGCCTGCCCCGGCAGAGCCCACACCTGCCAAGCCCCAGGCCGGCCTCGTTCCTGCGGCTGAACAGACCAGCGGCATAATCAGCGTCTGGGTGCCCGCCAAGGCCAGGGTGGTCATCAACGGGCTGGAGACGACGAGCACCGGGTCCTACCGGGAGTACATCTCTCACGGCCTGAAGCCGGGCGCCGTCTACCAGTACGAGATCCGCGCCCAGATCGCCCGAGACGGTCGGTTGATCGAAAAGACCCGAAGCGTCTACCTCACCGCCGGCGCGCGCCAACGCGTGGCCTTCCAGTTCGAGGCCAAGCCCGAGGAAGCCATCGCCGCTCGGTGGTAGCAGAGCCCGAGCTGCGGTGAACGTGGCCACGGCTCGTCCCGCTATCTCGCGAGCCTTCGCACCGGCAGACGCCGTGTGGCGATCCCTCTTTGCGGCCCCCGCCCGGCAGTCGGCCACCGAACCCCGGGGCAGGGCAGGGGACCCGCGCCGCGGCGCAGTCGAAGCTGCGAGGAAAACTCGACCAGCGGCGCGAACCGGTTGAGCGGTCCCGCACTCCGTGCGTATAATGCGACGTTATCTGCTCACGCAGTTATTTCACGGAACGAGCCATGCCTCAAACAAGTGACGGGATAACCGTCGGCCAACAATTCCGGCGATATCAAGGATCAGCCTCCCGGCGTCCGCTCTTTCTTTGCGGCAACACCTTCGACCTGCTCCGGGAATTCCCGGACGCCTCGATCGACTTTTGCATGACTTCGCCCCCCTACTGGGGCCATCGGCAGTACTCCAACGAAGGTATCGGTCTGGAACCAGATTATCGGGATTACGTCGCCAATTTAGCGGCGATCTGTCGGGAGCTGCGCCGCGTCTTGAAACACACGGGATCATTCTGGTTCAACATCGGCGACAGTTACCAAGGCAAGCGGCTACTTGGCATCCCTTGGCGGATCGCGTTGGAGATTACGGACAAACATGGCTGGATTCTCCGTAATGACGTGATTTGGAATAAGATCAAGGGCGGCCCCGACAATAGCAAGGATAAGCTCCGCAATGTCCATGAGTATCTTTTTCATTTTGTCAAGCAACGCACCGGATACTTCTACGACGTCGATGCCATCCGTTCGGCCCCCAAGAAAAGCAAAGTGCTGAATGGGGCAATCGTTTCAGCGACTGGCGTAAGCGGTGTGCGGTACAAACGGCAAATCGAGCTTTCAACGGAGTTGAGCGACAAAGAAAAGAAAGCGGCGTTTGAGGCCCTGGAGGGTATGCTACAAGAAATTGTCGAAGGGAAACTTGCCGACTTTCGCATGATTATTCGGGGCCAACAGCGCACAACCCATTCCGATTCCGAGCGTGTATCCGGAAGAGCAAGAGCGCTTCGCGAGAAAGGCTTCTACTTTCTGAGATATCATCCGAAGGGCAGCAAGCCGAGCGACGTTTGGGACATCTTGCCGGAAGATACCCAGAAGCGTAAAATGCACTTTGCCCCTTATCCCGAAGACCTTTGTAAGATTCCCCTTCTGGCGACATGCCCGGAAGATGGCATCGCCTTGGATATGTTTTGCGGAACGGGCACGACCAACCTTGTCGCTTTCTATCTTGGAAGAAAGTCGGTCGGTATTGACTTGTGCGAAGACTACATCGAATCTGCCAGCGAGCGCTGCAACTTCTTACTGTAACCGGGTACTATATGAGCGTCAACGAGAACCAGATTCTGGAGCTATTCGGGAATTCGACTCGGCTTCCCAACGATTGGGCCGAAGTCGTTGAAAAGCAGTGGTGCCCATTCACCAACACGAAGTGTTTCAAGGTTCGAAAGAGCCAGCCCGAGATCTCGATCGGGACTTGCAGCGTTCGGTATGGTCGGGACAAGAAGGATATCATCATCTGCCCCAACCGGTTGCTTGAGCGGAAGCAAGTCTTTACTGACTGCCTTCACTTGCTCACGCTTCATGAGCCGGGGAATGAACTGCACGTTGTACCAGAGCTTTCTATACTGGGCGGGAGCGTTGATTACTTTCTCGTTTCGGCGAAGCGCCGTAAGGTCAAGGATTTCGTTGGTATCGAGTTTCAGACGCTCGATACCACGGGGACCGTGTGGCCGGAGCGTCAACGGTTGCTCCAAGAATTCGGGCTGTGCGTACCCTCTGCAGACGTGGAGTTTACCAAGGGCTTTGGCATGAATTGAAAGATGACTGCGAAGACCATTCTCGTGCAAATGCACCACAAGGTTGACACACTGGAGCATATCAGCAAGAAGCTCGTGCTGGTGATTTAAGATTACCTTCTTGACTATCTGGGCCGAGAATTCACATTCTCCCATTTGCGTGACGGTCGAGTTGGGGACTCTGTGCATTTCCATGCCTACAAATTGACTGCGCAGGACAACGGCTTTCGTATCGAATTGGCTAAGCGATTCAGCACCGATGCTGCGGGGGTGGCCGAATGTCTTGGGCTTCAAGCCGAAAGCAAGATCGAGCTTGAAACCATCATTGAGGATTTACAACGGAAAATCTCTCAGAGTACATTGCTTACCCTTGACACGAAACCGCTGCCAGTCGTTGGTGAATTACCCACTGATTGAACGAAACAAACGCGACGCGGCAGATAAGTTGGTGGTTTACCCAACGGGAGGCACCGCCTCGCCACATTGTGCGTTCGCTCCGGGAGACGAAGTGTGTTCGATTCGATTGCCGTGGTGGGCGCGACCGGCGCCGTAGGGACCATCATCCGCGAGCTGCTCGAAGCGCACGGGTTCGCCTTTGGCAGGATCAAGTTCCTCGCCTCGAGCCGCTCCGCCGGCAAGGAGATCGCGTTTGCGGGCAAGTCGCACACGGTCGAATTGCTCGAGCCCAAGGCGTTCGACGGCGTCGAGCTGGCCATCAGCAGCACGCCGGACGACGTGGCGGCCGAGTTCATCCCCGGGGCGGTCGAGCGCGGGTGCATCGTCGTCGACGAGAGCGGCTTCTGGCGCATGGACCCCAAGGTGCCGCTCGTCGTGCCCGAGGTCAA
>CAZDHR010000117.1:0-16778 GCA_964505295.1 uncultured Planctomycetaceae bacterium
TTTCGGCTACCCGTTGCTGGGTATGCTATTTCCTGTGTGTTGGCTCACACCGTTGCGGGGAATTGCTCGTAGAAGCGGACGTCGCCGGAGTTGAACAGGCGGATGTCGGGAATGCCGAATTTCATCATGGCCAGGCGCGTCAGCCCCAGCCCGAAGGCGAAGCCGCTGAACTCCTCGGTGTCGATCCGCCCGTACTCCAGCACCCGGGGATGCACGAGACCACACGGGATCAACTCGATCCAGCCGGTGTCCTTACAGGTCGAACACCCCTTGCCGTCGCAGAGGAGGCACCGGCTGTCGAGTTCGAAGCCGGGCTCGACGAAGGGGAAGAAGCCCGGCCGCAGCCGGACGACCACCTCGCGATGGAAGACCTCGCCGAGCAGGGCCTTCATCACGGCGATCAGGTTGGCCACCGAGATGTCGCGATCGACCAGCAGGCCCTCGAGCTGGTAGAAGGTGTTCTCGTGGCTGGCGTCCATCGCTTCGTAGCGGAAGCAGCGCCCCGGGAAGATCGCCCGGAGCGGGGCCCCGAACTCCTCCAGCACGCGGACCTGGGCGGCCGACGTGTGCGTGCGCAGGAGCATACCGTTTTCGAGCCAGAAGGTGTCCTGCATGTCGCGGGCGGGGTGGTCGCCCGGGATGTTCAGCGCGTCGAAGTTGTAGTGCTCCGTTTCCACCTCGGGGCCGGTGAGGACCATGAAGCTCATGCCCTGGAAAATGTCTTCCAGCTCCATCTGCACCAGCGAGATGGGGTGCAGGCAGCCGACGCGGTGGTCCGTGCCGGGCAGGGTCAAGTCGAGCACGGCGCCGCCGCGCGGCGACGGGCCCGCGCCACGCCCTTTGGCCGCCTCCATGGCTTGGGCGATCTCGTCGGTGGCGTACTTCTTGATCTCGTTGAGCCGACGTCCCAGCTCGCGCCGTTGGTCCGGGGCGAGCTTGCCGAAATCGGCGTTCTTGGCCAGCGTGGTGATCCGGCCCTTGCGCCCGAGATAGCGAATCCGGACCTGCTCCACCTCCTGGGTGGACTTAGCCCCCCCAAGCTCCGCCTGGAGCTGCTCGCGGATTTCGTCTACTAGCTCGCCGATCTCCTTCACCTTCAGTGCCTCCGGGAAGCTCGCCTCCGAGAAACGTAAACCCGTATTTGTCGTCCATATCGGGAGACACGTCAAGTGGGATCAAGTTTCGCGGGCGCGGTCCGATCGCTATGATGAGGGCCGTCCGAGCGAGAAAACGACCCGAGCGAGCGGAGAGACGCGATGATCGAGAGACTGCTGTGCGTGCTGTTGTTGCTCGGCCCGGTGGCGGGCTCGGCCCCCGCGGCCCCGGAGACCGACAAGCCGGTGATCGAGCCGCTCCTGCGCGTGGTCGACCTTCGCGTCGGCCAGGAGGCGACGGTCGAGCTATGCGACGGCACGAACGCCCGGGTGAAGCTGCTCGACCTTGACGAGAAACGCGATAGCCTGCGCAACGCCGTGCGGCAGGGGGTGGTGACGGTCGAGGTCAACGGGCACAAAGTGACGTTCACGTCGGCCACCTACCACCTGCCGATCACCGTGGGCGACGTGCAGATCGACTGTGCCCTGACTAAGGGTTGCCTGGAAAACGGCGACCACTGGGGCCTCGACGCCGACGCCCGGCTTCGCCTCTGGCCCGCCGGGTCGCCGTGGATTCGCCCGGGCACGTTCACCTATCCCGTCAATCAGAAGTGGTTCGCCAGCGGCACGCTGATGGCCAACGAGATCGGCGACGACGAGCGCCCGGCCGATAAGTCGATCTACTATCACTGGGGTCTCGACATGGGCGGCGCCGAGAAGCTGGTCGACGTGGTGGCCGCCACCGACGGCGTGGTCGTCTCGGCCCGCGGCAAGGTGATCGAGCCGGGCGACCTCCCGGCGCCGGTCCACCCGCGGTACGACGTGGTCTACCTGCGCGACGGGCGCGGCTGGTACTACCGCTACAGCCACCTGGACTCGATCGACGCGACGATTCGACCCGGCGTGCGGGTCGAGCAGGGCGACAAGATCGGCGTGCTGGGCAAAGAAGGGGCCAGCGGCGGCTGGTCGCACCTGCACTTTGATATCGTGACCCCACAGCCAAGCGGACGCTGGGGCGTCTGCGAGGGGTACGCGTTTCTCTGGCAGGCCTATCACCAGGAGCACCCCACGCCCCTGGAGGCCGTGGCCCGCCCGCATCAGCTCGTCTGGACCGGCGAGCCGGTGACGCTCGACGGCACGCGGTCCTGGTGTGCGAAAGGGCAGGAGCACATCGCTCGATACGAGTGGACGCTGAGCGGGGCAGGAAAAGGGGACGCAGCTCTTTTGCCGGAACGGCCCGAAGGGTGCTTCGCACAAAAGAGCTGCGTCCCCTTTTCCGGTCCGACGGTCGAACGCCGCTATGCTCGGGCGGGCACGTACAGCGAGATCCTCAAGATCACGGACGACGAAGGCCGCGTCGACTACGATTTCGCCCTGGTGCAAGTGGTCGATCGCGAGGCGCCCGACCAGCAGGCCCCCCGCGTGCACGCCGCCTACTGGCCGACGCTGGCGATCAAGCCGGGCGACGAAGTGACGTTCAAGGTCCGCTCGTTCCGCGTCGAGCCCGACGAGGGCCACGAGCAGTGGGACTTCGGCGACGGCAGCCCGCCGGTCAAGACGCAGTCGCCCGGCAACGCCGATGCCCATGCCGAGGACGGCTACGCGATCACGACGCACCGGTACGAGCGACCGGGCGATTACCTCGTCTCGGTCCAGCGAGCCAACCGCCGCGGCGAGATCGGCATGGATCACCTGCACGTGACGGTGGAGCCGCGTTAACCGGCCCGTTTTGCGGCCACGGATGCTTGTATCGGTCGCGCGTTGCGGCTATGGTGTCAGGCGGTTGTGCGACCGCCCTGCGACGGGAGATTCAGTACGAAGGGAGAACTGTCGATGAATCTGGCGATTCCGACCTGGATTGCGGGCCTGTTGGCCACCGGCATGGGCGTGGCCCTGCTGGGCAGCGTGAAGGTGACGCTGGCGAAGCGACTCGATATGGACGAAGCCCGGGTGGGCGGGCTCGTTTCGATGTTCGGCTTCGCCATGATTCCCGTGATTTTGGGAATGGGCTTCTTGACCGACCTTCTCGGCCCGCAACTGGTCGCCGTGACCGGCTCCGTGCTGATGGCCGTCAGCCTGATCGTCCTGGCTTCGTCGAGCAGGTACTGGATGGCGTTGCTGGCGGTGCTCCTATTGAGCGCGGGCTGGTCGGCGCTGATCAACGTGCTCAACGTCGCCATGCAGTCGGCGTTCGGCGGCAGCCCGACCTATGCCATGAACCTCGGCAACTTCTTCTTCGGGCTGGGGGCGTTCTTCACGCCGTTGGTGATCGCGTCGCTCCTGCAACGAACGGGGTTCGCAAGGGCGCTGGTCGTGCTGGCTGCCTTCTCGCTGCTGTCGGGCGTATTGGCGATGGGTGTCGACTTCCAGGCGTTGGGCGCGACGGGCGGCGAGGGAGAAGCCGCCGGGGGTATCGGCGTGCTGCTGGGGCTGCCGGTGATGTGGTTGTGTGCCTTGGGCCTGTTGTTCTACGCCCCGCTCGAAGCCACAATGGCCGCGTGGGCCACGACCTACCTGGGCGATCGGGGGCTTTCGGAGGGGAAAGCGGCCGGATTCCTCTCCGCCTTCTGGCTCGCTTTCACCGCCTCGCGGCTGGCAACCGCGCTGCTGGTTGGCCGCTTCGAACTCCCGCCGGGAGGCGACACGATGCTGATCGTCGCGCTTTCCGGGTTATGCCTGCTGGTGTGGCTGATCGTCGTGCTCACCCGCAACCCGACGATAGCCATCGCGATGGTGATCGCCGCCGGGCTGGTCTACGGCCCGCTCTTTCCGACGCTCGTCGGCGCCTTGCTCGGGAATTTGGCCGATTACCCATCGCTGCACGGCCGGGCGGTCGGCCTCTTCTTCGCCATCGGCGGGATCGGCTGGTCGATCATTCCCATGCTGATCGGCGCCTATGCCCAGAAGCGGGGCTTGCAGCAAGGCTTCCGCGTTGCCGCGGCCGCGGCGGCAGGGCTTCTGGTGACGGCCCTGGCACTGCACTTCACCGTGGCCCCGTAGGCCACGTGCCCTGCTCAAACATCCGAGGAGGCAGTCATGCTGACGACAACGATCCTCTCCATCAGTTGCACGCTGGTGGCCGCTCCGGACGCCGCCGAGCTGAAGGTGATAACCGAGCGGAACGTCCCGGTCGCGATGCGCGACGGGACGATTCTCCGGGCCGACGTGCACCGCCCGGACCGCGGCGGCCCGTATCCCGTGCTCGTCTTGCGAACGCCCTATGGCAAGGGCCGCAAGTTCGACCGGTACGTGAAGGCGGGCTACCTCGTCGTGGCCCAGGACGCGCGGGGCCGGTACGCGTCGGACGGCAAGTGGGAGTCGTTCATGCGGTTCGAGACGCACGACGGCGAGGACGGCTACGACACGGTCGAGTGGGCCGCCAAGCTGCCCGGCTCGACCGGTAAGGTGGGCACTTTCGGCGCTTCGTACAACGCCTTTCTCCAGTGGCGGCTTGCCCCGCTGCGTCCGCCGTCGCTGGTGGCCATGTCGGCCCACAGCATCCTCGCCCGGTACACCGACTTGGAAGGTCCGGGCACGATCCGCCCGGGACGCCGGCTCCAGTGGTGGATGTTCACGATGTCGCCCGACGTGCGCAAGCGGTCGGGCCGGAAGCCCTCAGAGGCGTACCTCAAGATTGCCGATCGAAAGGAGCAGCCGTACCTCTGGTTCCTGCCCTGGCTGGAGCTTCCCCGGGGCGTGTTCGAGGACGAGACCGACGCCGTGCACTACTGGCTCAACAACCCGCACACCGATCCGTGGAAGCTCGACGAGGGCGTCAGGGAGATCGCGGTGCCGAATCTCGACGTCGTCGGCTGGCACGACCACTGCAACGGCGACATGCTCCTCTATCGCACGATGGTCAAGGAAGCCAAGACCGAGACGGCGCGAACGCGCTCGCGGATCGTCATCGGCCCGTGGAGCCACGCCGGACGAGGGCGCAGCAACTACGGCGAGATCGACTTTGGCCCGGAAGGGCAGATGGACGTCGCCGCCCTGGAGATCCGCTGGTTCGACTACTGGCTGAAGGGAAAAGAGAATGGGGTCGACCAGGACGCGCCGGTGAGGATCTTCGTGATGGGTGAGAACCGCTGGCGGGACGAGCGGCACTGGCCGCTCGAGCGCACGCGGGACAAGGTCCTGTTCGTTGCCGGCGGCGGCCACGCCAACACGCCCGACGGCGACGGGAAGCTGGTTGACGCCGCGCCGGCCTCGTCCGGCAGCGACCAATACGCCTACGATCCGAAGGACCCCGTTCCCACGCTCTTCACCAAGGCCGCGTTCACCCATGCCTCGGATCAACGCCGGCTGGCCGATCGGCAGGACATCCTCGTCTACCAGGGCGAGCCCTTGACGGAGCGGGTCGAGGTGACGGGCAACCCGGTCGTTGAACTCTTTGCGGCCTCCTCGGCGCCCGATACGGATTGGTTCGTCCGGCTGATCGACGTCGCCCCGGACGGCCTGGCACGCGACGTCTCGATGGGCCTGGTGCGGGCGAGGTACCGAGAAGGGCTCGACAAGCCCAAGCTGCTCGTGCCCGGCGAAGTGGTCAAGTACCGCATCCGCATGACGCCCACCTCGAACGCGTTCCTGCCCGGCCATCGCATCCGGCTCGACGTGACCAGCTCCGATTTCCCCAACTACGACCGCAACCACAACACGGCCGCCGACCAGAACGCCGACGCCACGCTCGTCGTCGCCGACCAGACCGTCTACCACGGCGGCGAGCACGCCACGCGGATCATCCTGCCGCAGGTGCCCAATGCCGAGGGTGAGTAGACGGCAAGGGTGGCAAGCCCTGGGTAAATACCTGGGGGATTTCTTATGCGCAACGCGCGAGCGACGCTCTTGCTCGTCTGGGCTTCTCGGCTCTGCTCATGTCCACCGCTCGGCGACGACGGGGCCGTGAGCACGGCAAGAAGCAGAGCCGGCCGCCGGCGGGGGGACGCCGACGGCCGGTCGTTTGAGGTCACTCGGGCCGCGTTGGGGACGAGCGGGGCCCAGTGACGTCGCGCCACTGCCGTCTTCCCAGGCAGTGGCAATTCTCTCATTGAGTGAGGTGCACCGGCGGCAAGGGGGCCGGGCGGAGGGCCTCCTTGCTCGGCGGCGGCGGCGGGGGCGGGGCCGACTCCGGCTGCACCTCGGGAACCGCTTCCTCCTCGCCCGCGAAGCACCCGGGGCAGACGTACTTCACCACGCACTTGTAGACGGGCACTTCACACTCGTACTCTTTCTTGACCAGCACCTTGCGGCAGCGAACCGGCCCGCACTTGGGCACGGCCATCGGAATGCCATAGCACGACTTCTTGCCCCCGCACCGGTCGCAGCAGCCGTCGCCGCTTGCATCGCAGCAACCGCAACCGTCGCCGGTGCAGGCGGGGACGTCGCACGTTACGGTCTTGCAGGCAGGGCAGCAGCCCGGCAACGGAGCGCAGAACTCCTCGCACTCCACGCACCAGCAGTGCTTCTTGATCGTCTTCGTGCCACACACCACCTGGCAGACTTTCCTCTGGCAGGGGCCGCAGCCCCCGCAATCGGCACAGCAATCCGGCGCGCCGCAGCCCCCTGCCGGCGCCTGCTGGGCAAACGCCAGGCAGGCCGCGATGGTCAGGGACGTTGCCAAAACCCTCATCATGATTTGTTCCTCCTTATGAGCTGCGCCGCCGGGACGACGCTTCGGTCCAAGCCACGTCGTTTCGCGTGTCAGGTCAGAACTCGATCGCGACTCGCATCTCATAGATGTGCTGCGTGGTCATCGGCGTCGCCGCCGGATCGCCCTCCGTGGAACGGCTGTTGACGTAGTTCCACATCATCCGCGTATAGGGGTTCAGCCACCAGTTCAGGCCGAGCGTGTGGTTGCTGATCAGACCTCCGTTGATGCCCGCGTCGTTCAGATCCATGTACGAGTAGCGATACAGCAGCTCCCACGCACCTTTGCCCCATGCGAGATCGCCGTCGCACGTGCGGACCAGAAAGAAATTCTCGAACGGCTTGGTTCGGGTGAACACGCCTTTGGCGCGATCGTAGCGCCGGTGCTCGCCGGTGAGGAAGTAGCTGAAGAACACGTACATGCCGTCGAACGCCGGGTCGGCGAAGCCGTCGCGCGTGACGTCGGCATGGAAGTACTCCGACTGGACCGAGAACGGCCCGTACACGAGCGCCGCCTCGGCGTTGAACAACTGCAGGTCGGGCACGTTGGGGATGTTGCCCGTGTCGACCACGTACGGCGCGACGTGCGATTCGGGACGTGCCCGGAACCGATACGTGCCGTCGTCGACGTCGCGGTAGCTGTAGCCGGTCCCCAAGTGCAAGAGACCTCGGCCCTCGGTGGCTTCGTCGTACCACGGAAGGAACGTACACCGCATGGTCACCGACGTGCCGCCGTCATCGTCGAAGCGGCGGGGCGGCTCCCCGCCGTTCTCCAGCTCGGTGCGGAAGGCGCCAATCGCCCAGGTGAGCCGTTCGTTCTCCGTGTGGTTGAAGGCCATCGCGCCGATGCGACGGCCCGGAACGAAAGCGCCCTCGTCGCCCACGGAGCGCTCCAGGAAGCTGATGTGCTTGGCGCTGCCGAGCTGCTCCAGGCCGAACGGCTCTTTGTAGTGGCCGATTCGGACGTGACCGACAAACGGGAGCTCCTTGACCGTGATGTAGACGTCCTTGAACGCCGTGGACTGGATTAGCTCGTTCGTCCTGCCGGGGCCGAAGCCCGTTCCGTCGGCGTCGGCGACGGAGCCCTGGTTGGCCTGGTCGGTGTCGGCGAAATCCATTTGCAGCTTGTAGTCGATAACGTGGAAGGCTTCGCCGCTGGCGTACAGGCGCACGCGGCGGAACTCGACGCCGTCCTCCCAGTCGCCGTAGTGGTTCATGCTGGTGGTGTTCTGGCCGAACAGCGCGTAATCGAGCTGGATCCGCCCGCCCACCTTGATCGACGGCTTGCCGGCGGCCTTCTTCTTGGCGGCGGCGTCCTTGTCCTGGATCTTCTGAAGCTCCGCCTCCAGGTCGGCAACTCGCGCGGCCAGGTCGCCCGATTCTCCACTCATGTACGTGCTGCCGGAGACGAGCGGACTTGCGCCGGAAGCGACGTAAGCGGGATCGTGGATCGGTAACAGGCCTTGCTGCCCCCAGGCGTTCGTCGAGCCGGCCGCCAAGAGCCCGATCATCGCCGCACAGACACACCATTTCGGAATACTTCCGCGCATCAGAAATCTCCCCACCTACTGAAGGTTCGTGGCATCCGTTACCACCCGCATTTCCGCTTCCAAGTCGCAAGACAGCAGGACGGGCAGCAGGCGTACGATTTCCATGAGCATCCATCGGAGCCGTTCTCCCGAGATCTTTGCCAGGACATCGCAGAACGTCCGGATTTCGCCCCCCGGTCGCGTCATGTACGATTGCGTTTGCCGCACCGGAAGAAGCGGCCAACTCACCCCGATCGAATGGGGCGGGCTGACCGTGCGCGGTCAACGCCGGAGTGGGCTGTCGGTAAGAAAGCTTGAGGATCAGGCGGGCTATACGGAGACGTCTCCGCGTGCGGCGAATTGCCCCGCCGATCGCCTACTTGCCCGCGTTCTGAATCGTTCCGCGCGACTTCCCGATTGGCCAGACTGCGCACCTGGCGTCTTCGCGCCACATGCGGTCGTGCGGCCCCGCGCCGGCCGTGCCGCCTCGATAGGCGTCACTCGCCGAGCTTTTTGAGCGCCTGGGCAAGCCCCCAGCGAATGTAGATCGCCGCCGGGCCCTGCTGATTGGCGCGGATCGCCTCTTCCATTGGCGCGCGAGCCGGCCGTGCCTTGTCGCCGATCGCCACCAGCACGATCGCGGCGTGCAGCCGGACCCAGCCGCTTTCGTGCTTCAAGCCTTCGACGATGGTGGGCAATGCCTCTTTCTGGCGGTCCAGTCGGCAGAGCGCCTCGGCGGCGGCCAGACGGACGTTCGGCGCCGGGTCGTCCAGCAATCGCGCCAGGCCATCGGCGACGGGCTCAGCCTCCGGCCCCAGCGCGGCGAGCCCCGTCGCCGCCCAAAACCGTACCGCGCTGTCCGGATCGGCAAGCCTGAGAGACAGCTCGGACCGCGACGGCTCGCCGCGCCCTACCAGGTCGGCGCTTGCCAGGATCCGCTCCTGCGGGAATCGGTCGGGATCGCGAACCGTCTCATAGGGTGGACGCCCCTCAGACCGGAGATACATCTCCGCTTCCGGCAAGAGGCCCGTGTCGTGCGTATCCAGCATCCATCGCCGGTGCACGCCCCGCATCCGCTTCAGGATCGCCTGGTGGTCCGGCGAATCGGCCAGGTTGTGGATCTCGTGCGGATCGGCTTGCGTGTCGTAAAGCTCCTCGGCCGGCTTGGTCGGGCCGGCCAGGATCGCCGTCGGGCCCGAAAGCCTCCCCTCGGCGGCCAGTCGCCGGATCTCCTGGCGCGTCGACGTCTGCTCGGAGTAGGTGCTGTGCTGCATCACCGGCCGGTGCGGCAGGTAGTTGCGGATGTACTTGTACCGCCGGTCGCGGACCGCTCGGCTCATCTCGTAGACCTCGTCCACCCGATCGCGCACGGCAAACACGTGCTCGCGGGGCTCGCCCGCTTGGGCGCCGAGAAACGCGTGCCCCTCCATGTAGTCGGGGATCTCGACACCGGCCAGGCTCAGCACGGTGGGGGCAAAGTCGACGAAGCTGACCAGCCGGTCGATCGCCGTCCCCGGCTCGCCCGGGGCCCAGCGCCGGAACTTCTCTGGAAACCGGATGATCAAGGGCACGCGAATCCCCGAGTCGTAGAGCCATCGCTTGTGGCGAGGCAGGCCCGTGCCGTGGTCGGAATAGAAGAAGACGATCGTCTCGTCGGCCAGGCCGTCCTCTTCCAACTGATCGAGGATGTCGCCGGCCTGCTTGTCCATGGCCGTGATCAGGTCGTACAGGTGGGCCACGTCGCGGCGCACGACCGGCGTATCGGGATAGTAGGGCGGCAAGGCCACCTGGGCCGGGTCGTGCCGCTCGTCGCGCGAAAGCCGGGCCGTGCGCTTGGCAAACGCCTCGTCCGCTAGCCGGATCTGGCCCTGGTGCGTGGTGGTCAGGTTGAACACGCTGAACAGCGGTTGCCCCGGCTTGCGCTTGCGCCAGTGGGCCTGCCGGCTCGACTCGTCCCAGCTCCCCGGCGGCTTCTTGAAATTGTAGTCCTCCTTCACGTTGTTCGAACAGTAGTAGCCCGCCTTGCGCAAGTACTCCGGGAAGCACCGGATGTGCTCGGGCAGCCGAAGCACGCTCCGCAGATGCTGTGTGCCCAGCGAGGTCGGGTACACGCCCGTGATCAGGCACGACCGCGCCGGGCTGCACACGCTGGCCACGGAGAAGGCGCCCGTGTACCGAACCCCCTCGGCCGCCAATCGATCCAGGTTGGGCGTGATCGCCTGGGGATCGCCGTAGCAGCCCAGGTTCGGACTGATGTCCTCGCACGTGATCCAGAGGACGTTGGGCCGGTCGTCCGCCGCCTCGGCCGGGCCGGCCGAAAGACACGTGACGACCGACCAGCACACCAGACCTGGCAACACGGCTCGGAAGCTTTTGGCGATCATGAAATACGTCCCCCAGGCAGCGAGAATCGGTTGGCACTCCAGGCGATACGCTCCGTACCACGATACCCGACGGCAGGCCGAGAAGAAAGAGACCGGGCGACGCGTGCTTGCTTCCGTCGCTTCGCCGGTCTAGACTGACCGGTGGGAATGGGACGATTCACCAGAGGCGCGGATGCGTGCGCAGGGGGTGCGCAACGAGCCCTGCGCACGTCCGGCTTCCGTCCTCACCTCAAGGAGCGCAACCATGGCCCAACCGACACTCCTGGTGGCAACGCTGGTGTCCCTCATCGGCGTCCCCGTGGCGATTTCCGCGTCGGAGTATGAAGTGACGGAGACCGACGACGAGATCCGCATCCGGACGCCCCAACTGGAAGCGGCGGTGCGCAAGAAGGGTTACACCAGCGGCGTGGCCCGGCAGTCGTTCGTCGACAAGAAGACCGGCTTCCGCGACCCCGGCTTCGGGCTGGACATCGCCGACTTCATCATGGAGCCCGGCAGCGACGAGGCGTATCGCGACAAGGTCTCCGCCGATCGCATCGCCTATCACTTCAACGACATGCTCCACGGCAAGCGGCCCAAGCGGCTGATCGAAGGCCCGCAGATCTGCACGAGGGCCCGCGAGCTCCATCCGGAGGTGATCCGCGGCAAGGACTTCGTGGCGGTCAAGCAGGAGTTCAAGTACTACAAGGCCGCGCCGGGGAGGAAGGCCGGGTCGGTCTGGTCGCAGGTCCTCGTCTTCCCGATGGGCAAGCGGTACTTCGTCTCCATGGACAAGATCGACTCAGTCAACCAAAGCGACGCCATGTTCCTGCGGATCGACATGCCGGGCCACCTCCGGCACAAACGCGGCGACACGTTCACCCGAATCTACCTGAGCTACCACGGCACGATCCCGCCGAGCGAGTTCTTCGAGGACTTCCCGCCCGACGGCAAGTTCAACTACCGCCGCGACGCCAACCCGCTGCCCGAGCGGTTCATCCGGGCCTACGAGCTTCGCGATTCCGAGACGGGCAAAGTGGGGCCGTGGCTGGCAGGGATGACGCTGGAGCCCTCGGTGGTGCACGAGGCGTGGTGTCACCAGCGGGGATACGTGTGCATGATCGAGGAGTTCGGCGGCCGGCCCATCCAGCCCGGCGAGTCGTTCCGCGCCGCGTTCATCGTCGGCTACTTCGACTCGATCGACGAGATGAACGAGGTCTACGACCAGTACCGAGGGCACACGGGCTTGGAAGTGACCGAGGAGGGCTGGCGCCTTCTGAAGTGACGCAGGGGAGACCAGCGCCCGAGGCACGTTTTCTCGCAGCGGGACAGGATTAAGAAGACAGGATCTCGCAAAGGCGCGAAGGCACAAAGGAAGTAGGGAGAGAAAGAACGTAGTCCCGTCGACGTGTTGATCGATTCGTTTTGACCCGTCTACGCCTCGGCGAGCTCCACTCTGAATGTCCTTTGCGCCTTGGCGCCTTTGCGAGAGCCCTTGAAACCGCCCGACGACTGGGATTCGCGGCACCAAGTGGCAAGCCATGGCCCGACTCGTGTTGGAGCACGTTGGAAAGGTTTACCCCAACGGCGTCGAGGCCGTGCGCGATTTCGATCTCGACGCGGCCGACGGCGAGCTTCTCGTGCTGGTCGGGCCGTCCGGCTGCGGCAAGACGACGACGCTGCGGATGATCGCCGGCCTGGAACGGGTGACTCGCGGCACGATCACCCTCGGCCCGAGGGTCGTCAACGACGTCGCGCCCAGGGACCGTGACGTGGCCATGGTCTTTCAGAACCACGTGCTCTATCCCCATCTCACCGCCCGGCAAAACATGGCCTTCGGCCTGAAGCTCCGCAGGCGTCCCCACGGCGAGATCGAGCAGTCGGTGGGAGAAGCCGCGGCGATGCTCGGCATCGAGCGCCTGTTGGATCGCAAGCCGCGGCAGCTCTCCGGCGGCCAGCGCCAGCGCGTGGCGGTGGGAAGGGCGATCGTGCGCCGGCCGTCGTGCTTCCTGTTCGACGAGCCGCTCTCGGACCTCGACGCCCGGCTCCGGCTCCAGATGCGGACCGAGCTGAAGCGGCTTCACCGCCGGCTCGGCACGACGACGATCTACGTCACCCACGATCAGGAAGAGGCGCTCACGCTCGGCGATCGCGTGGTGGTGATCCACCAAGGCCGCATCCAGCAGATCGGCGCGCCCGAGGAGGTCTACCGGCACCCGGTCAACCGGTTCGTCGCCGGTTTCCTCGGCGGCGCGCCGATGAACTTCCTGGAAGGCACGATCGTCGATTCCGGCGGCCGGCTCCGGCTCGACCACGCCGGCGCCCAGCTCGACGTGCCCGACTGGGCGGTCCGGGATCTGCGTGCCATGGTCGGCACGAGAGTCGTCTTGGGCGTGCGGCCCGAGAGCCTCCGCGTCGAGCCGATCGAAGGACAGACTGAAAACACGCTGAACGTGACGGTCGACCTGGTCGAGCCGCTCGGGGACAAGACCGACGTACACCTCTCGACCGAGCACCATCCACGCATCCTGGCCCGGCTCGACGGCCGCGTCGACGTGCGACGGGAAACGCTCCGACGCGTGTACGTCGATCTCGATCGCGTACACTTCTTCGAGCCGGATGATGAAAGCACGGGACGGCCGGGTGGGAATCTCTGCCTGGGGGCGGAGAGACGGTTTGCTGCGGGCGAAGCCGCAAGCGGCTTGGGGGGGGGGCAGGGATCAGGGATCGGGGATCAGAGATATCGAGACGCAACTTGAAGCCGCACGGTGTGTGTTTTCCCCTCCCTCACTCGTCCCTCATCCCTGATCCCTCATCTCTCATCCTTCAGCCCCCCTCGCCTCGATCCGCGGCTGGCCCCAGTGGGCCCAGTCGAAGCTGAAAGGGCCGTCGGAGTCGGTCACCAGCGCGAGCACCACGGGCTGGCCCACCCATCGCGACAGATCGACCTCGATCGACTCCCACTTGCCGGGCAGCACGCGCCGCCGTGCCACCTCTTGGCCATTCACCTCGACGAGGAACAGGACGCCCGTCGACTCCGAGCCGTCGCGCACGCCGATCCACGACCGGAACACGGCCGGCGCGCGGGGCAAGGTCATGGGCAGGTGAGCGATCGTGCGCCCTTGGTTGGGCGGATGGGCGCCGAGCCCGTCCCGTTCCACCCCGCCCACCGCGGCACGCCCCGGATGCACCCCCACGAACGGCTCCGGCTCGATCACCAGCCCCGCGTCGCCGAGGAATCCGACGTGGGCCTGCTTTCCGGTCAAGTCGACGGGCAGCTCAATCGCCGCGGGTCGCTGCCGGAGAAAAAGGACCGTGCCGGGAAGCGAGGCGAGCACTTGCTGGGAATCCCCGTTTGTCTCGATGGGCAGTTGCCCGGCACTACCCAGCGCAAGCTCCCACGGCGTCGGGCCGCCAACCGCGAGGGCGTCCTCCCCTCGCACGCTCCGCTCGATTCGTGGCCGGAGCCACCGGGCCCAGTCGAAGCTCGGCGAGCGGTCGGGCCCGGGGTGCACGGTCAACTCGACCTCGACGGTCTCGCCGGCCAGCGGCGTCAGGTCCATCTCGAGCGTGCGGCGCTCGTCGGTCGCGTTGTGCAGGTCGCGTTTCAGCTCGCGACCCTTGGCGCGGGCGGTCACGCCGAACGTCACCCCGTCGGTCTTGTCCGGCCCCAAGGCGCCCTTGTCCATCGCGACCTGGGCAGCGAACCGCAGTTGGCCGTCGGACGGCAGCCGTGTGGTAAACGACGCATAGGCGACGCCGCTTCCGCCGGACGCCTTCCAAGGCGGATGGGCGAACAGCGTCTCGCCCTGGCTCTCGAACCGGGCCCCGTCGGGCGCCACGAGCGGCCCGTCGACCTCCAGCGGCTCGCCCTCAAACGGTCGAGAGCCGCATCGGGCATGGTCGGTCATCGCCGCCAGGTCGGCTACCGTGGTCGTTCGGCTCCGCGTGCGGACCATCGCCAGCTCGTCCCAGGAAACGACGGCTTCGGCAATCAGGTCGTCCGGCAGCTTGCTCACGTGGAACACGCTCGGATCGCGAGGCTCGTCGAAGTACGGGTACCAGCATTCAGGATCGAGGCCGAACAGCCGCTCTTCGTCAAAGGCGACGCCGCCGGGAATCGTGCCCGGGGCGTCGACCTGGCCCACGCCGGTGATCGTGCGGCTGACCTCGTGATCGCCGCAGAGGAAGCGGCCGTCGCTCGTGCGAACGGCGCGTCGACCGTCGGCCGTGCGGAACGGAAAGGCCACGTCCTCGGGCCAGGGTCCTTCCGGGTCGATCTCCAGCCGGTGCTTCTGCCAGAAGGCCGCCTCGTCGAAGAGCTGGCGGCTGAACCCGGTCGGCTCGGCGATCTTCGCGAGCGCCGGCTTGAGCGTGGGAATCACCCCCCAGTGCTCGTACGCTTCGTTCCACGCCGCGTACAACTGGCCGTTGGTCGGCGGGGCACAGCCCAGGTAGCCGTTGATGATCGTATAGGGGCGGAACAGGTAGGAGCTGATCGGGTGGGCCATCGCCAGGGAGCGGCGGTTCCAGGTGCCCTCCGTGTGACTGATCCCCCATACGTGGCGCTGGGCGAACGCCTCGTGGCGGTACGTGATCTCGTTGAGCCCCTCGCCGCTGAGCGCCACTTCCGGCAATGCCTCCCGAAGCTGCCGGTGCAGGGCGACGTTCCCCTCGATCATCGACGCGCCGTCGATAAGCCCGTTGTGGTCGTTGAAGAGGCAGAGCGTCTGATCCAAGTGCAGGGCATCGATCGCGTAGTCGCGGCAGAGTTTGGACATCGCTTCGGTGAAATGGTCGCGCCAGGCCTTTAGCGCGGGGTTGATGTAAGCAAAACGGATCTCCGGCTCGGCCCGGGTCCACAGCCACCACTGCTTCTCGTGCTTGCCCCAGGGGCTGCGGACCTGGTACGGCTCGAACTTCTCGTAAAGCGGGTTGAGCGGGTCCACGCCGAAGTAGTTCACGTGCAGCATCACCCGAAAGCCCAGCTCATGGGCCAGCTCGACGAACGGCTTCAGCCGGTCGAACGGCTGGTCGTACGTCGGGTAATCACGGTCGTACCCGGCGGCACGCCACGAGGGGACATAGACGATCGTCTGCTTGGGATCGAGCCGCGTGGCCAACGCCCGGAGCACGTCGGCGTCCATCCCCATGATGACCATCACCCGGACGTCCTGGACCCACGCGGGCCGTTGCTCTGCGACGGGCGTGGGGCGGAAGTGGGCTTCGGCCCAGTCGCGATAGCGCCGGGCGGGCACGCGCCAGTCGCCTTCGTAGACGTTCAGATGCCACACCACCGACTCGCAGGCCGCCAGCTCGTCGAACGGCGCGAAGTTGATCGTGACGAAGGTCAAGCGCCAGCCGTCGTCGTCCCGCTCGACGATGAGCCGCTTGAACCGCCCCCGGGCGTCTTCCGCCCAAACGTAGAAGCCCCCCGCCGCGCCTTCCACGATGACCAACTGGGCCTCCCAGCCGATCGGATAGTCGAACTGGTGCTCGCGCCCGGGCGACGTGGCCGTCAACCGGATGCCCGACCGGCCGGGCACGATGACCGCGTAGTCGAGCGGGATGGTTGCGATCTGCCAGCTCACGCCCCAGACCCCGGCGGCCGGCGAGGAGCATCGCTGATTGAGGATCACGTCGCCCGTCGCCTCGTCGATGCGCAGCGTGCACTCCGCGGCGGCACCCTCCAGGTCGGTGAAGCCGCGGTAGGCGCGGAGCACCTCGTTGCTGTTCCGCGGGGGACTTTCCGCGGTGCCGGCGCCGGTCGCGTGGTGTGTCGCCTCCACGCGATGGATGCCCAGGCCGCGTAGCTCCTTGGGCGATTGCACGTAGACACGGCCCGCCCCGTCGACCAGCGACGAGAGCGAACCCTTGGAGAACTGGGCCTCGAGCGTCTTGGTGTCGAGCCGAACCGGCGTTTCGGCGGCCGGCGAAGCCGATCCGCCGACCAGCAGGGCCAGGATCGTCCAGGCGAGGCTCGGCTTGGTCCCAATAGGTCGGTTCATGATGAGGCTCCCGGGAGTGACTCGCGGCAGCGCAAACGGCGACGCTTCGCTCCCGAGAGTATAGCCGATCCGTCGGCTCACCTGTCTTGTAAACATTCGTCCAACCCGTCAGAGCGAACTCCCCTGGTTCCCAAGCTC
>CAZDHR010000118.1:0-16697 GCA_964505295.1 uncultured Planctomycetaceae bacterium
TGGGCGTCGAGCCGTTTCTCGTGTGCAGCACGGTCGAAGGGGTGATGGCCCAGCGCCTGGTCCGGACCCTCTGCCGGGAGTGCCGGACGCCCTTCACGCCGAGCTTTGACGACGTGCCCGACGACTTCCCCTTGCAGGACTGCCTGGAGAACGGCGCGACGCTTTACCGGAACGAAGGCTGCCGCCACTGTCGGCAGACGGGCTACACGGGGCGCCTCGGCCTGTTCGAGCTTCTGGTGGCCAACGACGAGGTCCGCCGTCTGGCCAGCGAGCGGGCGTCGACGAACCTGATCCAGCAGGCCGCCGTCAAGGCTGGGATGCGGGCTCTGCGCGAAGACGGCTGGGTGAAGGTCTGCCGCGGGCAGACCACCGTCGATGAAGTGCTCCGCGTGACCAAGTCGGACTGAAGGCGCTTCCCATGCCGGAATTCGTCTACACGGCTCGGACCCTCGCCGGCGAGGACGTTGCCGGCACGATCACCGCGGCCAGCAAGCGAGAGTCGCTCGGCATGCTGGCCGAGCAGTCGCTGTTTCCCCTCCACGTGGAGAACGCCGACAAGCCGAAGCCCAAGTGGCAGCGCAAGAAGCGGATCACCGCGCAAGTGCTGGCCAGCACGCTCACACAGATGGCGGACCTTCTGCAAAACGGAGTGCCGCTGATGAGGGCGCTGGATATCCTCGCCGATCAGGCCACGCACCCCGGCCTGGGCAAAGTGCTCGCCGACATCCGCGACCAGGTGGCCGAGGGCGCCTCGCTGGAGGAGGCGTTCGCCTCCCATCCGGACGTGTTCAACGAGTTGGCCATCAGCATGGTCCGGGCCGGGGCGGAAGGGGCGTTCCTGGAGGATGCGTTGAAGCGGACGGCCGATTTCATGGAGCTTCAAGAGGAATTGAAGTCGCGATTCGTCGGCGCGATGTTCTATCCAGGGTTCTTGGCCGCGGTCGGCACCATCGTGACCGTCGTGCTGATCGTCGTCTTCGTGCCGAAGTTCGCCGAACTGTTCACGATGCTGGAGCGAAGCGGGCGCGGCCTGCCCCTGATCACCGTCGTGCTGCTGGGCCTTAGCGACGTGTTGAGCCGCTACGGGCTCGTGTTGGCCGCGGTGGCGGCCGGCTTGGTCTACTGGCTGCGGCGGGCCGTCGCCACCGGCCGCGGCCGCCTGATCCTGGACCGCGTGAAGCTGAAGATCCCGGTGGCCGGCAGCATTTTCCTCGGGTATGCCGTTTCCCGCTTCTGTCGTATCCTGGGGACTCTGCTCCGAAACGGCGTGCCGATTCTCAAGGCGTTGGAGATCAGCAGTGAGTCGACGGGCAATCGCGTGCTCGCCCAGGCGATTCTCGAATCGGCAGAGAACATCTCGGCGGGCGAGACGCTGTCGCGGCCGTTGGCCGAGTGCGGCGTGATCCCCCGGCCGGTGATGGCCATGATCACCGTGGCCGAGGAGTCGAACACGCTCGACGACGTGCTCGTGAACATCGCCGACGGGATCGATCGCAAGCTCGGCCGGCAGTTGGACATGATGGTCCGTATGATCGAGCCGTTGATGCTCTTGGTGATGGGCATGGTGATCATGTTCGTGCTGATCGGGCTCTTGCTGCCGATTTTCGAGATGAGCACGATGATGGCGTAACGGGCGTATCGAAGGGCACGAATCAAGAGACCGCGAGGTTGGACGATCGAAACGTATTGGGTCCGAATTCCGATGGCCTGCCTGGCGCAGGCCCAAAGAGACAACTTCTGCTCAACAGGGAGGCAATCGACATGAAACGTTCTCGGAATCGACGAAGTCGTCGGCAAGGCTTCACCTTGATGGAGATGCTCATCGTGCTGGGCATCCTGGTGATCGTGTTCGCGCTGGCCGCGCCGAAGTTCTTCGGGGCACGCGAGAAGGCGAACCTCAGCGCGACCAAGGTGCAGGTCGAGGCGTTCCGTAGTGCCTTGGAGAAGTACTATTTCGACACCAACACCTTCCCGACGACGGAGCAGGGCCTCCAGGCCCTCTTCCAGGAGCCCACCGACTCGGATACCGCCGACTCGGAAGAGGGAACCGGAGGCTCCGCGAGCAACTGGGACGGGCCGTACATGAACAAACCGGCCCTCCCCAAGGACCCGTGGGGGAACGACTACCAGTATGCGTACCCGCCGGAGCGGGGCGCAACCAAGGAGCCCGACATCTGGTCCTGGGGCCCCGACGGCGAGGATAACACGGAGGACGATATCTGTAGCTGGGTCGCCAGCCAGGAAGGCGAGGGCGCAGGCGAGCTTGGCGGAGACATGGAGGCCCCAGACCGCAACGTGGACGTCGGCGACGTAAGCGTCGGCGGCGGCGAAGACGAATTCTAGGGCCATCGAGCGCTCGTAGCCGCCACGGCCGGCCCTGGGGGACCGCATCCGTCGGGTCCCCACGCGGGCCACGCCCGGCTGCCCGCGCTCGTAGGACCGGGTCCGTCGGGTCATTACGAGCGACGGTTGGTAGTGACTGCATGGGTGCGGTCGGATGGACCCCCCGCGGGCCAGCGCGGCACGGGGACCCGAGGAATCGGGTCCCTGGGAGCCGGTTTGACGAGGCACGGGGAAAACAGGCCGACGGGGTACCATGCCAAGCTTCCCTCACCGACGGTCGACGCGCCGTGGCTACACCTTGCTGGAGCTGCTCATCGTAGTGGCGGTGATGCTGGTGGTGGCCAGCCTCACTCTGCCGGCGCTGAACCGCCCGTTCGCAAAGAGCAAGCTTCGCGACGCCGCCAAGCAGCTTCGCGTCGCCTTGGCCAGGGCGCGGCTGGAAGCGATCCGTACGGGTGCCCCGCAGCAGTTTTGCTACCAGCCGGGCGGCGGCGTCTACGAGATCTCGGCCAGGTCGACGGCCGAAGGCGGTGGCTTCCTGCCGGTGGCATTGGAAGGCGGCGTCGAGGAGGCACCGGTTGCGGACGGCTCCGCGTACGCCGCAGCCGCCCGGTACGAATTGCCGGAGGGCATCCGCTTCTTCGACCCGCTGGCCCCCGAAGCCGCGCCCGACGAGTCCGACTCGATTCCGTCGGAAGGCGACGAGAGCTGGTCCGCGCCGATCGTCTTCTATCCGAACGGACGCACGTTCAACGCGCTGGTGCGCCTTTACGGCGAGTATGACTACTACGTCGACGTGACGCTCCGCGGTTTGACCGGGGCAAGCCGTATCGGAGAAATCCAGCGGCTCGAGCCGTCTTTGGAAGCGTCGCTCGAGGCGCCGGGGGAGGAATTCCCATGAACCGGGCCCAACGATGCGGATTCTCCCTGATGGAGGTGCTCCTGGCCACGAGCATCCTCCTGGCGAGCCTGATCGTGCTCGGGCAGCTTGCTGCCGTGGGCAGAATGCACGCCCACGACGCGGAGAAGCTGACCACCGCCCAGCTTCTCTGCCAGAGCAAGCTGAATGAGATCCTGGCGGGGGTCGAGCGGGTCAGGCCGGTCGAAGAGGAGTCGATCGCAGACGGGTGGGTCTACTCGGTGGAAGTCACATCGGCAGGCAAGCTGCACCTGGCATCGCTCCGAGTGACCGTGTCGGAAGACCTCGCCGAGCTGGAAGATGCCGCCGACGGGCCTCGCCCCAAGCAGTTCACGCTGACGCGATGGATTCGCGACCCGAATCACCAAGACACGGCAAGCCCCCGTTCCGAGTCGGCGTTGACGGCCCCGATTGGGCTGGGCTTGGGAGGAGGCGAGCTTCCATGAAAAAGAAAAAGGTGACAGCCACCTTTTGTGCGAAGCACCCTTCGGGCCGTTCCGGCAAAAGGTGGCTGTCACCTTTTGCCCGGAAAGCGGACGCCCGTGGCTTCACCCTGATCGAGGTCCTGTTGGCGACGGCGCTGTCCGTCACGCTGCTGTTGGGCCTGTGGACTCTGTTCGGCATCTACACGAATCTGTTCACGGTCGGGCAGACCAAGACGGAGACCTCGCAGCTCGCCCGGGCGCTGCTCGAGCAGTTGGCCGACGATCTGCACAGCGCGATCCAGGACCCGATCCCTGGCGCGCCGGCGAAGGACCGCACGTCCACGCCGCTTCGGCGGTTCGTGCTCAGCGGATCGAGCGACCAGTTGCGGCTCGACGTCCTCCAGGTGACTCCGCTTCAGGGGAACCCGACGCCGGTCGGCGATTCGGAGCGGCTTGCCGACGAGCCGTCGGCCGCGCGCGTGCCCGAGTTGCGGACCGTCTACTACACGTTTCAAGACCCGCTCGCCGCGACCGGGCCGAGCGAGTCGACCGAGCCGGACGCACAGAACCTGCCCGGCCTGGTCCGCCGCGAGATCGATTTCGAGACCCCTCCCGACACGGAACCCGGCTCGAGCCCGAGCGGTGCATTGGGCGGGCTGGAAGCAGCGGGCGGAGGGTTTTCGGGTGGCGAGTTGGCGGGCGAGTCCGGCGCGTCGGATTCGTCGGGGGCGGAGGTCGTCGATACGTCGATCACTTGGGTGCCCGAGGTCGTCCGGCTCAAGTTCCGCTACTTCGACGGCAGCGGCTGGACCGGCCAGTGGAACAGCCTATCCCGCAAGGCGCTTCCCGTGGCGGTCGAGGTAATCATGCAACTGGGCACGGTCGCCCAATCCTCCGAGACGATCGGCGAGCCTGAGCCGGGCGGAGTGGAGGAGGCCGCCGATCTCGGCGAGGAGTTGGCCGTGGGGGGAGAGCCCGAGTTGGTGGGCCCGACCTATCGCCTCGTGATCGACGTTCCCGGCTCGCCGAAGCACGGCGCGCCGCGGAAGGTTCAACCGGTAACCGTGCGACCTGCGCCTCGGCCGGTCCCGCGTCGCGCCCCGCCCCGGCCGCGACCGGCGCCGCCCTCGCGGCCCACGGCCCGCCCGCTAGCCGATGAGTGGATGAGGACCCAGTCGTGACCGTCCGTGCCGACAACCCGCTCGCCCAACCGGCCCCCCTGGAAAAAGCGGGGGCGGCGTGGCATGCCCAAAACGAAGTGAAGGGCGCAGGCGCCGAGGAAACATGCCCCCGGCTGCGCTCAGGGACGTGCCACCCCTCCGTCTCCCGGGCGGGGATCGTGCTGTTTGTCGTGATGGTCGTCATCGTGATGATCAGCCTGGCCGGGCTGAGCTTCGTGATGACGATGTCGACCGAGAACAAAGCGGTTCACCTCTGCGGCGACGAGCTGCGGATCGAGCAGGTCGCGGCCTCCGGCGAGGAACTCCTCAAGGCGTTCTCCGAGCTGTCACGGCAGGAACGACAACAGGCGGGCGGGCGGCTGGACAACGCGGACCTGTTTCGCGGCGTCCTGGTGGGCGACGACGAGCAGGGCGGGCGTCGCGCCCGATTCAGCGTCGTCTCCCCGCGGATTGACGAGAACGAGATCACGGGCATCCGGTTCGGGGCGGAAAACGAGTCGGCCCGGCTGAACTTACTGGTGTTGCCCCAGTGGGAGCAGGAGCAAGAGGGCGCCGCGCGAGACGCCTTGTTGAACCTGCCCGGGATGACCGAGCCGATCGCCGACGCGATTCTCGACTGGGTCGACGTCGACGCTACGCCCAGGGCAAACGGAGCAGAAGCCGAGTATTACTCGGGCCTGCGACTGCCCTACCGCCCTCGCAACGGCATCCCCACTTCCTTGGAGGAGCTGCTTCTGATTCGGGACGTCAGCCGGGAGTCGCTGTTCGGCGCCGACGCGGATTTCAACTACCAGGTCGAGGCCGCCGAATCGCAGCTCGCCCTGGGCGGCACGGGAGCCGGCATGGGGCAAAGCGGCTTGCCTTGGGCGTCGCTGTTGACCGTCTACAGCGCCGAGCGGAATGCGAGCTACGAAGGAAAGCCGCGAATCAACCTGAACGAGAAGGACCTGGCCAAGCTTCACAACCAGCTCAACGAGGCGCTCGACCCGGATTGGGTCAATTTCATCATCGCCTATCGCCAGTTCGGGCCGTACGACGAGAACGCGCGATCCGGCCGGGAATTGGCGGGCGAGCGTCCCGTTCCACCGGGAAGTCGCAACCGGGCGAGACGAGCCAGATCCGCGCTGCCTCCTCGAACGGCGGAGGACATCCCCGAACCGGACCTTTCCCGGCCCGCCAAATTCAAGATCGACTCGGTCTTGGATCTGCTGGGCGTACAGGTGTGGGTGCGTGAGCCCGACGAGTGCCCGGGCGACAGGGCCGCTTGCGACGACTGCTCGGCCCAGGGTTTCGCCGACGACGAGCCTCCGCCCCACGCGCCGCGTCCCGGACCTCGCCCTCCCCGTGCCCGGCCCGGGTCGCCCCCACCCGATCGGCGCCGGCCCCTGGTGATCGACAGTCCCTTCAAGGACGATCGCACCGCCATGCGCGACTACCTGACGAAGCTCGTCGAGTCGACGACGGTCTCCGGCGACAAGGTCATCCGGGGGCGAATCAACGTGAACGAGGCGCCCCGGGCCGTGTTGCAGGGGGTCCCTGGGCTGGATCGCGCCCGGGTCGACCAGATCGTCTCCTCACGCGGCGGGCGAGCGGACCAGGACGATCCCGAACGACGGTATCCCACCTGGCTCCTGACCGAGGGGATCGTCGAGCTGGAGCAGATGAAGAAGCTGCTGCCTCACTTGACCACCGGCGGAGACGTGTTTCGGGCTCAGGTGGTCGGGTATTTCGACGATTCGGGCCCGTCGGCCCGGGCGGAGGTCGTGGTAGACGGTACCACCTCCCCCCCGCGACAAGTATACTGGAAGAATCTGCGGCTCTTGGGGCGCGGGTATTCGCTGGAGACCCTCGGCGCCGAGCTCCCGGCGGGCGAAGCCGCCGACGCGACCGGGATTTCCGGCCCGATGCCCCCTGCGCAGTTCGAGTGACGTCCTCCCGGAGACCTCCCGTGGCGCGAATGCTGGCTGTGGACTGGGACCGACACGAAGCCCGCTACGTGCTGGGCACGACCGGCGCCGGGAAGGTGCAGGTCCACGCGGTGGGGGCCGTCTCGCTGGTCGACGTCGCCGAAGGCGGGAGCGAGCCGCAGCCCGACCTCAGCGGCTCGCTTGCGGCCGCCTTGGCCGACGAGAAGATCGGTCGCCTGCCCGCCCTGGTTGGAGTGGAACGCTCCAGCATCGAGCTTCTCCATTTCACGCTCCCGCCGGCCAGAGACAACGAGCTTCCCGTACTGGTGGCCAACCAGGCGATGCGCGAGTCGCAGTTGATCGGCGAGCAATCGGTGATCGACTTCGTGCCCATCGACGACAACCCGGCCGCGCCACGGAACGTGATCGCCGCGGCTCTGTCTCCGGATGAGCGGGAGCGAATCCAAGCGACGTGCGCGGCCGCCGGACTCAAGCCCAGCCGGATGCTCCTGCGTCCCTTCGCCGCGGCCTCGCTGTTCGTTCGCACGGCCTCCCCGCCCGAGGAGACCTATCTGCTGGTGAATCGGATCACCGACGAGGTGGACTTGACCATCGTGGTCGAGGGCAAGCCGGTCTTCTTCCGCACGGTCCGCCTGCCGGAAAACGCCGACGAAGCGCAGCTCACCGAGCGACTGCTGATGGAAGTCAATCGCACGCTGGCCGCCGCGCCGCAGACCCACTTGGGAGGCGAAACGGCCGAGTTCGTCTACCTCTTCGGCCGTCCCGACGACCATCAGGATCTGGTGGAACGGATCCGCGACGATCTCTACCTTACGGCCAAGGTCTTCGATCCCTTCGAAGCCTTGCGCGTCGACGAGGAGCTGGTCCCGGAGGATTCCGGGCGGTTCGTCCCGTTGCTGGGGATGCTGTTGGACGAAGCCGCCGGCTCGCACGCCGTCGATTTCCTCCACCCTCGCGAGAAGCCCCGGCCGGTGAATCGCGCTTTGGTCGCGGCAATCGCGGGTGCGGTGCTGGCGGCCGCGATCCTTGGCGTCGCCTACGAGCGATGGAGCACATGGTCGGAGATCGACGCGAAGTACGACGCGAAGAAGGAAGAGTATGACAAGCTCAAGAAGGCAACCGCGAAGGCGGACGACGTGAGAAAACTCGTCGGCGCCATCGAAGCCTGGAAAGCCCGCGACGTGGTCTGGCTCGACGAGTTGAGAGACCTCTCCTTGCGGCTTCCGTCGTCGCGCGACGTGGTGCTGTCGAGCATGGCGCTGAGTCCCTCGCAGTCCGGAGGCGGCACGATCGACTTCGAAGGCCTGATGCGGGCCCCGGGGGTATTGGTCAACCTGGAGAAGAAAATCCGGGACGAGTACCGGCAAGTCCGCAGCAAGGGGGTTAGGGAGCGGAGGGGAGAGAGAGAGTACACCTGGACCTTCGATACCACCTTGTCGGTCAAGCGGCGATCGCTGAAGGCAAAAGAGGCCGGGGAAGAGCACCGGTACGTCAGTCATCTCTCGCCGGAAGAGCAGCTCGCCGCGAGATCGTCGCAGAAAGAGCCCGACCAAGAGAGCAAGAAACCCGGCGCCAAGTCGTCGAAAAAGCGGTCGGCCGAGGAGGGGGAGACGCTGGCCAAGGCCGGGGCGGCCAACGTCGTCGAGAAAGTCAAGAAGGCCTCTCAGTGAGCAAAGCTCTCGCCAAAAGCCCGACCGCGAACCGGTACCGCCAGATCGCTCTGGGGGCGGTGTTCGGGCTTCTGGTGCTCTATTTCGGGGGCGAGTGGGTCTGGAACACCGTGCTCGAGGGCCCGATCGATACGAAACGACGGGCATACCAGAAACTCCTGGAAGCGAAAAAGAAGAAAGAGAAAGAGTGGGAAGGTCTCAAGGAGGACGCTCGGAAGCTGGCCGAATGGCGAAAGCAATCCCTGCCTTCCGACACCGAAGTGGCCCGCTCCCTCTACCAAGCCTGGTTGCTTCAGGTGGTCGTCGATTACGTTAAGTTGGACAGCCCCAGCGTCAACCCGGGCGAGCCGGTGAGTCGGCAGGGACAATTCTACGCGATTCCGTTCTCGGTGCGGGGGCGAGGAACGCTCGATCAATTGACGCAATTCCTGTTCGCGTTTTACCGGACGGATCTTCTGCATCAGGTCCGTTCGCTGCACCTCACGCCGTTGGGCAACTCCGAGCAGCTCGACTTGACGATATCGATCGAGACGCTCGTGCTGCCCGGCGCGGGACCGGAACTGGACAAGGACCTTGCGGAGGAGGAACGGCAGGAGACGATCATCGCCGATTTCCAGCAGCGTGCCTCCCGCGTATCCCAGCGGCTTGCCTCCCTTACCTTGACCGGGTACACACCCCCCACACTGGCCGACTACCAGCCGATCGCCCAACGTAATCTGTTCGGCGTCGGCAGCGACCCGGATCCCACCGACTACGCGTACCTTACGTTCATCAACATGGTCAACGGCGAGCCGGAGGTGTGGTTCACCCTGCGGGCGACGGACGAGACACTGAAGCTGCGCAAAGGGGACCGTCTCCGGATCGGCAACTTCACCGGCACGATCGCCGAGATTGAAGGCAGCGACGTGATCCTCGAATCGGAAGGCGAACGCTGGCTCTTGACCCTGGGCGAGAAGCTCACCGACGCCTTCGCCCTTCCGCCCGAGTTCTGAACGCGACCGATGCCCACGGCGTCACGTACGGCGCAAGAAGCGTGTTTGCGAAGCAGCGACGCGCCCCCGGGCAGCACCGCCCCCGATGCCTCTCGGCAAGGGCGCGGCGAGCACCGAGCATAAGGCCAATCTTGCCAAAAGGTTACGGCGTTTGGCTCGCTTCTTTCGGACGGCCGCGACTCTCTTGACCTTCGCAGGGGTACGCCCTCGCGCACTGCTGGCTGCCACCGTCGGACGGGCGGGCGAGCGTCAATCTGCGCTAACTGCTCTTGAATCGAACGTCAAGTATTTATAGCATCCCCCCGCCTTTCCCTTTCGGCGTCTTCGCGCCGCGTCTGACAATCCCTCTTTTTTGGGCGCTCTTTCAGTGAAATCGTCACTCGAACGACCGGGCCCGGTCTGGCGCTACTCGCGCGTGCGCCTGGCTGCATGCTCGCTGCTCGCGTTGGCATTCTGTGTCTCGGCAGGTGCCCAGACCGACGCGGGCGGGGAGTATGAGGTCTACCCGCTCCAGTACAAGTCGGCGGCCGACGTGGAGAAGATGCTCGCGGAGATGCTCTCCGACCTGGGAGAAGCCACCCACGTGGTGGCCGATCTCCGCCGCAACCAGATCCTGCTCCGCGGACCCGAACAGGCCCACCGGATCGCTCGCGAGCTGGTCGACTCGGTCGATCATCCCCCGGGCGCCAAGGCCTCGACCAAACCCGAGGTCAAGGTCAAGGGGTATCCTTGCCCCAAGAGCCAACTGGCCGACGTGGCGGAGCGCTTGCGATTGCGCTTTGCGGACCGCCGGGGCGTGCGAATCGCGGCCGATCCGCAGTCGTCGCGGCTCCTGGTGCTGGCGCCCCTCGAAGTCCACGAGCTAATCGCCCGAGAGCTTGCCACGGCGGGGGTGGGATTGGGAGGCGCAGGCAGCGCAGCCAACGCGAAGTCGTTGGCCAAGCAGGTGCCGGGCGAGCAGTTCGTCGGGTTGGTCTATTCGCGGGTCGATCGGATGGAGCCGCAGTTGCTGCGGCTTCTGGGCTCGCGCTTGGAGCCGCGTCCCAACCGGCCGCCCGGCCGGCCCGACTACCTGTTCGTCGACGCCGCGGGACGCCGCGTCGAGCTGACCGTCGACCGGAAGGGGAACGGCATCTTGATCGTCGGCACCCAAGCACTGGTCCGGCAATTCGTGCTTCTGGTCCACGCCTTGGACGCGTTGGAAGGCCCCCCGCAACAGCTCGGCCGAACGGTCCGTATCGTCCCGGTGCACCGGGCCGATCCGACCAAAGTCCGCCAGGCCGTCGAGGCCTATCGGAGCGGTTCGGATGCTCGAGGAAGCCCGCGGCGCGGGTCGGGGCAACCCACGGCTCCCGAGAAGCAAAGCCCGAAAATAGAAGGGATGGGGTGGAGCGATCGCTCAAACGCCGGGGGCGTCGAGCTGGTCCAGTATGCGGTCCCGGCGGAAGGAGCCGGTGCCGAGCCGAGCGGCCGATCGGCGGTCGAGGCCATTCCGACCACCGAAGCAGAGCTGAAGGAGCTGGAGGCGGAGCGAGATCGGCTCCGCGAGGTGGGTGAGCGGGTCGACATCGATACCCTGGAAGACCTCGGCGTGATCATCCTCCGCGGCCCCGATCGCGATCTCGACGAAGTCAGCCGGATCATTGCCGAAATCGAACGCCTCAGCGCGCTCGCCGAGCCGGAAGTCTACGTCTACGCGCTGGAGCACGTATCCAGCACAGGACTGCTGGAGATCATCGAGCTGGTCGCCGAAGACGTGGCCGGCGGTCGCCAAGGGAGCGTGCACATCACCGACCTGGTCAAGCCGAACGCGATTCTATTGATCGGTTGGGGGGAGGCGCTCGAAGCGATCAAGGAGCTGATCGCCAGACTGGATCAGCCCGTCGCGCCCGAGACGCAGCTCCGCCTGTTTCCGCTCGAAAACGCGGCCGCCTCGGCGGTCAGCTCGACCATCGATGGATTCTTCGCCGAGCGCAGCGGTCTGGGGCCGCGGGTGGACATCGACGCCGACGAGCGAACGAACTGCCTCATCGTGCGGGCTGCGCCCCGAGACATGGGCGAGGTGGAGCTGTTGGTCAACCAGCTTGACCGGGCGGACAGCGACGCGGTGATGCAGACGCGCACCTACAAGCTGAAGCATGCCCTGGCCGCCGACGTGGCCGCCACCGTCCAGGACGCCATCGCGGCCGCGGCCGGCGGGGCCGGCGGGGCCGGGGATCGCAAGTCGGCGGTCCTGGAACTGCTCAGCGCCGACGTGGAGGGGCAGCGGCTGGTGAAATCGGGTCTTCTGAACGACGTGCAGATCACCCCCGACTCCCACACGAACACGCTGATCATCACGGCCCGGGCCGAGAGCATGGACCTGCTGATGGCCCTGATCGAGCAGCTCGATTCTCCCACGGGGGTCGCGCAGATCAACGTCTTTGAGATCGTCAATGGAGACGCCAACAGCCTGATCCAGATGCTCCGGAACCTGTTGCCTTCCCAGGCGGGCACGGCCGGGCCGCAGTTGGCAGGCGCCGAAGGCGAGACCACGCTGGTGCCCGTGCGGTTCGCCGTCGACGTCCGGACCAACAGCATCATCGCCACTGGCTCGGAGGGCGACCTGGCGATCATCGAGGCCCTCTTGCTGCGATTGGACGCCGAGGACGTCGAGCAGCGCAAGAACACCGTCTATCGGCTGAAGAACTCCCCGGCGCTCGACGTGGCGGAAGCGATCAACGAGTTCCTGCGGAGCGAGCGGGCCGTGGAGATGGCCGCTGCCGGGGCGGAGAGCCCCTTCCGGCAGATCGAGCGGGAGGTGGTCGTCGTGCCCGAGCGGGTCACCAACTCGCTGATCATCAGCGCCACCCCTCGCTTCTACGACGAGATCGAAGAGCTGGTCGAACAGCTCGACCAAGCCCCGGCGCAAGTGGTGATCCAGGTGCTGATCGCCGAAGTGGCGCTCGACAGCATGGACGAGTTCGGCGTCGAGTTGGGCATCCAGGATTCCCTTCTCTTCGACCGCAGCCTGTTGGGCGATTTGATCACGACGACGAGAACGATTCAGCAATCCACGGACCAGGGCATTGTGACGGTCACCGAAGACATCATCCAGTCAGCAACCAACACCCCGGGCTTTGACTTCAACAACAATCCGCTGGGGAACAGCGGGAGCGACCGGTCGATTGCCAGGTCGGGCAACGTGGCTGGCCAGGCCCTGTCCAATTTCGCGGTAGGCCGACTCAACAGCGAGACGGGCTACGGCGGCCTGGTCCTGTCGGCTTCCAGCGAGGGCATCAGCGTGCTAATCCGGGCCTTGGAGGAGAGGTCACGGATCGACATCCTCGGCCGGCCCCAAATCATGACCCTCGACAACCAGCCGGCCTTCATCCAGGTGGGCAAGCTCGTGCCACGGATTTCCGCGACGCGGTTCCAATACAACTACCAGACCAACGAGATCGTACTGGAGCCGACGGGCTTGATCATGGGCGTCACTCCGAGGGTCAGCCCCGACGGGACCGTGACGATGGAGATCGACGCCCAGAAGTCGGATCTGGGACCCGAGGCGGAGGGAATTCCAATCTCGGTCATGGAAGGAACCGTGATCCGCCAGCCGAGCATCAACATCACGCTGGCCCAGACCACCGTCAGCGCGGCCAGCGGCGAGACGGTCGTGCTGGGCGGACTGATCAGCACCAAGAAGACCGGCATCCATCGCCGGGTCCCCTGGCTGCATAGCATCCCCGTGCTCGGGAATCTCTTTCGCTACGATCAGGAGAGCGACATCCGCACCGAGTTGCTGATTATCCTCACTCCTCGCGTTATCCAGACTCCGGAAGAAGCCGAACGGATCAAGCAGGTCGAGGCAGGGCGCATGAGCTGGTGCCTCAGCGACGTGCACGCGATCCACGGGCCGACCGGGCTGTACGACGACCGCGACTCCTCCGCGTGGCAAGGACACGGCGAAGTGATCTATCCGGACCTCAATCCCCGCGGGCTGACGCCGGGGGAATTCGTCCCCAAGGAGGTCAGCCCGGAAGACCTGCATCTGTCGCCCCCCATCCAAGAAGCGCCCGAAGCCGCTCCCTCCCAGGGCCAGCGCGAGTTGCCTCCCGATCTGTGGGACTCCCTTCCGGAAGGCGGCTTTCCCGCGGAGCCGGCACCGAAAGAGGGCTCCAGCCCCGCGCCGAAGGGCGGCCAGCCCACCCCGGGCGTGAAGCAGACTTCCTGGACGTCCCCTCCGTCGAGTGAACCGCCCCAGCGTTACCGTACCGCGCAAGGGCTGGTCTCCACGGAGTTCTCCGTCCCTCTCCGTTCGACCGAGCCACCGACCTATCCGGAGCTGCCGCCGTCCGAGGAGTCCGAGCCACCCGAGCGAGAGACGAATAACCCCTTCCGTCGCTTCCTGTTCGCGAAACCCTAGGGCGAGCCCCATCGCATGTCCGCAAGACCGACGAGGCAGCCACGACGAGTTCCAGCCGGCACGCTTCTCGCCAGGGCGGTTTGTGTCGCCGTGCTGGTGTTGTTGGCCGGGTCCGGCTGTAGCCAGTTCGATCTCCGTCAGTCCATGTCGTGGCCCTGGTCCGAGCCCAAGCCGGAAACACCCGCCCGCATGGTCGACACGTGGGCCGATACGGTCCTGTGGCAGCCGGGCAAGGCGGGCGTGCGAGGCTTCGGCGGCCGGATCATGTTCTTCCAGGAAGACGACGAAGAGCCGATCGTCGTCGACGGGACGCTCACCGTGTACGCCTTCGACGACGACGATCCCGATCCTGACAAGCCGCCCGCCAAGAAATACCTCTTCCCCGCCGAGAAGCTGCCAAGCCACTACAGCGAATCGAAGGTCGGGCATTCCTATAGCTTCTGGCTCCCCTGGGACGACATCGGCGGTCCGGAGCGACGGATCGGCTTGATCACCCGCTTTGAAGACAAGGAAGGCAAGGTCGTGATGTCGAAGGTCGCCCACAAGATCTTGCCCGGCAAGAAGGTCACACCCGGGGCAGAGGAGCCCCGGAACGCAGGCGCGATCAGCGGGCTGGACTACGAGGCGTCCGGCACGGTCCGGCAGGTGACCCATGAAGAGCCCATGGTAGCGCCCCCGAAAAAAAACTCGGCGAGAATGAACACGACCACCATCGAACTGACGCCGAGTTTCGCCAGGAGACTCGCGGCGGCCTCGGAATCCCAAGCGGAATCCGACCCGGCCGCGAAACCCGGGATCAAAGCCCCCGATGAGGAGCATGGCACGTCCGAAGGGGGGCTACCGCCCGCTACGGCTGACTCCCAGGCCGGGCGGTCGGCGGGGTCGAACGACTTGCCGGGGGAGTTGGCTGCGGACGCTTCACGATCAGCTCGTCCCGAACCTTCGAGATTCCCGGCTCAAAAAGCAACATCAGACGAGCAAGCTTACGGTCCCTTTCGGACGCGACCTCGCCCCGCAAGGTGGCCGTTCCCCCCGCGACGGACACCTCGACCCGAGCGGTTCCGGCGAGCGTCAGCGACGACTCCAGCCGGTGAGTCAGCCGCGAATTGATCTCCGCCGCCGGCCGGCACGCGAAGTCGAAGCCGACGCTCAACCGGGGTTGGTACATCGTGATCCGTTGCCGGCCCGACGCCGCTTGCCCTAGGTTGGCGTCGGGGGCCGACTGGACCCGCAAGCTGTCGTCGATGGCCGACCGGATCTGACCGTCGCCCTCCGCCTGCTGCCTCCCGACGAACCCTCCCGAATCCCGCGAATCCGCGCGGCCCACGAAGTCGGTCGCCTGCCGGTTTCCGCGCACGTACCGCGCCGAGGCATCCGGCATTCCTATCCCGGCAAGGGCCGAGCGATCCTTCCCCGACGAGCCGCTGCGCGACGACCCGCTGCCTGACGACTGGCGGCCAAGAAGCTGGCCGACGAGCGACCGCTGGCCGGCCCCGGATTGACGACCCCGAGGCGGCGATATTCCTTGTCCGACGGTTCGATTGCCGAACAGTTGCGCACGGGCGCCGTCGGCCACGACCATCCATCCGGCCACGGCCATCGCGATTACGATCCACTTTGCCCTCATTGGAAGCTCCCTCGGCTTTTCCGGTCCACTTCGTTCTTGCCGGTCCCAACCTTCAGTGTAGCAAGGATCGAACCGGCCAACTACCCGCAGTCGGCCCACCTTGTGGCAGTCCGTTACCGCCCCACCAGCACGGGGGGCGGATGGAGAGATCTGGAAGCCATTCTCCTGTCGATCCCGGCCGGGAAGCCATTTGCCGGCCGCTCCGAATCGGCCACCGAGACGACGGTCGACCCGCGGGATTGCGTGGGTTACACTATACTAGGCTGGAATCTCCCAGACCGGAGGCAAATGGGGTCGGTAGCCCATTGTGGGGGTCGCCGCTTGACCGTCAATCGGCTTGCGTGCTATAAGCCCACAATGGCTGTTGGGGCGCTCATCCGCAACATGTTTGCCCGCTGCATTCAGAGTGATTGGCCATGGCGTTGGTGACGTTGCGAGTACTGGACGGTGCGGATCGCGGCCGCGTGTTCGGGGACCTCTCCACCCCGGTCACCATCGGACGTGAGGAGGGCAACACGGTCCAACTGAACGACGAGCGGATCAGCCGCTTCCACGTCAAGATTCAAGAGGACCAAGAGAAGCTGGTGTTGACCGATCTGGAAAGCACCAACGGCACGAAGGTCAACGGGGAGGGCGTCCAACTGTGGATCCTCCGCCACGGCGACGTGATCATGCTGGGGCGGACCGTGCTCTTGTTCGGCTCCGAGGAGGAGGTCGCCCAGCGGCTGGCCGCCCTGAGGGGCGTCGACGTGTCGGCCGGCGCCACCCTCAGCGACGAGGATAGCGACCAATCATCGCCCCCGGTCTCCCTGGAGTTCGAGCTGGCCTTTGGCAACGAGCCCGATGCCCAGGGCACGCTCCATACGCTCCTCCCCCCTGAGTTGCCCGAGGGATTGAGCCCCGGCCAGGCCGCCCAGCTCTCCGAGATGCTCCAGTACTTCCACCTGCGCATGCGTGGGCTGGTCCAGTCGGTGAAGACCAAACGCAAGTCGGAGCAGGTCCTCCTCAATCTCCGCCAGTGGCAGAACCTCCTCGACCTGCACGATCGGGTCGCCGGCTACCTCCGCAGTATCGGTGAGCCGGAGCGGTAACCGTAGAATCCCGCCGCGCCGATCGATCCGCAGCACCATGCACGAGTCACGCAGCGCCGGCTTCCGGCTCGTGGGATTGCCGGCTACTGCTGTCAACATCTTTGGTCACGGTCCTC
>CAZDHR010000119.1:0-16637 GCA_964505295.1 uncultured Planctomycetaceae bacterium
CGGGGCGACGATCGGCTCGGCCGGCTCGAACTCGATGTGCTTCCGGTGATACTTGCCCAGGTGACTGACCATGTCGATGACGCCCCGGGTCAACTCGCCGAGCTCGGTGTTCCGGCGACCGCCCTGGCCGGCGCGAGAGAAGTCGAGCAGCTTCTCGGTGATTTCCTTGCAGCGGAACGCTTCGCTCTGGATCATCTGCAGGTAATTGGCGATGACTGCGTGCTGCGGATCGTCCTCGTCGAGAAGCTCGCGGACGCGGCTTTCGAGCGACTCGGCCGCCATGGCGATCGTAGCCAGGGGGTTGTTGATCTCGTGGGCCACGCCGGCGGCCAGGAAACCGACGCTGGCCAACTGCTCGCTGCGGACCACCTGCCGGGTCCGCTCCCGGACCTGGCGGTCCAGGTCGTCGCGGATCGCCTGGAAGCGGGCGGTCATCGCGTTCATCGCCTCGGCCAGCTCGGCCATCTCGTCGTGCGTGTCGAGATGGATCCGGAAGCCGAACTGCCCGCCGGCCACCCGGCGCGACCCGGCGATCAGAGCCTCCAGCGGGCGAAAAACCCACTGGTAGAAGAGCTTGAACAAGAGAAGCAGAATCAGCGCGGCGGCCCCGCTGGCGACCCCCGTTCCCGCAAACAGCGCGTGGTACTGGCTGCGGACCTCGGCGGCAAAGCCGCGAAGCTTCTCGTGCAAATGGCTGGGCAACTCCACGGCGAGCCCCTGCAACTGCTCCAGCTCGGCGCTGAGCTGGTCGACGCTGCTGCCGTCGTCCAGTACCCAGTCCTCGTCGCGGTTGATTTCTTCAATCCGCGAAAGCGCCTCCTCGATCTTACGGACCGTCTCCCATTCGCGCTGGGTATCGGCAATCCGCAACTCGTCGCGGGCCTTGCGCTCCAGTTGGGCGCGGTACGTCGACAGGGTCTCCTCGACTTTCTCCAGCCCGCTGCGGAACTGCTCGCGGACGATCAGGACCCGGGCGGGTACCTCGTCGCGGTCGGCATCGGGGAACTGGCTTTCCCGCAGCCCGCGGAGCAAGCTGAGCGAGATCCGCAGATCGGCCACCTGCCCGCTCAACTCGGCGGCCAGTGGCAGCTCTACCGCACGCTGCCTCAGCCCTCGGACGAGGCCGCGATAGGAGTACGTCGTGTACAGACCGCTCCCGGCCAGAATCACCACCGAGAGCAATATCAGCCCGAGTCCGATAAGGAACTTGACCCGGATCGGCCAGTTCGACAACACCGGCGACCTCCTTGTCGCGTGACGGGCATGCCCCCGACGCCCGAAGTCGCCTTCGCCCGGCGGAATTCCTAACGACTTCGATCGGCGGAGTGTAACACCAGCGGCCCTTCCGAAGCAAGACGAAGACAGTAAATTGAGCGAACATGGGGTGACTGCGCAATACGAGAAGCATGGGGAACAGCAGTCTTGCCTCGTTCCCAAGCTCCAGCTTGGGAACGCACATCAGGTAAGCTCCAGCTTCCGTGGGGGCGAAGCAGAGCTTCGCGGAACTGGGTTCCCAAGCTGGAGCTTGGGAACCAGAAGGCGAAAATGGGAAGCGACGGTGTTCTGGCACGTATGCGAACCGGGCGGAGAGCGATCCCAGGGCTTTCCGACACGTCGGGACGCGGATATTCTGATAATCTGGGCCTGATGGTTCGCTTCTGCCGCACCGCCACGGGGAGGTCAACTTTGGCCAGAGACTTTCATCAGATCACCTGGGACGACCCCTTGCAGGCCGACTTGCAAGAGCTTGTGCGGTTGGCAATCCGTGAAGATCTGGGGGAGAACGGCGATTGGACCACCGCGGCGCTGGTGTCGGAGGATGCGACCGGGCGGGCGGATGTGGTCGTGCGCGAGGAGGGCGTGATCGCCGGCTTGCCCGGGGCGGAGATGGCGCTGCACTTGGTGGACGCTCGGTTGCGGTGGCTGGCCGAGCGGGGAGATGGCCAGTCGGTCAAGCGGGGAGACCGCGTCGCGCGCGTCGAAGGGCCCGCCCGAAGCATGCTCGCGGCGGAGCGCCCCATGCTGAACCTCTTGGGACGGCTGTCGGGCATTGCGACCCTCACAAAGAGGTACGTGGATGCCGTGGCGGGAACTAAGGCCCGAATCTACGACACCCGAAAGACGACGCCGGGCTGGCGCCGGCTGGAGAAGTATGCGGTTCGCTGTGGCGGGGGCCGGAACCATCGGACGGGCCTCTACGACGCCGTGCTGATCAAGGACAACCACCTCGCTTTGGGGGCCGGGTCGGGGGATTCTGCGGTCGGATACACGCCCGCCGAGGCGGTTGCCCGGGCTCGTCGTTTCGCCCGGCAGCACACGGCCGAGTCCGGCGGGGACGACCCGATCATTGAGGTGGAGGTGGACACGCTCGAGCAGCTCGCCGACGTGCTCCCGGCCGGGCCGGACATCGTGCTTCTGGACAATATGAGCCCGGCGGAGCTGGCCCGTGCGGTCGAATGTCGCGACGCCGTCGCTCCCGAAGTGGAGTTGGAGGCCTCCGGGGGCGTCCGTCTGGAGACGGTCCGGCAGATTGCCGCAAGCGGCGTGGACCGGATCAGCGTTGGGGCGTTGACGCACGCGGCGCCTTGGCTGGACGTCGGCCTGGATTGGCAGCCGGGCGGTGCGGGGACGAGCTAGCTCGGACTATTCCCCAAGCCCGTAGCACAGACTTCCCAGCCTGTGCCATCAGGAACGCGGGCAAGATGCCTGGGCCAGGGGGCCACGCTGCGAGATAATCCGGGTTAGGGTGAAGTCCGTATCTCAGGGCTCTCGATGGGCGTTGCCGCAGGTCATCGCATGAGGCGAATCGGCAACGCGGAGGAATGCCTCGAAAGCGCATTTTCGCGGCAATTGGCGTACTCGCACTTGCACGCTCCGGGCGGCCGGCCTCTATCGGCCGTGCGAGCTTGACCCTCGTTAGGCCCGGACTATAGTTCTCTTGGACTGGCGCCTTGGGGAGGGGCGTTGGTCTCCCGGCGCAGCAGGCATAGCTGGGAGCTAGAGGGGATCCTGCTGCGCCATTTTTTTCTTTCTTCACTTGGTCGGCTTTTCGATGAGCGATCTTGTGGTTCGTCGAGCCGTGCGGCTTCGGGCCGCGTTCACCTTGGTCGAGGCGCTGGTCGCCATCTCGATCACGGCCATTGCCGCCAGTGTGTTGCTGTTGGGGGTCCACGCTTCGGTCCAGACGACCGAGGAAGCCCTCAAGCAAACGATCGCCCTGGGCATGGCCGAGCAGTTGCTCGACGAAGTTCTGGGCGCCCGGTATCACGACGCCGACGCGGATGACGGCCATGAGATCAACCTCGGCCCGTCCGGGTGGGAGGGGCAGGGTTCGGGACGGGAACGATACGACGACGTCGACGACTACAATGGCGTACGAGCCGAGCCGCCCGAGGACCTCTGGGGGATCGAGCTCGGCACGGACGACGGGGAAGGCGACGCGCGTCACCCCAGCTTCCGCGTGCCGGCCGGGTTCCTCGACCACTGGCGACAGGAAATCGACGTCTACTACGTCGGCGCCCCCGATTTCACGACGCCCTCCGACCCGGAAAAAGACTATCGGGCCGTGGAGGTCCGTATCTACTACAACGATCCCAATGGCGGTAGCCGCGAGTTGGCCAATCTCCGACGAGTGGTGGCCTACCTCCCGCCGACGGAGTGACAGGGTGACGGGGTGAGGGGGTGACAAGGTGAAAAGGTGGCCGATGTCCATTGCCGATCGTTTAGCCGCACGCCGAAGGCGTGCGCGTTTGCCCCGTCGCGCCCTCACCCCCTCACCCAGTCACCCCCTCACCCCTTCACCCCCTCACCCCGTCACCCCGTCACGTCTAGTGCGCCGCCGGGGCGTAACGCTCCTGGAGCTTCTCACCGCCATGACCATCATGGTGATGGTGGTCGGAGCCTTGGGGGGGATCACCAAGGCGGTCCAACTGAGCTTCGAATACAACCAGGGCCACGGCGACGCGACGCAGCACGCCCGCGTCGTCCTGGAGCGGATTTGCCGGACGGCCCGGGAGGCGACCGCCAACGAGAAGTTCCCGGGGTTTATCGTCCTGGCCGAGGAGGTGGGCTCGTGGCGATTCCCCGACACGCTGGTCGTCTGGCGCCCGGATGGCGATCCGGTGTTTCCGGAAGGCATGCCTCGGCTCGACGAGCTGGTGATCTATTGTTCCCATCCCGAGGCGCCCGGCACGCTGGTGGAAATCACCACCAACGACACGGCGGAGTTGTCCGAGGACGACGTGGCCCGGGCATCGCAGATCGAGGCGATCAAACGGTCCAGCGCGAGCGACGTGACCACGCTCACGAGCCGGCTGCGGACCGGCGCGGTGGAGGACGGCGGAGACGGGCAGTTGCGGGGCGCCGTGCGGTTCGAGACGCGGTTGCGCCCTTCCGACGCTCAGTGGAAAAACGACAGCGACAACCCCTCCTGGGACGAATGGCACGAGCTGCCCTGGGTCCAGGGAATCTACGGCTCCGAGACCGGCTTGCGTCAGACGTGGGTGCGGATCGAGATCCAGTTGATGGCCGGCGATCCCCCGGCCCCCGGGGCGGTCGACCGTCGCCAGGCGATCCCCTTTTTCGGTTCGGCAGCCCTCTACTACACGATGCATGAGGACCAGCGGCCATGAGCCGTCCAGACGCGTCGGCCGACTCGACTTGTCCGGCTTTGCCCGTAGCACCGGCTTCCAGCCTGTGGAGTTGCGAACACAGGCAAGATGCCTGTGCTACTCGGGGGGAGAAAACGCCGCCGATCCCCGTGCGGCGGGGCGTGACCGTGCTGATCGTTCTACTCCTGCTTTCCATCACCCTGGGGCTCTCGTACGCCATCGTCCGTTCGCAGACGACGGCGCTCCAGGTGCAGCAGAACGCCAACGTCCGGGTGTCGGCGCGCCGGGCGGCCCTGACCGGGCTGACCGTGGCGCTGAAGGAGATGCACACCACGGAGTGGTGTTACGGCGACGGCGTGAACACGACGCTGAGCGGACCGATCGGCGACCACGAGCGCTATCGGGTGACGTACGCCGCCGGCGATCCCTCGCTTGCCGAGGATGATCCCGACTGCCCCTACCGCGTCACGCTCCTCTCGACCGGCACGGCAACCGATCCCAGCGACCCGGAACGGACGTCGACGCACCAGGCCCGGGCGGTGGTTCGCCTGGTGCCGCGGAAGCTGGCCGACGAGCCGCACGATTGGGATACCATGCAGCAGTACACGGTCTACCAATCGAAGAAGGATTCCTTCGAGGTGGACATTCCCTGCCGGTTCGAAGGGCGCGTGCGGGTCCAAGGACAATTGAAGATCGGCGCGAACTATCCTCCTTTCGATAGTGACGCCTGGTGGGGATACCTGCTTGGCTTGAAGGACATGCTGCACAACAACCCGGACGATGACTATCGGCCGTTCACCGATTCGGTATACCTCGATGAAGACGAGCAAAATCGCAAGTACGTCGATGTGCTCCGGGATATGGACGTTACGGTCAACCACGAAGGCGTTGACGAGGCCGCTCACGTCGGCTCCAACCCGCCTTCCCAAAGCACGTATCAGATCTATCCGGGAGGGCCGGTCTACACGATCCCCACGTTGGATTGGAAAGTGATCAACACCACACTGGAACCCGACCCAACCACGAATCCGCTTGGCATATACCAACGCAATGGGACGTTGAGAATCGACGAGAATGTCACCGTCCGCGGTTCCGTATTCTGCACCGATGACATCAGGGTGCGGCAGGGCAACGTCCATTTCGAGCCGATCGAACTGCCCGGACTCCACGGGTCCGACGGCCCCGTGCGGCTGCCCGTAGCCTACTGCAAGAACTTCATCGTCACGTATTTCGGGCAAGCCGATCTGACGGGCTTCCTTGGTGTCTTCGACCAATTCCTAATCGAGAAGAGCCCTGACACGAGGCAATTTGCCGTCACGGGTCGACTGGTCATGTCCAAGTTGCTGGTCAAGGAGCGCCAGCCATGGAAAGGTGTGGCGTGGGACCATCGCTATGAGGACTTCGAAGACGAACTCGAGGAAGGGGGGACGCCCTACTTCCCCGTGTGGATGGCCGATTGGGACCGCGGATACGATCCAAAGCCGCTTATCACCTTCAAGGCCGATCCGAATCCGGTCACCTACCACTGGAAGAATCCCAACGACCCGATCTACGTGCCTCACCCGAACGACGACGGCCTGCGATGGGACCTGTTGGAGTGGACGGATAGCTTGTAACGTAGGGAGTCTCGCAGCTTGACCGCGCAGGCGCCTTCTAAGCCCACGGGTTGCAACCCGTGGGCTTGGCCGTGACACATCGTTCACCCGACAATGCCAGACTCGATATGCAAGGAGCAAGAACCATGACTCGACGAGCCGGCTGGACATGGCTGATTGTGGCGAATGTCCTATTCTGTTGCGTGCTAAGCTTTTATCGGGCCACCGACGCAGCTCCCCCGAAGCCCAAGCCGCCGTTTGCCAACTCGGTGGAGCAGCGGATGGAGATGATCAAGGAGCTGCGGGAGATCAGGGGTCTCCTGAAGGAGCAGAACGCACTGTTGCGTTCCGGCACGATCCGAGTGGTCACGAGCGACTCCGAGAAACGATAGGTCCGCAGGACGATGCGTGGTTACCGTCGACAATCCGCCGGGTTTACGCTCATCGAGCTTCTGATCGTGGTGGCGGTAATGGGGATCCTGGCCGGGCTGATTGTGCCCCGCAGCGACCCCAGCCTCCACGAGCAGTTGCGTTCGGCGGCCCAGATCATGGCCGGCGACCTGGCGTACGGCCGTAGTCTGGCGGTGACCCACAACAGCGAGTATCAATTCACGTTCGACACGGAAGGCAACCGGTACATCCTGGAGCACAGCGGCGACGACGCGACGTTGGACACGCTGCCCGATTCGCCGTTTCGCTCGCCGGACGATCCTCCGGACCAGCAGATCGTCGCCTTGGAGGAGCTGCCGCACGTGGGACCGACCGTGCGGATCGTCGAGGTGGTCGCCCAGGGAAGCGCTGCCGCAATCGTCGGCGACGTGGAGTTCGGCCCGCTGGGAGGGACCAGTCGGAGCGAGGAGACGGTTATCTGGCTGGCGGCCGGGGCCGGAGCGGGCACCCGGTACCTCCGGTTGCGCGTCAATCCGGTCACCGGCCTGGCGACCGTGGGGACGTTTTCCGCCGCTGGGCCGCCCTAGCCCAGCGGGCGAGGGCGCAAGAGTAGGAGCGGGCGTGCTTCGAGGCGCGTTGATGCAGCAGTTGAGGTGGTCAGAAACGCTGAGTAACGCACTAGCAGGATTGACCGATGGTAAGGTGGCTGGCCAAACACCGTTACGGCCCGATCGGGATCGACGTGGGAAGCCGGTCGGTGAAGCTCGTGCAGTTCGACGCCGACCACTCCCGCGTCCTGGAAGCGGCCCGGTGGGACCTCGCGCCCGCCGACAACACCGACCCGGATGACCGTGCCGGTCGGGTGGCCGAGGCCATCCGGCAAGCTCGCGAAGGGAGGAATTTCCGTGGTCGGGACGCGGTGTTCTCGATCGGCTCTCGCGACCTTTTCGTGCAGAACATTCGCGTTCCGCAGGTGTCGGGCGAGGAATTCAGCAGGGTTGTCTGTGCCGAAGCGGCCGGCCGGGTCCCATTCGCCAGTGAGGAGGCCGAGGTCCGTTACCTCGAGGCCGCGAACGTCCGCCAGGGCGACGTCGTGCGCCGGGAGGTCATTCTCCTGGCCTGCCACCGCCCCGTGCTCCAGCGAATCCTGGCCACGGCCGAGAACGCCGCCCTAAAGCCCGTGGCCGTCGACGTCGAGCCGAGCGCCATGCTTCGCTGTTACTCGAAGCAGTTCCGTCGGGACGAGGACCGACAGCAGCGGGCGATGTTCGTCAACGTGGGCGCGTCGACCACCACGGTGGTGATCGCCCAGGGCCCGCACGCCATGTTCATGAAGTACGTCGACGTGGGCAGCCGGCACCTGGACGACGCCGTGGCCCGGCACCTGAATATGCAGCACGGCGAGGCAGCCGCGCTGCGGCGACACAACGGCGACCGCCGCGCGGACCAACGTGATCCCGAAATCGCCCGCAGTATCGCCGAATCGATCCGCCCCGTGCTGGACCGCCTGGCCAACGAGCTCTCGATGTGTATCCGCTACTACAGCGTGACGTTCCGCGGACAACCGCTGGAGCGGGTCGTGTTGGGTGGGGGGGAGGCCGGCGAGACGCTGGTCGAATGGCTCTCCTCGCGACTCGACGTGTCGTGTGAGCTGGGCGACCCCCTGAGAAGCTATGGCAAGCCTTCCCAGGCCCACCGAACCGGGCAGTGGGACGTGGCCGCAGGACTCGCACTGCGCGAGGTGGACTGATGCTCGACGATCGGAGCAACGCTGGGAGAGATCCGATGCACGACATCGACTTCCTCCCGTCCGAATACCGGCAGAACGACGACGAGCACCGGTGGTACCTCCGGCGAGTCCTCGTGGCCACCGGCGTGGTCGCGATGATTGCCGCGCTGGCCTGGAGCCAAGACCGCCGGTCGGATGGGCTGGCAGCCGAGCTGGCCGCCCGAGAGCCCGCCCGCGTCGCCGCCGTCGAAACCAAGGACGCCCTCGGGGAGCTCCAGTCCCAGCTCCAACTGGCCCAAGCCGGCGCCGACCTGGTCACGTACCTCCGCCACCCCTGGCCCCGCACACGGATCCTGGCCGCCATTCTGGGCCCGCTGCCGGACGAAATCACCTTTGAGGAGCTGTATGTCAACCGGGAGGTGTCGGTAGGGCGGAAGCCCGCCGAGCGTCGCTCCCGGCCCGGCGAAGAGGGCGACCAGGAGCCGACCAACCAGCCGTCGGCTATCCGAGATCTGGAAAGACTCCGCGAGGAGTTCGATTCCGGCCAGACGATCGTCACCATCACGGGCGTGACCACCGAAAGTGCCGCCCTGCACCAGTACTTGGGCGCGTTGGGCCGGGACGCGCTCTTCTCGAAATCGCAGCTCCAGTCGATCGAGGCCGACACGGACGATCCGGCAAGGATCCGCTTCCGTGCCACGCTCGTCGTCCGGCCAGGTTACGGCCAACCCGACGGCCCCTCCGCACCGAAGCCGCAACTCCCCGCCCCGAGCGATCCGAAGACCACCTCGTCCAGCCGCCAACACACCTAGCCGCGCGTCGACCCTCCCATGAACCCCAAACTTGCTCGAAGCCGTTGGATTCTCGTCGGGCTCGCGGTGGCCGTGGCGGGCGCGTACTTCTATTTCCTTTTCCTCCCGGGACAGCGGACCCTTGCCAGCCTCCACGAAGAGTTGAACGCCACCGAGCAGTTCATCGCCCAGGTCGGAGCATTTGGCCCGGCCTTTCAGTCCACACAACAACAGCTCGACAAGACCCGGCAGTACGTGGACCAGTGGCAGCAGACGGCGCCGACCGAGGATGGGCTCTCGGGAGTATTCGGGCGGATCAATCGGTTGGCCAAGGAGTCGGGCATCACCACGACCCGGCTTGAACCGCAGCCGGCCATTCCGTACGACAGCGTCCGATGCCTTCCGGTGGCCGTGACGTGCGTCGGGTCGTTCGGACAGACTTGTCGCTTCCTCCAGGCCCTGGAAGGCCTGGAAGAGACGATTTGGGTAGAAAGCCTTCAAATGCAGCGGGCTGGTGAAGATAGCGAAGATGTGGAATGTGAGTTGAATTTGGCCATCTTTGCCGATAATTCGGGTGATTCCGATCAGGTCGACCCGTCCGATTAACCGATAAGTGAGGAGACGTGCCGACGCGAGGACTCCTTGCGCTGGCGTGCGCACCACGTACCATGAGCCTGAACAAGCTGGCAAGACAACTGCGTCGCGAGGCGATGGGCAATCCGAAGAAGGCCGCCATCCTGGCCGTGCTCGCCCTGGTGGCGGTGTACTTCTGGGGACCGCTGGTGTGGGGCTGGGTCGCGCCGGAGCAGGCTTCCGGGGAGCCGCCCAACGCGAAAACCGAAGCCACCGCCGAACCGGCCACCTTCGCCAACACCGCCTCGGCACAGTCACAAGAGCTGCCTGACAAAGAGCAGAAGGCCTGCCCATACCCTTGGACCCAGCTCGACGAGTGGATGCGAGAAGACCCGATGACCACCCCGGCCGAGGACGTCACCGGCTGGCGCGATCCGTTCGCCGGCGCCTTGGCAGACGTGGACGTGGATCAGGACGAGGGGGCTCAAGCCGCCGTCGCCCCGGTCACTCCGGAGAGCCTCGGTGTGGAGTTGTCCGGCACGCTGATCGGACCCCGCCGCCGCGTGGCCCTGATCGGCGGAAAGGCGTACCGGCCAGGGCAGACGGTCACCGTCGATCACGCCGGTCGGCCGATCCACCTCCAGCTCGTCGAAGTGCACCCCCGGCGGATCGTGCTGGAGTGGGAGGGCAATCGGTTCGACTTGGCGATTCCTGAGCAAAAGACCACGGGGCAGATCGAACTGGGCGGGCAGACGCGTTAGCAGGGAGTGCGGTTTTGCGGCGAGAGCGCCGTGGCCTCGACGTGGGCCGGCGGCCGGTCGATGCACATCTCCATGGACGTCACGGAAGACTCATGAGGATTCTCGGACGCTTGACTCTGCTCAGCTTCTTCGCGGCGACGGGGGTTACGCTGGCCGTCTACGTCGGAGCCGCCACGAGTCCGTCGCCGGGGTCTCGCGCGGCAGGGCAGTCCGTCGAGCATTCGCCGGCCAACCAGGCCGAGAACGCTGATCCGGCGGAGAAGCGCGGCGCGAAGGGGCCGGAGGAGGATGGGCCGCGGTCAACTCCTCAACAGGATATCGCGCGCACGCAGCCGTACTCCGCACAATTACCGCGGGAGACGCCTGGGGCCGTTGCGGAAGCGTCGCCCCAAGCCGACGTGCCGCCGTCAGGGCCGGAGGCCGACCACGTCGCGCCCTCAGATTCGATGCATTCGGCCATCGCCATGCCCGAAGGCGCCGTTGTCGCCGAGCCACATCCGGCGCGAGCGCTACGGGTCGCGTCGGACGGGCGGAGTGCCGGGCTGCTCAAGTCGTTTCGGCTCTGGAAGGCCATGGCCACCCCCTTGTTGAGCCAAATTGGCCGCGACCCCGGTCCGCCGCCCGTCGAAATGGCGCCGTCACCCCCTTCTGCCGACGACGAAGAGCCGGCCGGCGCACCGGCCGCGGTGCCCGCCCCGTCCCTGGAAGCGAGAGACTCGTCAGGCGGCGCCGTCGCGGGCGAAGGGGACGGCGAGCTCTCGATGCAGGTTCCCGACAACGACATCCGCGAGGTGCTCGACGCGTTGAGCGTGCAAGGGAACCTGAACATCCTGGCGACCGAAAGCGTGCAAGGAAAGGTCTCCGCCTCGCTCACCGGCGTCGACGTGGAAAGCGCCCTGGATGCCATTCTCAAGTCGACCGGCTACGTGGCCAAGCGGGACGGGGATTTCGTCTACGTGGGCAAGCCGGAGGACTTCGACGACTTGGAGAAAGCCCTCGACACGGTCTGCACCCGCGTCTACCGGCCCAACTACGTCACGGCGGCCGAGTTGCAGGCCCTGATCGAGCCGCTGGTGACCATCGGCGCAGGCGTGGTGGCCGTCTCGTCGCCGGCCGAAGTGGGCATCGGCGCCGATGCGACCGAGGCCGGAGGCGACAGCTTTGCCGGCGGGGAGGTCATCGTGGTCCGCGACTACGAGGCCGTCCTGGCCGAGATCGATCAGGTGGTGGCTGAGATCGACGTGCGCCCCATGCAGGTGGCCATCGAGGCGATGATCCTCAGCGTCACCCTGGACGACAAGAACGACTTCGGCGTCAGCTTCGAGCTGTTGCGCGACCAGGACCACCTCCGTGTCGGCTGGGGGACTCCCATCGACCCGCTCAGTTCGCTGAAGTTCGACACGGGGGGTCTGAAGTTCGGGTTTCTCGACAGCAATCTGGGCGTGTTTCTCGACGCCCTGGAATCGATCGGCGACACCAACGTGATCGCGACCCCACGGCTGATGGTGCTCAACAAGCATCGGGCCGAGATCCTCATTGGGGAAGAGTTGGGCTACGTCAGCACGACGATGACCGAGACCAGCACCTCGCAGAGCGTCGAGTTCCTCGAGGTCGGGGCCCAGTTGCGGCTCCGGCCCTTCATTTCCAGCGACGGCCTGATCCGCATGGAAATCCACCCCGAGCTGTCGACCGGGTCGGTCGAAGTGGAGGAGAACTTCACGCTGCCCAACAAAGAAACCACGCAGGTGACCACGAACATCATGGTCCGCGACGGATGCACGGTGATCATCGGCGGACTGATGCGCGAGGAACTCAAGGCCACCGGCAAGCAAGTGCCCTTTCTCGGCAACCTGCCGTTGGTGGGCGCGGCCTTCCGAAGCAGGAACGAGACCCTCCAGCGACGTGAAATCATCGTCCTGATCACCCCGCACATCGTCTACGAGCCGGAAACCTGCGAGGAAGGCGAACGGGCGGCGTGTGAGTTCCATCGGCGTCAGCAGGTGTACGGCGAGAAGATGTGCTTCCTGGGCAAACGCCACGTCGCCCGGAAGTACTTCCGCATGGCCCAAAACGCCTGGGCGGCCGGCGATCGCCAGACGGCGCTGCGGTTCGCCGAACTGTCGATCCATTTCGACCCGCTCAATCGGGCGGCGATCGATCTGAGGAGCGACATCTGGCTGGGGCGGCCGGTGGGAGAGCACACGCTGGCAGGTCCGGCACCCGCCGTCTCTCCGACGGCTCCCCTCGACGGCGCCGTCATCGACCCGTGGCTGCTGGGCGAGCTTGGGCGCGAACCGATTCCGCTGCCCGAGCCCCTCGAACCGTCGCATCCTCTCGATCCGGGCCGGCCGGGACGCCGCGTGGACATCGAGCGGCCCAGGAGGGTCCAATGAGCGTCGCCAAGCGTTCCGGCCGATCGCTGGGGGGGATCACGCTTCTCGCCGTGACCCTGGCCGGCTGCGCCTCGCTGAAGACCCTCGGCCCTCCGGTCGAAGACGTCTCCGAGAAGCGCCGCCAGCGAAGCCAGGAATCCGCTCAGCAGTTCAACCGGCATCGCGACCTGGCCGAGTTCGAGGCCGCCCGGGTCCGCTGGGAGGAAGGTGACTCCCGCGGCTGTGCCGAGATCCTCCAGCGAATCCTGACCCGGTCTCCAGACCACCTCGAGGCCCGGCTCCTGTTGGCCGAGTCGCTCCTGGCCGACAACCGGCCGAGTGAGGCCATCCCCTATCTCGAGCCGGCGCTGGCCGCCCACCCAAGCGACGCGCGCGTGTATCACCTGATGGGGTCGCTTCTGGATTCGATCGGGCAGAAGGCCGACGCGCTGGTCTACTACGAGCAGGCGACGACCCTTCGACCGAACGACGAGGTCTACGCCGTCTGCTACCAGACGTTGGCCTCGGAGGAGGCCGCCGAGGGGCCGCCACAAAACGTGTCCGTCGATGGTCTCCCGACCTCGCCGCGATCACCCGCGCTCGGCGAAGGTCTCCCGACCTCGCCGAGACCACGACCGGAGGTCTCCTCGAATCCCGGAAGCCCTCGGTCCGGCGAGCGGCCCTCGACCGTTCGCATCCTCTCCGGAGAAAAGGGCACTTCACCCAGTTCAGAAAGAACGTCGCCGGAAGCCTCGCTTTCGAGCCGCTTGCACGCTTCGAGGATCGACGATTCCTCGCCTCGGGAGTCCCCCAAACGCTTTGTCCCCGATGCGAATTGCCCGGATTGTATCGGCGATGCAAGCTCCGCCGCCGGGAACGCTTATGCCGGCGATACGGCCTACGCCTCGGCGGCCGAGTTGATCGAGCAGGGCGTGTCTGCGATGTCGGACGGGACCACGGCGTTGGCCTTTGCCCATTTCCGGGAAGCGATCGCCCTGAAGCCGGACGACCCGCGAATCCCCATCTCGGCGGCAACCTCCGCACTGCGTCACAATCAGCCGGAAGTGGCGGTCGCGCTGCTTGAGCCGCTTCTGGAGGTCTTTGCGGATTCGGCGGCGATCCGCCGCATTCTCGGGGCGGCGCACTACCGCCTGGGGGACTACGAATCTTCCCAAGTCGTACTCCAGCAAGCCCTTTCGTTGGACAAGTCCAGTGGCTTGTCGTACTTTTTAATGGGTTGCACGTTGGCCAAGCTCGGGCAACTGACGGCCGCGGAAACGCATTTTGGCCAGGCCCGACGACTTGACCCGAGGTACGGCTTCCGGCGTTGAGCTGCCGGTCGGCTTGCGGCCCCGCCATCCGGCTTGCGACCTCCGCTTTTTCGCCCTCCCCGCCCAGGTCGAAGTACGGATCGGCCGATCGTCGATTGGTTTGTTTGCCCTTGGAACTCGAGGGCGCCTCCATTGAGAGAACTCCTGCGAGAATGAATCGCTCCAAAGACCATTGGCTTCTGGCGGTCGGGGTGTTGATCCCATCCTTCGCGTGCGTGCTTGCGTGGCTGGCCGACAGTCTGTCGTCCGCGGGTCTTTGGGCCCCGTACCCAGACGTCTCGTGGCCGATTCGTGCCGGCATCATGTGCGGGGTCCTGGTGCTGGCCGGCGGATCGCTGGGGCTCGTCTGGTGTCGCGCCGGCGCAGACCGTCGCGCGGTCCAGCGGCATTTTGAGACCCTTTGCGGGTTGGACATCTGCGACTTGAGCGCCGATGGCGGCCCCGATGCTCCGCCCAGCCTGCCGGCAGACGACCCCTGGTTCGCGATCGCCGAACGCGTGGGCAAGGCGTTTGAGGAGTCTCGCCAGCGAACCCGGGAACTGAAACACACGCGAACGGCGTGGGAGATCCGCTGCCGCCGGGCCACGACCGACTGCGAGCGCATCAAAACCATCCTGACGGGCTTGGCCGAGCCGGTCCTGGTCATCAACGCCTTCGACGAGATCCTGTTCGCCAACCCCGCCGCCGAGCGACTGCTCCAGTTCGATGGCAAGAACACCCGCGGGCAGGCCGTCGACCGCCTGGTACGCTCGCAGAAGCTGATCGAGCTGCTCCGAAGCGCCTGCCAGCGCAAGACCACGTCCGCCCGCTCCGAAGAGATCGAGATCGTCGATGCGGCGGGCCAGTCGCAATGGTACCGGGTGTGGACGTCGAAATTGCCGTCCCTCGGCACCGACGACGCGCAGGAGGAGCCGGCCCCGCCATCGGCGGCGGACAAGCGGCCCTCCACCGAATGGGCCAGCGCCGTGGCCGTGCTCCGCGACATCGGTCGCGAGAAAGCACTCCAGAGACGGCACGCCGAGTTCGTCTCTTCGGTGAGCCACGAAATGAAAACGCCGCTGGCCGGTATCAAGGCCTACGTCGAGCTGCTGGTCGATGGCGAGGCGGAAGACGACCAGACGCGTGAAGAGTTCCTCAACGTGATCAGCGACCAGGCCGACCGGCTCCAGCGCCTGGTCGAGAACATGCTCAATCTGGCCCGAATCGAGGCCGGCGTCGTGAGCGTGAACAAAAAGAGCCGCTCGCTCAACGAGCTCCTCGAAGAGGCCATTCGCGTGGTCCAGCCGGTGGCCGAGGCGAAGCAGATTGAATTGGCCTCGGAGCTGAGCCCCATGTACCTGGGCGTGTTGGCCGATCGGGACATGCTTTTGCAGTCGGCCATCAACCTACTCTCCAACGCCATCAAGTACACGCCCGTGGGAGGCCGCGTTACGCTTCGCAGCCGCCTGGGCGCGGGCGAAGTGGCGTTCGAGGTGGAAGACACGGGCGTGGGATTGAGCGAGGAGGATTGCGGGCGCGTGTTCGAGAAGTTCTACCGCGTCAAGAAGGACAAGACGATGGCCTCGGGCACCGGCCTGGGACTCCCCCTGGCCAAGCACATCGTGGAGGACGTCCACGGCGGTCGGCTCACGGTCCAGAGCGCACTGGGCGCGGGCAGCACGTTCTGCGTCACCCTGCCGAACGCCGGACAGATGGCCTGATCCACCTAACCGAAGAAAGGAACGAGCCCTGTGGCCAAACGCATCCTGCTTTGCGACGACGAAATCCATATTCTTCGCGCCGCGGAATTCAAGCTCAAGCGGGCCGGCTTCGACGTTCAGGTCGCCAGCGACGGCCAGGAGGCGTGGGAGCTGATCGAGGCACGGCCGCCGGACATCCTCGTGACCGACTACCAGATGCCCCGGATGGACGGCCTCCAACTGACCCAGCGCGTCCGCGAGAATCCCGACCTCGGAGACCTCCCGATCCTGATGCTCACCGCCAAAGGCTTCGAGATAAGTCACGAGGAGCTGGCCCGGAAGTGGAACGTGCGGGGAGTGATTGCCAAGCCGTTCAGCCCACGCCAACTGCTCCAAACCGTGCAGAAAATCCTGGACGAGAGCGGGAATGAAGTACGAGAGGGTGACAAGGTGTTGGGATGACAAGGTGACAAGGTGACGGGGTGACAAGGTGAGGAGGCGACGAAGCGTGGTCTGCGCCTCGACGTCGCAACGCAGCACTCCATCACCCAGTCACCCCGTCACCCCGTCACCCAGTCACCCCGTCACCCAGTCACCAACCACGAACTCCTGACCCTCGCTACCATCTCATGAACCTGCCCACGGAAATCTTCGGCGATTGTGTAGTGGTCCATACGCCGGACGAGTTGGGCGAGGATCAGGCCGACGGGTTCGAGGCCTACGTGCCGACGCTCGAACGAGTCAACGTCGTGCTCGATCTGGACAACACGGAAATGCTCGACAGCGCCGGGCTGACCTCGCTGTTG
>CAZDHR010000120.1:0-16548 GCA_964505295.1 uncultured Planctomycetaceae bacterium
CCACCGCCCCCTTCTTGAAATCGCTCCCGGGGATCACGCTCTTGACACGACAGACCACGATGTCGCCGATGCCGGCGAATCGCCGATGCGTTCCGCCCAGCACCTTGATACACATCAGCTCCTTGGCCCCGGTATTGTCGGCGACGTTCAGTCGGGTTTGCATCTGGATCATGGTCTACCGCCCAAGTCGCAAGTCGTCGTTTTCTGCTCGGTCCCCAGCGCACCTGCGCGACTTGGGTCCGCTCGGCTCGTAGCTTCGGTCACTCGTCGCTTTCCGCCTGTTTGGCTTGCTGTTGCTCGGCCCGCGCCGCGGCACGCATCGCCGCCACGTCGACCAGACGGCTTTTCGACACCACCCGCACCAGCTCCCAACGCTTGGTCTTCGACCGGGGTCGGCACTCGGAGATCTCCACGGTGTCGCCTCGCTCGGACTCGTTCTTCTCGTCGTGGACGTAGCAGACCGTTCGGCGTCGGATGTACTTCCCGTACTTCGGGTGCTGGACCAGCCGCGGAATCTCCACGCGGCGGGTCCGGTCCATCCGGTCGCTCGTCACCACGCCAACCGCAACTCGTTTCGGCATCGCTTGGTTCTCTCTCCCCGGCAGAACGCCCGGCGACGCCCGGGGGCGCCGGCTTTACCGCACGCTCTTAGCCTGTGGATGGTTCCTCGACTTCCGGCTTCCCCAGCTCGCCCGCCTTCGCTTGCGCCCGCTCGTGCTGAATGGTCTTGATGCGGGCGACGAGTTGCCGGTGCTTTCGGAGCTCGCTGGGAGCGTCCAACCGCTCGGTCTGGGCCTGGAGACGGAGACGGAACAGGCCTTCGGTGGTCTCGTGGAGCGTCACCGCAAGCTGCTCGTCGCTCATCTCCCGAAGTTCGTTAGCCTTGGTCATCGTCGGATACTCGGATGCGCTGGTTGTCTCGGCGGCCCCCGGTCGCTTGCGGCGCCGGAGGGTTACATCGGTCGCCTTCTCAGGAAGCGGACCTTGACGGGCATCTTGTGGGCCAAACGGGTGAAGCAAAGCCGAGCGGCCTCCTCCGAGACGCCGCCGATCTCATACAGGACCGTCCCCGGCCTGACCACGGCCGCCCAGTAGTCCGGCTCCCCCTTTCCTTTCCCCATCCTCGTTTCGAGGGGGATTGAGGTAATCGGTTTGTGGGGGAAAACGCGGATGTACAGACGGCCTTCGTTGCGGAGGTACTGCTGGGCGGCAATACGCCCGGCTTCGATCGTGGCTGCACTGATCCAGCCGCCCTGGATCGTTTGCAGTCCGAAGTCGCCGAAGACGACGCGGTTGCCGCGCGTTGCCTCACCTTTTATACGTCCTCTTTGGCTTTTTCGATGTTTTACCCGCTTGGGCATCAACGCCATCGACCTGATCCTCGCTATACATTCCCTGGTTGATCCACACCTGGACCCCGATGTGTCCCTGGGCGATCTTGGCTTCGGTGAACCCGTAGTCGATCTTGGCCTGAAGCGTGCTCAGGGGGATCGAGCCGGCGATTTGTTTCTCTCGTCGGGCCATTTCCGCCCCGCCGAGGCGTCCGGCCAACTGGATCTTGATGCCCTTGGCGCCGGCCTCCATCGTCTGCTCCAACGCCCGCTTCATCGTCCGCCGGAAGCTCGACCGCCGAGAAAGCTGTTCGGCAATGTCTTCGGCGACCAGTTGGGCAACCACCTCGGGACGGTTGACCTCTTCGATCTTGATGTTGATTCGCCGGCCGGTAAGGTTTTGCAGCTCCTTCTGGAGCTCCTCGACCCGCTCCCCTTTGCGCCCGATGAGCACGCCCGGTCGCGCCGAGTAGAGCACGACCTTCACTTCGTCTCGGGTGCGCTCGATTTCGATCTTGGCGACCATCGGATACATCGGCTTGCCGCCGCGATCCTTCCGTCGCTTGACGAAGTTGCGGATCTTCTGGTCCTCGACGAGAAGATCGGCGAACTCTTGCTTGGAGGCGTACCACCGACTTTTCCAGCCGGTCATGATGCCGGTGCGATATCCGGTAGGATTGACTTTCTGACCCATCGACTCAACTTGCCTCGTTGTCAGTCGCTCACTTCAAAGCCACACGAATATGCGACATCCGTCTTTTCAGGACCGCGGCCATCCCGCGCGCTCGGGGGCGAAGCCGGCGGAACATGGGGCCGCCGTCCACGCGGACGTCCATCACGGCCAGCTTGGCCAGGTTGGGCGCCCGGCGGTCTTCCGCGTTGGCCATGGCGCTTCGGAGAACTTTTTCCAGCATCCGGGCCCCACGCTGCGGCTGATAACGGAGGATGTCCAATGCCTCGTCGGCCCGCTTCCCCCGGATCAAGTCGGCCAGGGGGCGGACTTTCCGCGGACTGATGTGGGCGAACCGATGAACGGCTGTGTAGGCGTCGTCGGCCATCTATCTTCCCTCAACCGCCTGGCTCGTAGCGACCCGATTCATCGGGTCCGTGTGCAACTCCGACCGCACCAATGCGGTCACCACCAACCTCCCGCAACCTCCCGAACGAGGCCCCGCAACCCACTAGCGCTTGCCTCTCCCGCCGTGTCCCCGGAAGATCCGCGTAGGGGCGAATTCACCTAACTTGTGGCCGACCATTTCCTCGGTCACGAAGACTTTCATGTGGATCTTCCCGTTATGGACCATGAACGTATGCCCCACGAATTCCGGAACGATGGTACACGCCCGAGCCCACGTCTTGATCGGCTGATTGGTCCCCGCCAAGTTCTGCTTCTCCACCTTGGCGAAGAGCTTCGGATCGACGAAGGGCCCCTTCTTCAGGGATCTTCCCATGGTCTACTCTCTAGATCTTCAAGGCTCCGTACCGTTTCGACCGGCGGCGACGGACGATCGCCCGGTTCGACGGCTTGTGTCTTTTACGCGTCGCCCCGCCCTTGGCCGGCTTGCCCGTGGGACTGACCGGGTGGCGTCCGCCCTTGGTGCGACCTTCCCCGCCACCGTGTGGGTGATCGACGGGATTCATCGCCGTGCCGCGGACGTGGGGGCGGCGACCCAGCCATCGCTTGCGTCCCGCCTTCCCCAACCGGATCGCCATGTGCTCCGGGTTCCCGATCGCGCCGATCGTCGCCCGACACGACGACGGCACCCGACGGATCTCGCCGCTGGGGAGGTTGATTTGGGCCCAGTCGGCGTCGCGGGCGGCCAAGGTCGCCTTGGTTCCCGCCGAGCGGCACAACACGCCGCCCCGACCCGGCTGCATTTCGACCGCGTGGATTTCCGTGCCGACGGGAATCTCGCTCAGCGGCAGGCAATTGCCCACCGCAGGGGGCGACCCCGGCCCGCTCACCACCCGATCGCCCGGCTTCATCCCTTCCGGGGCCACGATGTAACGCTTTTCGCCGTCGACGTAGAACAGCAGCGCGATTCGGGCGCTGCGGTTGGGGTCGTACTGGATCGAGTTGACGACCGCGGGAACGCCGTCCTTGTTGCGGCGGAAGTCGATCAACCGATGCCGTCGCTTGTGCCCGCCGCCGCGATGCCGGACCGTGATCTTCCCCTGGTTGTTTCGACCGCTGGTACGGCGCTTCGGCTTCGTCAGCTTCTTCGGCGGCTTAGCCCCGGGTGTCAGTTCGGCGAAATCGCTCACCGTGGCCTTGCGGCGGCCCGGCGTGGTCGGCTTGTATCGACGAATTCCCATGATTTCTGCTTTCTCTCTGGCCCTTCCTCCCACGGCTTTTCGCGGTAGGCTCCGCGCCTTAGAAGAAGCTGATCCTGTCTTCCGGGTGCAGTTTCACGATGGCCTTCTTCCAGGCCTTCGTGCGTCCCCAGCGGAACTTGGTCCGGCGGGGCTTCCCCTTACGATTCGCCGTATTGACGCGCACGACCCTCACGTCGAACAGTTCCTCCACGGCCCGGCGAATGTCCTTCTTGCCGGCGTTTCGGCTGACCTCGAAGGCGTAGCAGTTGAATCGCTCCGTTTCGGCCTGGTGAAAGCTCTTCTCGGTCACCAGGGGCCGCAAGATGATCTGGTGCGGTTCCAGTCTCAGTTTCGTCTTGGTCAAGTCTTTGACCATGGCCTCGGCTTCCTCGCTGCTTTCAGGACGCTTGCTTCTGGGTGGCCGCCTTTTCGCGGAAGGCGTCCAAGGCGGCCCGGGTCATCAACAGCCGACGCGGACGCAACACCTCCAGCGCGTTCAGCTCCTCCACAGGCAGCACCGACACTTCAGCCAGGTTGCGGATGCTCTTGTACACGTTCACGTCGTACTCGGCCACGGCCACCAGCAGCCGAATGCCCGCGACGTTCAGGGCCTCGAGCACCCCGGCCATCTCCCGGGTGCGGGGCGCCTCGAACTGAAGCTCGTCGATCAACGTGACCTCGCCGTCGGCGATCCGCGACGCCAGGGCCATCCGCGTGGCCGAGCGGAGGGCCTTCTTCGGCAGCCGGTACGACCAGTCCTTCGGCCGCTTGGGAAACGCACGTCCGCCGCCGCGGCGGATCGGACTACGGCGCGACCCGGCCCGGGCGCGGCCCGTCCCTTTCTGGCGGTACATCTTGGCGGTCGAGCCGACCACTTCCGCACGAGTCTTCGTCTTGGCCGAGCCCTGGCGACGGTTCGTCTGGTACATGACCACCGCGTCGTGCAAGAGCTGCTTGCTGATCCGCGGGGCCAGCTCGGCCGGGTCGATCTCGTAGGTGCCGACCTCCGCGCCGCTTCGATCGTAAACGGGTATGCTCGCCATGACCTGGTACGCTCGTGTTTGCCTGGTCTTGCGGCACGGGCTTCCCGCCCGCGCCGCACGGCCAAGGTGGCCGCGTGCTGCTAGTCCTCTTGTTTCTCGCTTTCTTGCTCGCCGCCCCGGACGATCGGCTTGCCCCCGCGCATCGGGAGCTTGTTGGTCGGACGGATGACCACGTAGCCGCCGTTCGGGCCGGGCACCGCGCCGCGAATCAACAAGAGGTCGTTGTCCAAGTCGATCTGGACCAGCCTGAGATTGCGGACCGTGCACTGGGCGGCGCCGTAGCGGCCGGCCATCTTCTTGCCCTTGAACAGCCGGCTCGGAGACGCGCTACAGCCGGTGCCGCCGAGATGGCGGTGGCACTTCTTCACCCCGTGGGTGGCCCGCTGTCCGTGGAAATTGTGGCGCTTCATCACGCCGGCCGTGCCGCGGCCCTTGCTGGTGCCGACCACGTCGACCACGCCGATCTCCGAAAACGCGTCGACCCGGATCTCCTGCCCTACCTCGAAACCCTCGATGGGAACGCGGAACTCCCGGATGAACCGTTTGGGCTCGCAACCGGCCTTCGGAGACGGGGAAACGCCCGCAGACGCCCGGGCGCGTTGGCGTTTGCTGTCGAGCTTGGCGACGTGGCCGCGAGTGCTGCGGCTGGCAAGACGACGGGGCTTGTCGAGGTAGCCCACCTGGACCGCTTCGTAGCCGTCGCGGTCCTTGGTCTTCAGTTGCAGGACGTGACAGGGCCCTGCCTGGATCACGGTCACAGGGATGACGTGGCCGCTCGGGTCGTATACCTGCGTCATCCCGACCTTTTGGCCGAGTAATCCGATGCCCATCGTACTTGCCTTTATCACGTCGCCCCGTGGGAACGGCCGGCTCATGGCCGGCATTGCCCACGCAGCTTCCCTCGCATGGGAGATTCCCGGAACTTCTAGTCGCAAACGCCCATTATGATGGATGCCGAGCCGAGGCCTTGATCTTGATGTCCACGCCGGCCGGCAGGCTCAGCTTGTTCAGTGCCTCAATCGTCTTGGGAGGGATCTTGGCCTCGTCGCCCGCCGGCATGATGTCGATCAGCCTCTTGTGCGTGCGGATTTCGAACTGCTGCCGGGCCTTCTTGTCCACGTGGGGGCTCGACAGAACGGTGTATCGCTCGATCCGCGTCGGCAACGGAATGGGTCCGTGAACGAGCGAGCCGGTCCGCTTGGCCGTGTCGACGATCTCCGCCGCACTCTGATCCAAAACGGCGTGATCGTATGCCTCCATCCTGATGCGGATAACCTCGCCTGGGGGACCAGCCACGGATCGTCCTCCGAAATGCCCAACTCCGGCATGCCAAATACCAGCGCCCGCAACGCCGCAGGCGGTAAACCCGGAATCCTATAAGGATCCTCACCCCATGTCAACCGGCTCCGCGAAGAAAAGCGAGGAAACGCCGGTTTCCTGACAAGCGCCCCTTGCGCCCGAGGGCGAGCATCCCTTGCCATCCCCCGAATTGCCGGGGCTATCTTGCCTGAACGCCGAGGTTTTCCGCCTTGTGCTCGATCCTCTCGAACGGGGCAGGCTATCCGCAAGCCGATCCTACATGAACCCTTCCAGCACCTCCGGCGGGGCCGGGCCGTAGGTGGAGGGCTCCATGGTGCAGGTGGCGCGGCCTTGGCTCATGCCCCGCATGGCGTTGGAGTAGCCGAACAGTTCGGCCAGGGGGGCCTGGGCCTCGATCACCGTGTTTCGGCCGCGGTGGTGGGTGCGGGTGATGACGGCCCGGCGTCGCTGGAGGTCGCTGACAAAATCGCCCAGGTACTCCTCCGGCGTGGAGACTTCCAGGCGCATGATCGGCTCCAGCAGCACGATGCCGGCCTTGCGAAGGCCCTTCTCGAAGGCGTCGGAGGCGGCCATCCGGAAGGCCAGCTCGTTGGACCCGGTCTCGTGGACCTTGCCGTCCAGGACAGTGACCTTCACCTGCCGCAAAGGGAATCCGAGCAGCCCGCCGCCTTCGCCCTTCTCGTCGAGCACTTCCAGGGCCGCGGTCAACAGCTCGCCGGGGAGCGAGTCGCCGCACTCGGCGAGCACGGTGACGGGCTTGGGCTGTGGCGCCTGGCTCGGAAAAGGGGACGGGACTCTTTTCCCCGAAGGGCCCGAAGGGTGCTCCGCAGAAAAGAGCCCCGTCCCCTTTTCCGATGCCGGCTCCATACGGATGGTCAGCTCGGCGAACAGGGCCTGGCCGGCCATGGTGCGGTGGCACTGCCCGGTCACTTCCACGGGCTTCTCGATCGTCTCGCGGTAGCTCACGCGGGGCTTGTGCACGCGGACGTTGAGCTTGTACTCCCGCAAGAGCCGGTGCTTGATGACCTCCAGGTGCAGCTCACCCATCCCGCTGATCAGCGTCTGGCCGGTCTCCTCGCTTTCCCGGGCGAGGAAGGTGGGGTCCTGGCGCCGCATCAAGTCCAAGACGGAGGCGAGCTTGTCGCGCTCGGCCGAGGTTTCCGGCTCGATGGCCATGGAGATGACGGTTTCGGGGAACGTGATCGATTCCAGGGCGATCGGGTGCCGAGGGTCGCAGAGCGTGTCGCCGGTGACCGAGTGCTTCAGCCCGACGACGCCCACGATGTCGCCCGCCTCGACGGTTTGGATCTGCTCCCGGTGGCCGCACATGATCCGCCACAACTGGGGCACGTTCTCCTTCTTTTCGGTCCGGGGGTTGTAGACGCGGCTGTTCGCCTTGAGCCGGCCCGAGTAGACCCGCACGTAGTGCAGGTCGCCGTGCCGGTCGGCCTTGATCTTGAAGACCAGCCCGCAGAAGGGCTCCTTGGGGTCGGGCTTGCGTCGCGCGGTGGTCGGGGTGGAGGCGGCGTGTTTGGCCTTCGCGCCCTTTTCGGGCGCCCACGTGCCTTCGACGGGTGGGACGTCGAGCGGGCTGGGCAGATACGCGGCCACGCCGTCGAGCACCGGCTGCACGCCGATCCCGTCCAGCGCCGTGCCGCAGAGAATCGGCACCGCCTTGGCATCGAGCGTAACTTCCCGCAACACCCGACGGACGAGATCCGCAGGGACGGGCTGATCGGCCAACAGCAGCTCGGTCATCTCGTCGCTATCGAGCGAGAGCTCTTCGAGCAAGTGGCCCCGCCACAAGTGGGCTTCGTCTTCGAGGGCCTCGGGCACGGGGTCGACGACGATCTGGGCCCCGTCGCTCTCGCGGGTGAACGTGAGCTGCTTCATCTGGACAAGATCGATAATCGCCCGAAAGCCGTCGGGCATGTGCGGCGGGCCCGCACCGACCGGCAAGGTGATCGGCAACGGCTTGGCCTGAAGCCGCTCTTGGATCTCCTCGACGGTGCCGAAGAAATCGGCCCCTTCCCGGTCCATTTTGTTCACAAAGGCGATGCGGGGGACGTGGTACTTGTCGGCCTGGTGCCAGACGGTCTCGCTTTGGGCCTCGACGCCCTCGCGGGCACTGAACACGACCACGGCGCCGTCGAGCACGCGGAGGCTCCGCTCCACCTCGGCGGTGAAGTCGACGTGGCCGGGCGTGTCGATCAGGTTGACGATCACGTCGTCCCAGGGGAAGGTGATCGCGGCCGAGTAGATCGTGATGCCCCGCTCTTGCTCCTCCGGATCGTCGTCCGGCTCGGTGGTCCCCTTGTCGACCTGGCCCACGCGGTGCTTCAGCCCGCAGTAGAAGAGCATGCGCTCCGTGAGCGTCGTCTTGCCCGCGTCGATGTGGGCAATGATGCCGATGTTGCGGAGCTTGTGTAGGTCGCGGGCCATGGCTGTGTTGGACGAGCGCGCGATCGTGAGTGGAGTTCTCTCGTGTCCATCAGACGCGCGGGTTAGACGACTTCCTCCAGACGAGAGCGAAACGCGGAAAAACTGGGCATGTCCACGCGCTCGATGTCGATGGTCCGGGCGGTCACCATTTGAGCAAGTTCTTCTCGGGATGGGGAGTGGCCATGCAATTCTTCCATTTCTCGCTTCAATGAATGCGGCGAATCGCTGCTGCTCGACCGATTCTCAAGTGTTGCACAGCCCTGATACGGATCCCTCTTCAAGGCGCACAGCAACCGTGCCTCCGACGTCGGCCTGGGAATCATCGGGACCCCTCTGACGAATCCTTCTTCCTCGAATCCGTCCAGCATCGACTTTCGCTTGTCCTCCCAGATGCCACGACCTGCTGACGCCGAATCCGAGTCCCGAAACAGCACGGCAACGACATCGTCCTCCAATTCTCCTTGCCTTGCTCTGGCGATTCGGGCCAGAACGCGTGCGTTGTTGAAGAAGTAGCGAGTCTCCTTCGCTCGCTTCTTTCCGGGCAGGCGGAGGGCCTTCTTGGCTGCCTTCAATTCGTTCGCTCGATCCACGAGCGTGTGTCTTGAAACGAATCCGTAGTGTCCCGTCTCCAAGAGGGAGTAGTGGTGTCGTCGTTCAACGATTTGATCGACCATGACGGTCATCGGACCATGCTGGTATTCGTCTCCCTCACATGTTGCGGCGTCGTCAGCACAGAGACCGAGGTCGGTTGGACCCTCGCCGCTGAACAGGAAATACATCTCAGCGCCCCTCCGTAACCGCCTCGATCTCGTCTTGCAGCGCAGTGAGGTCTGTATCGGCGAACGCCTCTCCAGGCCCCATGACGGCGAGCTTCTCCGCAACGGAGGGAATTGCGAAGAACCGAATCGCTTCCGTGTGGCCCTTGCGTGTCTTGTACAAGTATATGACGCCTCTTCGGGCAACCTCATCGTCCAGATAGTTGAGGATCATTGGGCTGTGCGTCGTCACCAAGACCTGCTGGGGAGCCGCCACCAAGACATCGAGGACAAACTCGATGAGTTCCGGATTGATGCCATTCTCGATTTCATCGAGAAGCAGAAAACAATGCTCGCTCTGGATCTCGGCGAGAATTGCAGTCAGTCGAAGCATCCCATCGGCAACGTGGTAAGCATCGGTGACCACCTTCGTGTCACCGAATTCTTCTTGAATATCCAACTTCTTCCAACCACGCCGGAGGGATTTCGTTTCCACCCCCCTAACCTGCTTGTAGGCCTTTTTCAGACGAGCAGCCAACTGTTCACGTTCCATCGCTCCGAGCTTGTGCAGAACCGCCGACAGCCCTCGACCGCCCAACCCAAGTGATTCGACAGGCGTTCGTGTTCGCTGACGGAGAAGCTCGGGTGACAGGACGTCGAGTGATTTGATGTTCTCACAGAACCTCTTGAAGTCCACCAGCGGGCGCGGGAGAGTCGATTCTCGAAGCTGTGACAATATGGAGCCTTCGTACGTAAAGGCGATTTCCTGATCGTGTGGCATTAGTGGAGGAGTCGAATGGACGTGCAGCTTTCCGCCACGAACGTCGAGGACCGCATCGCCGATCGCAATTCGTTCGTGCGTGCAATAGAGTTGACCTGGATTGAAGCTCGCTTCCCAGGTTGCCTCTCCGCCAGAATCGTCCATCAAATGAACGGAGAAGTCGATGTTGATCTTCTTGGTGAGTTGGGACTTGAGGTCTTTTGCGTCCCAACTGCGCGTACGCAGCCAATCCTTGATGTCGCCATGAACCTGTTGGGCGAGAAAGTCGATGAATTGAAGCAGCGTGGACTTTCCCGCACCGTTCAGACCGATCAGGCAAGTGAAGTTTGCCAGTTCGAGTTTGAAGTCGACGAGCGACTTGAAATTACTGACGCTGATCCTGGAAACTCGCATCGTGTTATGCCTTCTGGCGAAGTGAGCCATCCATGAGGCCGCTGAATGAGGCTATGTCAGCGCAAACAATCGCCGCACCGGAGTAGGAGCCCGGCACGGCGGGATGGGCTATCCTACGACTACCACGCGAAGTGGGCGAACGCCTTGTTCGCTTCGGCCATGCGGTGGACGTTGTCCCGCCGGGTCATGGCGGCCCCTTCGCGGTTGTAGGCGGCCACCAGCTCGTTGGCCAGCTTCTCGTGCATCGGGCGGCCCTTCTTCTCGCGGCAGGCCGTGATGAGCCAGCGGAGGGCCAACGACTGCTGCCGCTTCCTGCTCACCTGCATGGGGACCTGGTACGAGGCACCGCCGACGCGCCGGGAGCGGACCTCGATGTCGGGCTTGACGTTGTCCACCGCCTGGGTGAAGACATCGATCGGGTCGGCGTCCGGGATTCGCTTCTGAACCTCGTCCAGCGCCCGGTAGAAGACCGCCTGCGCGACGGCCTTCTTGCCGTCCCACATCAGGCAGTTGATGAACTTGCTCGCCAACAGCGATCCGTACCTGGGATCGCCGATGAGTTGCTTCTCGCTCGCGGTGAAACGACCCATAACTGATCGGTATCCTGTGTGTTGAACGATCGGCGCCGCCAATCGGAAACCGTCTGCCTGCGGCGATCCGTGGCCGACGCCCTACTTCTTCTTGGCCCCGTAGCGACTTCGGGCTTGTTTTCGGTCCTCCACGCCGAGGGTATCCATGGCCCCCCGGACCACCTGGTAGCGGACGCCCGGCAGGTCGCGGACCCGGCCGCCGCGGACCAGCACGATCGAGTGTTCCTGCAACGTGTGCCCTTCCCCGGGGATATAAACGGTGACCTCCTTGCCGTTGGAGAGGCGCGCGCGGGTGATCTTGCGGAGCGCGGAGTTCGGCTTCTTGGGGGTCATGGTCTTGACCTGCAAGCACACCCCCCGTTTCTGTGGGCAGCGGTCCAACACGGGTGCCTTGCTGAACTTGCGCGGCGGCTTGCGCCGCTTCCGGACCAATTGATTGATCGTGGGCATGGGGTCTCTCGGAATCGCTTCTTCGGGCACCTAACCGTCACGTTCGGAACCTATCAACCTATCGTAACTGGGGCCTGTGTCAAGGCGTCCCTAACGACGGCCGCATCGTTTGGGCATACGGCCGTTCGGCCGCCAAGGGCTACGGCTCGTTGGGCGGCGTCGACGGGCCGTCGGAGAACAGGTTGTCCAGGGGGCTCGGGGGCGACGGCTCGGGGGTGGCCGCGTCGTCGGGCTGCCCCTCCATTTCGCCGTCCAAGAGCGGGAAGACGGGCCGGGGAGCCGCTTCCTTCTGCTCGGCCAAGTCCAAAAGGGTCTGTGGGCGGAAGCGGACCTCGGATTCCTGATACGTGCGGAAGCCGGTCCCCGCCGGCACCAAGTGGCCCAGGATGACGTTCTCTTTGAGCCCCACCAGGTTGTCGACCTTGCCGGCCAGGGCCGCCTCGGTGAGCACCTTGGTCGTCTCCTGGAAGCTGGCCGACGAGAGGAAGCTGTAGCTTTGCACGGCGGCCTTGGTGATTCCGAGCAGTTGCGTGCTGGCCGTGGCGGGGCTGGGCCGGACGGCCTTGGCCGGGTCGCCGCCACCGGCTTCGAACTGGGCATTCTGCTGCTCGAAGGCGTCCCGGGGGACGATTTCGTCCTCCTGGAACTTGGTGTCGCCGGGATCGGTGACCTTGACGCAATCGGTGAGGTCCTCGTTGGCCTTGCGGAACTCGAACTTGTCCATCACGCTCCCTTCCAGCAGGCCGGTGTCGCCGCCCTGTTCCACGCGGACCTTGCGGAGCATCTGGGCGGCGATGATCTCGATGTGCTTGTCGTTGATGTCCACGCGCTGGCTGCGGTACACGTTCTGGATCTCGCGGACCAGGTAGTGCTGGACCGCTTCCTCGCCGGAGATGCGGAGGATGTCGTGGGGCACCAGCGGCCCGTCGACCAACGACTCGCCCGCCCGGACGAAGTCGCCGGTGTGCACGCGGAGGTGTTTCCCGTGGGAGACGAGGTGCTCGCGTTCGATGCCCGCCTCGCTGCGGATGATGATCGTCCGCTTGCCGCGGCGCTTTTCCCCGAGGATCTCCACGGTGCCGTCGATTTCGGCGATCACGGCCGGGTCCTTGGGTTTTCGGGCCTCGAAGATCTCGGTGACCCGCGGCAGACCACCGGTGATGTCCTGGGTTCCGGACACTTCGCGCGGGGTCTTGGCCAGCAGCGTGCCGGCGACGATTTGTGTTCCCTCGTCGACTTCCACGTGGGCCTTCTCGGGCAGGTAGTAGAAATCGAGGATCTTGCCGTTGGCGTCCTCGAGGACGATCTGTGGGTGGAGGTCTCCCTTGTGTTCCATGATCAGCCGTCGGACCATGCCACTGACGTCTTTCTCCAGCCGGACCGTCTCGCCCTCGATGATATCTTCGTGGCGGACCCTTCCGCCGACTTCGGCGAGGATGGGGATACTGTGCGGGTCCCAATGGCAGAGCAGGGCCCCCGCCTCGACGAGGTGGTTCTCCTCGACCATCAGTTGGGCGCCGGCGGGGATATCGTGTTTCTCCAGTTCACGGCCTTTGGGGTCCAGCACCAACAGCTCGCCGTTTCGCGCGAGCACGATCTGGGCGCCCTCGCTATTGCGGACGACCTTGAGCCGGGTGAACTTGACCTGTCCGGCCTTTTTGGCCCGGATCTCGCTTTCCTCGACCTGGTGCGAGGCCGTGCCCCCGATATGGAAGGTCCGCATGGTCAACTGAGTTCCCGGCTCGCCGATGCTTTGGGCGGCGATGATCCCGACCGCCATGCCCTCCTCGACCAACGATCCGGAGGAGAGATCCATGCCGTAGCACAACGCGCACACGCCTAAGGGGGCCTCGCAGGTCATCGGGCTGCGGACCTGGATTTTCTCCAGGCCGAGCTCTTCGATCTTCCGGGCGATTTCGGCGGTGATGAGCTCGTGTTCCCGGACGATTACCTCGTCGGTGATCGGGTTGACGATGTTCGCCCGGCTGACGCGGCCCCGAATCGAGTCGGCCAGGCTGACCTCGACCTTTTCCCCGCGGTAGATCACGCCTTTGGTAATTCCCTGGGTGGTGCCGCAATCGTGGGTGGTGACCACGACGTTCTGGGCCACGTCGGCCAGCTTGCGGGTCAGGTAGCCGGAGTCGGCGGTTTTCAGGGCGGTGTCGGCCAGACCCTTTCGGGCACCGTGCGTGGAGCTGAAGTACTCCAGCACGCTCAAGCCCTCGCGGAAATTCGCCTTGATCGGGGTCTCGATAATCCGGCCCGACGGCTTGGCCATCAAGCCGCGCATCCCGGACAACTGGCGGATCTGCTCGGTGCCGCCGCGGGCTCCGGAGTGGGCCATGAGGAAGATCGGGTTCACGTAGCCGGGGTATCGCTGATCGCTTTCCAGCTCTTGCATCATCTCGCTGGTGATTTGCTCGCGGGCGTGGGTCCAGGCGTCGAGGACCTGGTTGTAGCGTTCGCCCTCGGTGATGATGCCCCGCTGGTAGAGCTTCAAGATCCGCAGGACCTGTTTTTCCGCGGCGGCGATGATTCTTGCCTTGCTGGGCGGAGTGATCAGGTCGTCGGTGGCGAAGCTGAGTCCGCTCAACGTACTTTGGCGGAATCCCAGCCGGTTCATCTCGTCCAACAGGTCGATGGTGGCCCGGCGGCCCAGGATCTCGTAGCAGTCGGAGATCACGGTGGCCAGTTGGGGCGACCGCATGGGCGCGTTGTAGTAGGGCATGCCGCGGGGGAGCATGACGTTGAACATCACGCGGCCGACGGTGGTCTCGATCACCGAACCGGGCCGCGCCCCCGTCTCGCCTTTGACGCGGCGTGCGACGGGGAGTCGGACTCGGATGACGGCGTGGGTATCGACCTTGCCCAGGGAGTAGGCCAGTTGGACCTCGTCGAAGGAGGTGAAGACCATGCCCTCCCCTTTCCGTTCCGGTAAGGCCATGGTCAGGTAGTAGCAGCCCATCACCACGTCCTGTGACGGGCTGATGATCGGGGCGCCGTTGGCCGGGCTGAAAATGTTGTTGGTGGCCATCAGCAGGGTATGGGCTTCGACCTGGGCCTCGATCGACAGCGGCAGGTGGACGGCCATCTGGTCGCCGTCGAAGTCGGCGTTGAAGCCCTTGCAGACGAGGGGGTGCAGCTTGATCGCGTTCCCTTCGACGAGCACCGGCTCGAAGGCCTGGATGCCCATGCGGTGCAGCGTCGGTGCCCGGTTCAGGAGCACGGGGTGGTTGCGGATGACCTCTTCGAGGATGTCCCAGACCTCCTCGTCTTTGCGCTCCAACATCTTCTTGGCGCTTTTGATGGTATCGGCGTGGCCCAATTCCTTGAGCCGCCGGATGATGAACGGCTGGTAGAGCTCCAGGGCGATCTTCTTCGGCAGCCCGCATTGGTGCAAACGGAGCGCGGGGCCGACCACGATCACACTTCGGGCCGAGTAGTCGACGCGTTTGCCCAGCAGGTTTTCGCGGAAGCGCCCCTGCTTCCCCTTGATCATGTCGGTCAGGGATTTCAGGGGCCGGTTGCTGGAGCCGAGCACGGGTCGCTTGCAGCGGTTGTTGTCGAACAGGGCGTCGACCGATTGCTGGAGCATCCGCTTCTCGTTCTTGATGATCACTTCCGGCGCGTTCAGATCGACCAGCTTCTTGAGCCGGTTATTGCGGTTGATGATCCGGCGGTAGAGGTCGTTCAGATCGCTGGTGGCGAAGTTGCCCGAGTCCAACAGCACCAGCGGGCGCAAGTCGGGCGGGATCACGGGGATCACGTCCAGCACCATCCATTCCGGCCGGTTGTCGCTGTCGCGGATGGCCTCGACGATCTTCAGCCGGTTGATCAGATCCTTCTTCTTCTGCTTGGAGTTGGTCTGGGCCAGCTCGACGCGCAAATCCTGCGACAACTGAACCAGGTCCAGCCCGGTGAGCAGCTTGCGGATCGCCTCGGCGCCCATGTCGGCCTTGAACGATCCGTCCGGGTACTTGGTGCAGGCTTCGCGGTATTCCTCTTCGGTGAGCAGTTGTTGTTTCTTTAGCTCCGTGTCGCCGGCCTCCGTGACCACGTAGTCCTGGAAGTAGACGACTTTCTCCAGGTTCGTGGTTTTCATGCTCAACAGCGTTCCCAGACGGCTGGGCATCGCCTTGAAGAACCAGATGTGGACCACCGGCGCAGCCAGCTCGATGTGCCCCATCCGCTTGCGACGCACGCGGCTATGGGTGATCTTGACCCCGCACCGGTCGCAGATCATGCCCTTGTACTTCATTCCCCGGTACTTGCCGCAGGCGCACTCCCAGTCCTTTTCCGGGCCGAAGATCCGCTCGCAGAACAGCCCGTCCTTCTCGGGACGGTACGTGCGGTAGTTGATCGTTTCGGGCTTCTTCACTTCGCCGAACGACCAACTTCGGACGTCATGCGGCCGGGCGAGGCTGATCTTCACCGACGCATAGTCGTTGATCCGGTCGTAAGAGGGCTCGCTCACGCTCACTGCCAAGACTCCTTATCCGGAGGAAACGGATGGCGTTCGGGATCGCGAATCGACAACTGAGAATCGCAAAGGAACGGTTTCCCATCGGCGCGTTCGACGCGCTACTCGCGGCCATGGGCGTTTCGTCCCGCGGGACGCCGCCCTGGGGCTTGGATCTCAAGCTCCCTGTCTAGTCCGCCGTGCAGCTCCGAACTCCCTACCCTTTAGTCTCTGCCGCCTACTTCGTACTCCCCACTCCCTACTCCCTACTCCCCACTCCCTACAGCCTGCTACCCTACACGCGGACTTTCTCGAGAAGCATGTTGAGTCCCAGCCCGCGGATTTCGTTGGTCAAAACGTCGAAGCTGGCGGGCGTGCCGGCCTCGAGGGTATTTTCGCCTTTGACCATGGATTCGTAGATTTTGGTGCGGCCTTCCACGTCGTCGCTCTTGACGGTGAGCAGTTCCTGGAGGAGGTACGCTGCCCCGTAGGCCTCCAGGGCCCACACCTCCATCTCCCCGAATCGCTGGCCGCCGAACCGGGCCTTTCCTCCCAACGGCTGCTGGGTGATCAGCGAGTAGGGGCCGGTGCTTCGGGCGTGGACTTTGTCGTCGACCAGATGATGAAGCTTCATCATGTAGATGTGCCCCACGGTCACCTCCTGCTCG
>CAZDHR010000121.1:0-16534 GCA_964505295.1 uncultured Planctomycetaceae bacterium
CAGTCTTCTCTAAGGGTTTTCCCCAGGAGGAACCAAGGCGTTGCGGCACCTGGCCGAAGAACTCGAACGCCCGACGGTGGCCCTCTTGAAACGTCTCGGTGCATTCCCGCGGAAACACCTGGCAGAAGACCGCGTCGGAGTAAAGCAACGTCATCACGAAGAAGGCCGCCTTGACCGGCTTGCCCGCAAGCCGCACCGTCACTTCGCCGTAGTCCACCTGGGCGTGGGCCGGCGCGTGCACCAGCGGCACGAAGACCTCGGCCCGGCGTTGCTTCCAGGCCCGCACGGCGTCTTTGACCACCGTTTGGCCGCCCTGGTAGCCGTACTCTTCGCGCAGCCGGTCGAAGATCCGCTTGGCCGTGTGCCGCTGCTTGGGCGGTGCCTTGCGGTCCTGTTCCAGGATGTCGTGGATGATCGGCAGGAAGGGACCCAGCACCGGCTTCGGTCGCGGCCGCTTCTGCCGGTAGCCTGGCGGTGCTTCGTGCTGGAGGATCTTCTGAAGCGTGTCCCAATGGATGCCGTACTCGCGGCAGACTGCCCGCTTGCTGGTCTGGCCCGTCAGCACGCGCCGACGGATTTCGGTCCACATGCTCATGTCCTGATACACTCCGGTTCCCTCGCTGCGGGTGAGGCTTGTGACGGTGGTTCCGTCACAAACATGCCTCCCCCTCAGCGAGTCAGGTCATGAGCGCCCCACTTTTCGGCCGCCCGCCGGCCCCGCCCAGCGCCCCGTTTTTCGAGCGCCGTTCACACCTTCGCCGCGTAGCCGAACTTCAGTCTAAACTCACTGCTTTTCCTATTGTGTCCTTCGTGGAGTTCCTAGCCTTCGCAGACTACCATCAGTTTCAAGCGATCCACGACAAGCCGCATCGTGCCGGCGGATTTCGGTTACCGGCGTAGCGTGGCATACGCCCACACGGCCACCAGGGCCTGCGGGTCAATGGCCGGGCGACCGTGCGATGGCCCAGGACTGGCGTACTCCGGAGGGGGGCGAGATAATGCCCCTTGAAAGGGCTTTCTGATGAGCGAATCGAAGGCGAAGGTTTCCCCCGATCGTGCAACTTCATGCAGACTGGTTCGTGGTCGCGCCCGGTCAACATGCGCACGGGGGGAGTCTTGAGAAAAAGGGAGAGGATGAAAATGGCCCAGGTGATGGGACGCGTGGCACTCTACGCCGGTAACCGAAGGATGACGAAACCGCAGTTAACGACTTACTGCCCAATGGCTTACGTGAACGCTTGCCGCGCGGCGACTTGCAGATGGCCCCAGTTCAGCAACAATCCGGCGCGGACCCTGCCCTCGTACATTCAAGATACCTAACATCACTGTTTTTCCCATTCTATCCTTCGCGGAATTCGTAGCGTTCGCAGACTGCCACCAATTTCAATCAACGACCCGACAAAAAGCTAGGAAAATGGCCTGAGAGGGCCGTGGCATCTGCTAGCACTGGCTCCGAAGCTCCGTATTCCCTGCGGTTTTCGGGCCGACGGTGGCATCGTTCATCATGGCTGTCTAGCTCTTTATCGGGTCATTGATTTCAATCGATCCACGACAAGCCGCATCGCGCCGGGGGATTTCGGTTACCGGCGTAGCGTGGCACTGCCGACTTGCCCGGCTGTGCCGGCGCCATGGCATGACCGGGGAGCACCTGCTGCGCAAGATAGCAGTGGCAGCCGGCGAGGCGGAGCCTCGCGTTAGTGCGTTCCCAGACAAAGCCTGGGAACGAGTGTGAAAGGGGTATCCTGGGAACGAGCGTGAAAGGGCTACGGCGTCGCTTTGATCTTCAGAGCCACGTCGGCTTCCAGCCCGGGGATGGTGAGCGTCAAGCGGCCCTGTTGGACGGCGGCCGGCTCGACCCGCTCCGGGGCGGCCCGCCAGGTCTTCCACCATTCGAGCCGGCACGGTCCGTCGGGCAGGCCCGTGAGGGAAAGCGTGAACGGATCGACACTCCTGACCTCGGCGCGGGCGTGGTTGTACCAGGAGCTGTCGCGGTTCTGGAGCCAGAGGATGGCAAGCCCTGGGGGCTTCATGCCGCAGACGAGCACGTTGGGCCGGTCGAGCACCTTGCAGCCGGTGAAGACGTACCGCGTGACGCGCACCCAATCGTCGCCGAGGTTCTCCACACGGATCCGGTGTCGGCCCGCGGGCACGTCGACGGCTACGTCCTCGTCGTAGGTCGTTTCCCAGATCTTCCACTGCTCGCGCCGGACGCTCGATTTGCCGAGCCCTTCGGCACAGGGCAATTCGCGCTCGAGTGCTTGCTCGTCGTCGACCCAAACGCGCAACAGGCCCGAGCTGGACACGGTGCCGACGTGGACGATGAACTCGCCCGGCTTCGGAAAATCGACGACGAACGTGGGCGGGTTCTTCAGGTCGCGATGGCCCCCGCCGTGCAGCAGTTGGTGCGGGACGCGGTCGTCGGCCAGGGTCCCGTCAGCCCGGAGCACGAACTCCTTGTGCTCCGGCTTGCCCCACGCGCTGGCGGGCGGGATAACCGCGTCGCGAACCTCCGGCTCGCGATCCTTATCGACGAATTCGGGCGGCGTGGTCACGAGCGGTTCCCACCGCGCGGTGCCGAGCGGCAGGTCCTCGGCGAACCGGGCCAGCGAGGTGAAGTGGAAGTAGAGGTCGAGCTTGTCGAGGTAGCTCTCGTGCCACCAGGGCATGGGCCCGCCCGCCGCAAAGCTGAACAGCCCCGCCCAGAGCGAGTTGTGGATGGCCCAGCCCTCCGGGTCCTTGTCGGCCGTGCTCGAGTGGCTGCGGATGCCGAACTCGCCGAACACATGGGGCTTTTGGAACCGCTCCCACTGGTGCAGGCAATAGCGGCGCACGGGCTCGGCCACGTTCTCGTCGTCGTTGGTGTAGCAGTGCGTCTGGACGACATCGATATTCTCCAGGTCCCAGAACTCCTCGGGCCCCGTTTTGCTCCAGAAGCTGGTGCTGATCAGGTGCCCGAAGGGGTCGATCGCGCGGAGGTAGTCGGACATCTCGCGGTGCCAGGGGAGCTTGATCTCGTCCGGCGAGTCGGCCCAGCCCTCGAACTCGTTGCCGAACTCCCAGCAGAGCACATGGGGGCTGTAACCCCACCGGGCGACGGTGTAGCGGAGGCGCTTCTTGTACAGCTTGCGGGCCGTCTCGTTGGTGAACCAGTCGCCGGGCGTTTGGCAGGGGCCGCCGTTTTGTGCATTGAACGGGTTGCGCTGCCAGCCCCGCTCGCGGAAGTCCTGGTGCGTGTCCATGCACATCATGTAGTAGAGGCCCAGCTCGCGAGCCACGTCGAGCACCAGATCGATCCGTGCGGCGGAATCCTGGCGGTACCAGCCCAGTTGGTCCATCCATTCGATGCCGAAGCCGTACGAGCACATCCACCAGCGGTTGTAGTTCTCTCGGGCGGCGGCGAACTTGCGCATCGCCTCGTCGCCGAGCTGGCCTTCGGTGTGGTAGATGGGCAGGTTGTGCCCTAGGGCGAAGTAGCCCTCGCCGCTGTCGAACGCGAAGTAGTGCGGGTCGACGCGGCTGGTGCGCACGAACCCGGGGCTCTTGCCGGGGACCGCCTCGAACGCCCCCTCGCCGCCGGTGATCCGGCCCGTGCGGTCGGCGAGCGTAAGCTGCCACGTGTACCGGCCGGTTTCCGACGGGGCGAAGCGGACCTTCCACGCGCCCGGGCCAGCCGGCGTCATCGTCTCCTTCGCGTCGTTGATCTCGCGACGCTCGGGCACCATGAAGAACCCGGGCACGCGGATCGCCTTGCCCGAGGGGGCCGTGAAGACGGCATCGAGGCGCACCTGGTCGGGATCGTACGGGTTGTCGTAGGTGGCGCCGAGGTCGACCGTCAGCTCGAGCTTGTCGTACAACGGCACGCGCTCGGCGCTGGCGGCGACTTCGCGTATGGACAGCGGCTCGCGCGCGGGCGGGACCGGTTTGGCACCGCGCGCGGATGCTTCGCCTTGAAGCAGAACGACGATCGCAAGCAAGCTGAGGTATCGCATGGGCTCCTCCAGCCAGAAAGCCATGGATCTATGCCGACCCGATGGGACTCGGCGGACGGGTCCGTTATGGCAGACGTGGCCGGTGGAGTCAACAAGGCGTCGGGCGAAGCCGCAAGCGGCGGGGGCGCGGATCGTCGCCGACGTGGTCGGCTACTTCTTCGCAGCCGGTGCCTTCTCCGCAGCCGGCGGTTTCTCCGCAGTTGGGGGCTTCTTGGCAGCCGGCGGCTTCTTCAGATAGAACCAGGCCAATCGCTCGCCGACCTCGCTGCCGCCATTCTTCAACACGAGCGACTTCTTGAAGTCGACCGGGGCCAGCAGCATGTAACGCCATGCGAGCACGCCTTGACGGCCGCTCAGGTGCTTGCGGAAATCGCCCGTGTCGCCGAGGAACGGATCGAGCGTCGCCGCCGACCAGCCGTCGACCGGGCGCCCGTCGACGCGGAGCGTGGCGATCGCGTCCGGCTCGTCGCCCGGCTGCTGGTAGACCAGCCCAACCCAACGTCCCTCGCCCTGCTGGCGGATCAGGTCGCTCGTGCCCTCCCGGGCCGGCAGGAAGACGCCGCGCAGGCGCATCCGGCCGGCGACCTCCTCGGCCTTGGTGCCCCGCGTCTGCTGGACGGCAAGCGACACCTGCACGCCCTCGACGGGCCGGCCGCCACGGTTCGAGGCCGCTACGGTGATCCCGCCGGCGAATGGCATGGCCAGAAGCAGCGTGGGCCCGCCCTGGTCCTGCATCACGTAATTCGGATGGTTGCCCGGCAGGGCGGGAAACAGGTATCGCGCCGGCGCGGCGATCGCCGGCTTCTTCTCGCCGTCGATGGTCACTTCGAGCCAGAGGTCGTTGTTGTCCAAGACTTCCTTGTTGGCCACCAGTTTCCACTGCGTGACGATGCCGGCCCCGTCGACGTGAACGAGCTCGGCCTGCTTGTCGGGCTGGATGGTCTTCGGCTCACCGCTGAACCGCGGCAGCGGATCGAACTCGTGGAACCGCCCGCCCTGGAGCCAGCGGAGAAGCGTACTGGCCGCCGGCAGCCAGCCTCGCGGGAAGCCCGACTCGCGATCGACGAAGCTCTCGATCGCCATGCTGTTGGGGAACCTGACGTAGTCGAAGCGATAGTCGGCCTTGGCCGCCTCGCGGAGCATGATCCGAAGCCTCTTCTTGAATGTGAGGCACGTCAGAAGGGGGTTGGCGTTCTTCCCGATCGGCGGGAGTGATGCTTGAAGCTCGCCGGGGACGCATTCGATCCGCGGCTTTTTCTCGCCGTCGAAGAAGAACGCCAACTGGCCCTCGTCGCCGAAGCGCGCGATGCGGACGATCGCCCCGGGCCCTTGGAGATCGGCCAGCACGTGCTCGGCCGGCTTGTCGGCAAAGATCGTCTTGAAAGCCACCTGGGAAGTGGTTCCGTCGGCCACCGAAAGCCGCTCGGGATTGACGAGCCGGTCGAGGATGGCCGTGGTCGCCAGCGGCGGCTGCGGCCGATACCAGGCGGCCAGGCCCCAGCCGTCGGGCGCTTCGAGCACATGCACGTTGCGCACTCGGATCCACGCGCCGTGATCCTGAAAGCCGAGCCAGCCTCGCAGGTAGCGGTGTTTCAGCTCGGGGTGATGGAACGTGTTGACCTGCTGGACCAGCCGGCCGTTCATCCACGCGGAGATCATCCAGCCGTCGGCCTTCACCACCACGCGGTTCCATCGCTCCGACTTGTCGGCCCGATCCAACGGCAGCACGTGCCCGTAGACGGACATACACGGTTGATCCTTGATCTCGGCGTTGTAGGGCGTATCGAGGAGTTGCAGTTCCATGCCGTCGGCCGTGGGCCAGCCCTGCTTGGGCGTACGGACGCTCAAGCCCGAGTTGCCTAGCCGCTGCATCTTGTACTCGAACGACCAGGTGAAGTTGGCGTAGAGCTTCTCGGTGCGGAGGTAGTCGCCCGCGCGATCGTAGCGTACGACCTCGCCGTTCTCTTCGATCCGCCACTTGTCGAGGTCGCCCTCGGTCCACCAGCCGGCGAAGTCCTTGCCGTTGAACATCGGCTCGCCGCGGGGCTCCAGCAGGCGCAGATTGCTCACCGTGGCGCCGTCGCCGGTCGTGGCCAGACCCAAGCCGAACCGGACGTCGCCCGGGATTGGGACTTCGTAGATCCAGTGGCCGTCGACCGTGACCGAGAGCTTGGCTCCCTCGCGGCGGATCGCCGCCGTGTGCATCTTCTCACCTCGGGCTCGGACCTTCACGCCGGGGGCAAGTTCGCTATCCCCGTCCGTCAACCGGCCGCAGCCTTCGCCTTCGCAGAGCACCAACTCCAGGGCCTTGCCGGCGGGCACCTTGGGAAGGGAAACCGTCAGCTCGCTCCCGTCGACCACCGACCACCGGAACCGGAGCTGGAAGTCGCCGAACGTCCAAGCCGACAGGAGCGGCGCGGACTGGCCCGTGCCGCGGAGGCGCCCGTCAACGATCGTCCAGGCCCCGGGGGCTCCTTCGCCTTGCTCCTCCCAGCCCGCCAGCGAGTCGGGCCGAAGCAGTCGGACTTCAAAGGGGGCAGCCTGGGTCGCGGTCCGACCGCTGAACACCAGAAAGACGCACAACGCCAGGGCAAGTCGCGTCGGGGAGCGGGTCATCGCAAGCCTCATCAACTCAGGGAAGTAAGATTCGGTGGGGTCGTCGATCGCCGGCAAACCTTCATTTTCGCCTCCCGCCGGGCCGATTGCAACGCGCCGCCTTCGTCGCTCGACGCTCGGCGACGCGCTCGGGGTCGGGAGACCCGCGCACAGCGACTGGGCGGTTTGTTGACCCGTGACCGGCGCGGCAGTAGACTCCCGGAAGTCCCGACTCGGCCTTTGGCCGGTCGGGTGGCACTGGCGTTCCGCCAGTGCTTGAGTCAGAGCACGGGCAAGACAAACGTTGGGCATTCCAGGGCGTCCCCGAGCATCGGACGGTTGCGTCGGGTCAGTACCGCAGGGCCGAGAAAGGGAGGACGAGAAAATGGGAAAGCATAGGACCATGGTCGAGAGCGGGTGCGTCGTCATCTTGATCCTGGCGGTCACGGCGTGCACGCAGCCCGCCGCGTTGGCTTCCGCAGGCGAGGCGCTGGAGCAGATCGGGATCAGCCGAGGGATCTGCGCGGTGTTGGGCTTGCCCAGTGCCGACGAGCCCGGCTTCGTGACTGATTTGGCCAAACGGAGCGAGCTGATCGTCTACTTCCAGTCGCCATCCGCCGACGAAGTGGCGGCGGTGAGAGCGGCGGCCGACGCGGCCGGGCTGCTGGGCAAGCGCGTGTTCGTCGACCAGGGCGACCTCGAGTCGATCCACTTGGCCAGCAATCTGGCCGGCGCCGTCCTGGCAGGAAGCACCGCGGAAGGCCGGGTGAATCAGCGGGACGTCGTCCGCGTTTTGCACCCGGAGGGCAAGGCCTTCGTGGGGAAGAAGAAGATCGTCAAGATGGCTCCCGGCGGAACCGACCATTGGAGCCACGTCCACCACGGCCCGGACAACAACCCGCAGTCGACCGACAGGCTCGCCCGGACCCCCTATCTGACGCAGTTCCTTGCCGAGCCGATGTTCGTGCCCATGCCCGAGGTGTCGGTGGCCGCCGGCGGTCGCGTGTTCAGAGCGTTTGGCCATATCGCCCACAAGGCGAATCAGAACGCGATGCTCAACACGCTCGTCTGCGCCAACGGCTACAACGGCACGATCCTCTGGACGCGGCCGCTCAAAGAAGGCTTCATGATCCACCGCAACACGATGATCGCCACGCCTGACACGCTCTACCTGGGCGACGACGAGTCGTGCAAGCTGATCGACGCACGAACGGGCGAAGTGAAAGACGAGATTGTGATCCCCGACGGCCTGGGCGACGGACCCGTCTGGAAGTGGATGGCATTGGTCGACGGCGTCCTTTACGCGCTGGTCGGCGGCGAAGAGGTCAAGCCGCCCACGCAACGGTCGGACGTCCCCGGCATGGGACATTGGCCCTGGGGCATGTGGGAAGGCCACGACTACGCCGATCCCAGGACCAACTTTGGTTTCGGCCGCACGTTCGTGGCCGTCGATCCAACCACCAAGGAGATCCTCTGGAGCCACAACGAAGAGGGGTACATCGACAGTCGGGGCGTGTGCATGAACGGCGAGCGGGTCTACTTCTACTGCCCACAGAAACACGTCGGCTGTTTGGACGCCAAGACTCGAAAGGTCCTCTGGAGGGCGGGCGCCGCGGAGCTGCTCGAAGCGATCGGCCCCGACGGCAAGGCCCAGCTTTGGAAAACCGGCTACTCCACGCAGACGTTCGTCAAGTGCAACGACAAGTACGTCTTCTTCGCCGGACCGCAGCGGAGCCGGCTGGTCGTCGTGTCGGCGGACGACGGGAAGATCGTCTGGGAGAAGGAGAACGGCAACTACCAATTGGTGCTGCGCGACGACGCGATCTACGCGGCCGGCCCCCAGGTGCCGCCCGAAGGGTCGAACCATACGGAGGGGCTCAAGTTTGCGTACGACACGGGCGAGGTTCTTGCGACGTTTGTGCAACGCCGGGCCTGCACGCGGGCGACGGGCAGCATCGACAGCGTCTTCTTCCGGGCCTCCGGCGGCACGGTTCGGATCGACACGGCCTCCGACACGGCCCATCACATCGCCCCGATGCGGCCCCCTTGCCACGACGGGGTGATCATCTCCGACGGCTTCCTCTACTTTGGCCCCTGGATGTGCGGATGCCAGTTGTCGCTGTACGGCCACATCGCCCTGGGGCCGGCCGGGGATTTTGACTTCCGTCCCGGGCTGGACGACTCGCGGTTCGAGCCGGGCGTCGGCGATCCGGCGCAGGTCGCGCCGCTTGATGTCAAGCCGGGCGACTGGCCGACCTTCGGCGGCGATAACGCCAGGACCTTCTCGACGGAGGTCGCCATCCCCGGCCGGGTCGACCGGGCATGGACGTTCCAGCTCCCGGCCGACGCTCACCCAACCGCGCCCGTGGCTGCCGGCAACATGGTCTTTGTGGGCGATCGGACCGGTGCCGTGCGGGCGATCGACGCGGAGGGCAACGAGCGTTGGAAAGCCTACACGGCCGGCGCCGTCTACTGCCCGCCTGCCGTGGCGGATGGGCGCCTGTACGTCGGTTCGGCCGACGGGCGCGTCTACTGCTTCGAGGCGGCCTCTGGGCGTCGGCTCTGGTCGTTCCGGGTCGGGCCCGCCGAGCGATTGATCCCGGCGTACGGGAAGCTGATCTCCACATGGCCGGTGGCCGGCGGCGTGGTGGTCGACCGCGGCGTCGTCTACGCGGCAGCCGGCATCGCCCATTACGACGGCACGCACGTCGTCGCTCTGGATGCAGCGACCGGAAAGGTCAAGTGGTATAACGACACCTCGGGCGTGGTATGCGAGAAGGTCAGCAGCGGCATCAGCCTTCAAGGCGAACTCTTCATCGCGGACGGCGAGCTGCGATTCCTGGGCGGGAACGTCTATGAGACGGCACGCTACGACTTGGAAACCGGACGCTGCCTCAACGAGCCGTACGATCAGCCCAACTCCCGGTTCCACACGGCCTTCTACGCCCACTACCCGATTTACGGACAGTACCTGGTGCTCGATCACACGTTCGCCGACGGCCGGTCGCTCACCTACGACGTCACGTACGAAGGCAGCCGTCAGCCGCCGCTGACACTGCTTGGGCCTTATCCGCCGGGCGTGCCGAAGCCGCCTAAGCCCGTCTCTCGCTGGCGATTCCCGCAACGTCGACGGGGGCAACCCGGGCCCAAGCTCCTATGGCAAGACAAATCGGGCCGCCGGTTCAACAGTTTCATCGTCTCCGACGACACGCTCCTGGCCGCCGCTCAGATCGGTGACCCGGACGCGACGAGGGCCTCGCTCGCGGCGCTGAGCGTCGAGGACGGCTTGGACCTCTGGTCCCAAGAGCTTCCCGCGGCCGTGGTCAAGGGAGGGACGGCCATCGACCACCAGGGCCGGATCGTCGTGGCCCTGGAAAACGGGCGGATCGTCTGCTTCGCGCCCGCCGGATCGTAGGATCGTTCGAGACATGATTGTCGCCGGAATGGTAGTCGTCACGCTCCGCCGTGACGTCATGTCATTACGGCGGAGCGCGATGACTACACGAAACGTGCGACCGTAGTTGATCGGCCGATCCTTGCCCACGAGAAGACCTGCCAACACGCACAGTTGGGGCGATGCCGGCCGCGAAGCAGCCTGGCAGCCGGTCGGGAATCCGCAAAGACGCGAGAGGCGTGTTGAATAGAGGGAGAAACCAAGCCCATGTCGCCTCTGGCGCTGTTGGCGTTCTATTGCCTCCTCATCCTGCTGGCTTCCCTCGCGGGGGGCTGGATCCCGTTGATGATCCGGCTGACGCACCAGCGCGTGCAGTTGGCCGTCAGCCTGGTGGCCGGCGTGATGTTGGGAGTAGGACTCTTGCACTTACTGCCGCATGCTCTGCTGGAGGCACCCGGTCAACTCGACGCGGTTTTCGTGTGGGTGCTCGTCGGGTTCCTCGCCATGTTCTTCATCGAGCGGTTCTTCTGCTTCCATCATCACGACGTGCCTAGTACCGATGACGCAGAGGCTGCCGCCGACAAGCATCACCACGCCGAGGCACAAGGCCACCCTGCGGACATCTCGCACGAATCGCACCGCCTGACATGGACCGGCGCGGCGATCGGGCTGACGTTGCACACGGTCATTGCCGGCATCGCTCTGGCCGCCAGCGTCGAGGTCGAAGCCCGGGGCGGACACCTGGCCGCGATGGCCGGCTTCGGGACCTTTTTGGTGATCTTCCTGCACAAGCCGTTCGACGCGATGACGATCACCACGCTGATGACCGTGGGGGCGTGGTCGAATCCCGTGAAGCACTTGGTCAACGGGCTGTTCGCGCTGATGATCCCCGTGGGCGTGATCCTGTTCTATCTCGGCCTCTCGCAAGTGGGCGAGGGCAGCAACCTGGTGGCCTACGCCCTGGCCTTCTCGGCCGGCACCTTTCTCTGCATATCCATGAGCGACCTCTTGCCCGAGCTGCAATTCCACGCCCACGATCGGATCGCCCTATCCGCCGCCCTGATCCTCGGGCTCTCGGTCGCCTGGGGCATCGGTATCGTGGAAACCCAAGGCCACGGGCACGGAGGTCATGGACACTCCGTGGGCGTCGAATCCCACGAGCATGGGCACGAGCCAGGGCACGCGGACGACCACGGCCATGAGCGTGCGAGCCCCTGACCGAGCCGCGCGGGCGTGCATCGGGGCGACGGCCTCAGTCAACGCCCCCGGACGGCCGTCCGGGGGCGTTGGGGTTAGGACGTTGCTTATGGTGCGTGTGACGCCCGCCGCTCACCAGGCCTTGGTGACGCCGGGAATCGCACAGGCGTAGAATCCGTTCTCGTCGGGCGTCACCGGCGGCTCGGCGTCCCAGGCGTAGGCTTCGGGCGACAGGTCGGTCTGGGAGTTGATCGCTTCGTCCCACGTGACCACCTGGCCGGAGTAGGTGGCCATGCGTCCGAGGATGGCGGTCATCGTGCTGGTGGCCCCGTAGTCGCCTTCGTTGAAGGGCTCGCCGGCCACGAGCGCGGCGAACAGGTCGTCGTGCTCGACCTGGTGTCCGTCCGGGCCGCGCTCGAACTTCCTCGGCGCTTCGCCTTCCACGGAAACGACCTGGCCCGCCTCGGCGAAGCCCTGGCTTCCATGGGCATACGCCCCAAAGTGGTTCCAGCATCCGGGAATGTGGCGGCAGAAGCTGAAGAGCCGCGAGCCGTCGGCGTATTCGAACTCGACGGCGTGATGGTCGAAGATCTCGCCGTGGTCTTTGCCTTTGCGGACCTGGCGACCGCCCATCCCGTTGGCCTGGACCGGATGGGCCCCGCGGAGCCAGTTGGCCAGATCGATGGCGTGGACGTGCTGCTCGACGATATGGTCGCCGCAGAGCCAGTTGAAGTAGTACCAGTTGCGCATCTGGTACTCCATCTCGGTCTGATCCGGCTTTCGCTCGCGCACCCAGACGCCGGCGTTGTTGCAGTAGCATCGCAGGAGCTCGACCTCGCCGATCGCCCCGTCGTGGACCAGGCCGATCGACTCCCGGAAGCGGTCCTCGTGACGGCAGTTGAGCCCCACGCACACGGCCAGCCCTTTCTTCTTGGCCGCCTCGTTGGCGGCCAGCACCTTGCGGATACCCGGCGCGTCGACGGCCACCGGCTTCTCCATGAACACGTGCTTGCCGGCCCGGACGGCGGCCTCGAACTGCATGGGGCGAAAGCCCGGCGGAGTGCAGAGCAGGACCACGTCGACGTCGGCGTGGATCGCTTGCTCGCAGCCCTCGAAGCCGGAGAACTTCCGTGCGTCGGGCACGTCGACGCGGGCCTTGTCCGCACACCGGGCTTGGATCCTCTCCAGGCTTCTATCCACACAGTCCCGGAAGGCGTCGGCCATGGCCACCAGCTTGACGTTGGCCTTGCCGTCCATCGCCTGAAGCGCCTGCACCGCCGCTCCCGTGCCGCGGCCCCCGCAGCCGATCAGGGCTATCTTCACGGCGTCGTCGCCCGCGGCATGGGCGGCCCGGGCAGGGGTGAGATGGGCCGCCAGCGCCGCGCCGCCAGCGAGGCCGGCGGACTTCTTGAGGAACTCACGCCGGGAAGTGCTCCCGGCACCGGTCGGGTAGGTGTCGTTGCTCATCGGTCGCTCTCCGTAGTTCAAATTGGCTGAAAGAGCGGGAGGCCACTGAAAGAAAGGGGCGACCCGGCCGGTCGCTCACCAGGCCTTGGTCACGCCGGGCATGGCGCAGGCGTACGTGCCGTCCGGCTCGAGCTTGACCGGGGCGTCGGCGTCCCAAGCGTACTCCTTCGGCGAGAGGTCGAGCTGGGAGTTGATCGCCTCGTCCCACTCGACGATCTTGCCCGAGTAGGTCGCCATGCGCCCGAGGATCGCGGTCATCGTGCTGTTGACCGCCCAGTCGACCTCGTTGTAGGGCTTTCCGGCCAGCAGGGCGGCGAACAGGTCGTCGTGCTCGAGCTGGTGCCCGTCGGGGCCGCGGTCCCAGTGGAGCGGGTCCGCCTGCCCGTCGAGGAAGATCTCGGCCTTGCCGTGCCCTTCGATGCTGGCGAAGCCCTTGGTCCCGTGGGCGTGCTCGGAGAAGCTTTGCCAGCAGCCGCGGATGTGGCGCGAGAAGCTGAACATGCGCGTGCCGTCGGCGTACTCGAATTCCACGGCGTGATGGTCGAAGATCTCGCCCACGCCGTCCGGGCCGTATCCGTTCGCCTTCCCCCATTCCGGCGTGCGGACCTGGCGGCCCCCCATGCCGTTGGCACGCACCGGATGCTCGTCCTTCATCATCCAGTTCATCACGTCGAGGTCGTGGACGTGCTGCTCGACGATGTGGTCGCCCGAAAGCCAGGTGAAGTAGTACCAGTTGCTCACCTGGTACTCCATCTCCGTTTGGTCGGGCTTGCGCGGTCGAAACCAGACTCCGCTGGAATTGAAGTACGCGCGTAGGAACATGAGCCGGCCGAGTATCCCGTCGTGGATGCGGCCGATGGCCTCCTTGTGCTTGACTTCGTGGCGGAGGTGATGGCCGACCGCCACGAGCAGGCCTTTCTTCTTGGCCTCTTCGTTGGCGGCCTTGATCCGGCGGACGCCCGGGCCGTCGACCGCGACCGGCTTCTCCATGAACACGTGCTTGCCGGCCTTGACGGCGGCCTCGAACTGCATGGGTCGAAAGCCGGGCGGCGTGCAGATGAGCACCATGTCGACGTCGCAGTCGATGGCCCTCCGGTAGCCGTCGAGGTCGACGAACATGCGATCCTCGGGCACGTCGACCTGATCCTTGCACCGCTCTCGGATGGCCCGAAGGCTGAGCTCCAAGGGCCCGCGGAACGCGTCGGCCATGGCCACGAGCTTGACGTTGCGCGTGGCCGCGTTGCTCAAGGCCTGGACCGCGGCGCCCCGCCCGCGGCCCCCGCAGCCGATCAAGGCGAGCTTGATGAGGTCGCTGCCCTGGGCGTGGGCGGTTCGGGCAACGCCGAGGCTTCCGGCCAGGCCTGCCCCGGCGATCGCGGCCGCCGATCTCTTGACGAAATCGCGGCGTGACGTTTCGCTCCCGGTCGACTGGTGGGTGTTTTCGTGCATGCTGGGTACTCCTCGAAGAATGATCCGGCCACGGCAACTTGGGTGGCTATCGGTTGGCGCGAGACGTCCGGCGAACTAACGGGAGCGACAATCGCTTCGGCGCGGCGAGATCGCGCCCTCGCCGGCCGGCACGCCCGCTCTCCAGCGCCCCCGGTCATCCCGATTCTACCAGCCGCCATCCCGATCGCAAGCATTTTGGGAGCGTTTGCGAGTCGCGGCAGAAGACCGGCGCCCGGCCGCGCGATCAGCTAGCCGCGGGCAGGCGGTCGGCGATGGGCTCGAAGACGTCCTCGCCGCCGATATGGACGTGAGCCGTGCGGTCGGAGGCGTGGAAGAAGATCAACAGGTGATCGCCGGGCGCGGCGTGGCGACCGCGGAGCACGGGGCCGAGCCCCCAGGCGCAGCCGTTCTTGGAGACGAGCGTGCCCACTTCCTGCCCATCCGGCATTCGGATGGCGAACTTCCCCCGGAGGTGCTCCTTCATCGCGGCCGGCACGGTGATCACGCCGCCGGAGATCGCGGCCTTCGAGAGCCTGTACGCCAGGTAGATGTGACCGTCGTCGGTCCGTCCGAAACCACGAAGGACCTTGCTGGACGGCGTGCCCGATTTCCGAGCGGCCAGCGACTGGACGGTCTTCCGGTCGACCTTGGCGCCCAAAAGCCCGTACACGCTGCGCCCGTACTGGGTGATTACCGGAGAACACATGATGATCGCGTTGAAGCTGAACCGGTTCATTCCCTCGGCGATGCAGTGCTCTTCAAAGGAGCCTCGCTCCATCACCGATCCGTGCTCCTTGAGCACGCGGACCATGCCGGCCTCGACCCCGGCCAGGACCTCCTGCCAGTCGCGAGGCGGATCGGCAATGATCGTGCTCCCCTCCACCCGAACGCCCGACAGACGGCGACAAAACTCCAGAAGCACCTTGGCCGGGGGCACTCTTCGGCCGGTTCGGCGATAGCGGGCGATGGCCGCGCGGAGCTTGGAGACCTCGATCCGCTCGGTGACCGAGAGGATCTTCTCGATCATCTTGGGCAGGCCGTACTGGGTAAACACCTCCAGTTGAAACCAACCCCGCTCCCGTTGAAGCCACTCGAAATCATCGAGCGTCTGAAGGGTCTCTTCGACCAGGGCCTGGTCGATCCCGCCGGAGAGCTGCCCGGAGACGTCGGCCGCCACCTCGCTGATCGTCGTTGCCCCGTAGCTCAGCACCGCGCGCCTGGCCGCCTGAACGATCGCCCGCGGAAGGGACACGTTCTTCGGGCAAACCGCCAGCCGGCGCCGGTCCACCGCGACCAGCGCGAACTTGGGGTCTCGGGAAAGGAACTCGGCGGCCTGCCGGACCGTCTCCAGCGGCAGACCGCAGCCGGAGAACCCGGCCGCATAGAACTCGGCCTCCAGCGCTTCGACCTCTCGGGGCAGACGCTCGGCGAGGAAGACCAGCGACCGGTCCAGAACCGGCGCGAAGACCTTCGCCCCGCGATTCCTCTTCAACGCCCGGACGCACACCTGCCGAATTCGCTCCCGGCTCAGGCCGTATCGCTGCCCCAGCTCCTCGAGCGTATGGCCGCCGCTGCCGTCCCAGCCGTAATAGCGAGTGACGATCTCTCGGTCACGGCCGCGTGCCGCCGGGCAGAAGATCTCGATCAGCTCTTGTTCCAGGGTCCTGCCGGTCAGCTCCTGAATCCTACGACGGACCTCGCAAATCTGTTCGTACAGGCGTAGGGGATCGGGCGGGTCCAGGCGGCGCCGGATCACGTGGCCCGCCAGCTCCGCCACCGTGTTGGCCTCCGTATCGATGGTCCGCAGCAGTCCGCCCAGCCGGGGATCGCCGAAGTGGATCTGCCGGGCCTCGGGCATGGCCGCCAGCGCTTCGGCTTCGGCAGTCAGCTTCTCGTCGAGTCGGCCTTCCCGGGCAACCAGCGTCTCCAAGGCGCTCAAGAGATCGACGAGGCATTTGGCACCAAATGCCCTGACCGTCAGAAGGTCCCCCACGGTCCGCTTGCCCAGATCCTGAGGCCGTCTGGCATACCCTTCGCGCTCCAGGCAGTTGTACGTGCGGTTCTCCAGCGGCAGATCTTCCAGTCGCATCGACTTCGGCGGTTTGGGCAGACGCCGCTCGCGCACCACCCGGCTACCGCCGCTCACGCTCACACGCGAGACGATCAGTTCGGCCAGCCTGGAAAGGACCTCCGCCGGGAACCGGTCCCAGGCCCGCTCGTCCAGATCGCAAAGCCTCAGACGCCCAGTCTCCGACGCGGGCATCAACTCCGGCGGGATCGGGCCGGTAAGGATCTCGGCGAGCGTCTCCGGGGCAAGGCGGTATCCGGGCCGCGGGTAGCGGCCCGACGGGCGCGATACCTTGATCGGTGGGCTCGGCGCTTTTCTGAGCTTCTTACGGGCTTCCGGGTGATCGTTGACGTACTCCAGCGAAGTGAGCAGGTC
>CAZDHR010000122.1:0-16534 GCA_964505295.1 uncultured Planctomycetaceae bacterium
AAACTACCACCACTCCCCGGACCCAAATCCACTTCAGACGGCTGAAGTATTACCGCAGGACGTGTTCCGCGTTCCGGGCCACGGGGGCGAAGGTGGCTGCGCGGGCGATCGCTTGGGCCGGCTGGATGGAGAACGCTTGGACGACATGGCTTGGGACTCCTTCCGTGTGAAGTTTCCACAGCCTGCCGATCTGGCTATCCGACCGCACCGCGCGGCCGGTGGCTGGCAAAACCAGGCTGTTTCTCACCAGAAGGAAATGTCCACCTCCTCAAAAAGTCAAGGGCCGCCGCACGCCATAAGGTGACTTACGTCACAAGCCATCGACGTAAGTCGAGTCGGACTCAACTTACGTCACAAGCCATCGGGAGCATCTCTCGCTAACGAAAGACGGGCAAAGCCATCTTGTGATGCCGGGATTTGCGGTCTCTTCTGCAGCCCTGCGTAGCGTATTGGGCGAATTTATAAACATAGTTCCACAGAATTACATGAAGCCGCCGGTCTGTCTCCACGAGGACGCCGAAGGCGAAAATGCCTGTATTTGCAGGACTTCCTCGGTTTTCACGGCGTTCCCTGATATTGGCCTTGTCATGGAACGCCCGTTGTGATACATTGGAAGTATGTTTATAGGTTCATCCGAAAAGCTAACAGACTTGGCTCGGGTGTTCCTCGAACCGGCCGACTCCACCCATCGGCAGTACGAGGCCCTGCGGGCCTACTTCGTCGAAGGGCTCTCCACCGCGGAAGCGGCCGCCCGGTTCGGCTACACCCCAGGCAGCTTTCGCGTCCTGGTGCATCGGTTCCGTCAGGACCCGCGGCGCAGGTTCTTTCTCCCTTCAGTCAAAGGCCCCCAAACGGCGTCCAAGACCGACCCCGTACGCGAGCACGTCATTGCCCTGCGGAAGCAGAACCACTCCATCTATGACATTAGCCACGCTCTGGAGCAGGAAGGGCATCGGTTGAGCCCCGTGGCCGTGTCGCTGATTTTGAAGGCCGAGGGTTTCCGCCGCCTGCCCCGACGACCCGACGACCAGCGACCGGCCTGCCAGCATCCTACGGTGGCCGAGGTGGCGGACGTCCGCACGCTCGACTTGAGCCCCCGACAGATCCGCACCCAATTCGGCGGCTTGTTTCTTTTTCTGCCCGCGTTGGTTTCTTTGGACTTCGACCAGGTTCTTCAGCGGGTAGGGCTTCCCGGCTCCCGGATGGTCCCCGCGGCGCACGCGGTCCGTTCCCTGTTGGCGTTGAAACTGTTTGGCACCGCCCGGCACAGTCACGTGATGAGCGCGGTGCTGGACGAAGGGTTGGCCTTGTTTGCCGGCTTGAACGTGATTCCCAAGCGATCGTTCCTCACCGAATATAGTTGCCGCATCGATCCTGGTTGCTACCCGAAGCTGATGCGACGGTGGTTCGACGCGATCGGCAAGGGGGGACTGCCGCGAGGAGGCTCGTTCGATCTCGACTTTCACACGATTCCCTTCCACGGCGAGGACGCGCTCGTCGAGAAACACTACGTTTCCAAGCGGAGTCGACGCCAAAAGGGCATCTTGGCCTTTCTCGCCCAAGACGCCAACACCCGGGTGTTTTGCTATGCCAACAGTGAGCTGCGCAAGGATCAGCAGGTCGACGAAATCCTCCAGTTCGTCCGCTTTTGGAGGCAGCGTACGGGCCGACTCCCGGAAGAACTGATCTTCGACTCGAAACTGACCACCTATGCCAACCTGAACCGACTCAACCGCAAGGGAATCGGTTTCATTACGCTCAGGCGGCGAAGCCGGAAGATGCTCCAGGAGATCTCCGCGATGCCGATCTCCGCCTGGAGACGGATCGAACTGGAAGGCGTCTCTCGGATCTACAAGACGCCCCGAATTCTCGATGAAACAACCCGACTTCGAGACTACCAGGGTCCGATCCGCCAATTGACGATCACCGATCTGGGACACGAAGAACCCACCCTCCTGTTGACCAACCAATTGACGCGCTCCGCTCGCAAGCTCATCGGGCGTTATGCCCAACGAATGCTCATTGAAAACACCATCGAGGACGGGATTGACTTCTTCCACATGGATGCCCTGTCGAGTGCCGTGGCCATGAAGGTCAACTGTGATCTTCAACTCACGCTGATGGCCAGCAGCCTCTATCGACTTCTGGCACGCCAAATCGGCAATGGATATCAGAGCGTCAAATCGCGTCACCTGTTTCGTGACTTCGTCGACGCCACGGCCCAGATTACCATCACCCGGGAGGAGATCCTCGTCCGATTCCAAAAACGTGCTCATAATCCGTTGCTGGTCGCAGCCGACTTCGACAAAGCCGCCCCTCGCGTTCCCTGGCTGGGTGGCAAACGCCTACGTCTCATCTTCGGATAGCGCCCCCCTCTCCTGAGGCGCGGAGAGCCGCGTGGTGTTAACTCAAAAAGCTAACGTGGGAATCCAGGCTAGCAGCCATTGACACCCCCTGGATCCGACTTAGCAGTCGGCTCGTCGCTGTGCTCGTACACCTGCGGTGACTCACGATCCGCAAGACACGCGATCCGGCACCACGACTACCTCTCCCACGCCCTGACCCGAATGGCACTGTCGTCTTCGCGAAAGCGACCCATGCTGCCGGAATCTGGGTGAATTGTAGACGATCTGGCAAGGCAAACGTCTTTGCCTAAAGCCTGCGTCTTGCCTATTCAGGACGGACGACAGTGCCATTCCGCCCTGACCCAGGGGACCCCGGAAGCGATCGTTCGCCGATGGGTCGGCCACGTCGACCCGGAGGTGCTCAAGATCTACACGCACGTTTTGGATGAGGCCTCCCAGGCGGCCATGCAGCGCCTGGCCGAGGCAGACAACAACTCTAACGCCCAGAAGGGCAAGGAGGCCCACGATGACTGCACGGAAGAGAAACCGGATCAAGCGCAGAATAAGCACACCGAGCGGAGCGACCGCGATGAGCGACGCGCAAAATGAAAGCCGCCAACCACTTAGGTCGACGGCTTCTTTCAAGAGCGGAGAGGACAGGATTCGAACCTGCGGACCCCATTACAGAGTCACGGATTTAGCAAACCCGCGCTTTCGACCACTCAGCCACCTCTCCAAAGTATTATCTTGTAACGACTTGCGTCTGCTGTGGAACTCGGGATTTGCTTCGCGTACCACCGTTTCGTACTACTCGCAAGCGGGCAGGATTTGGTTGCTCCCGCGTGGTATGGGGTCGGAGGGGAGCTGCGCCATCTGCACCCTTTCTCAATCGGAGAAAGCGCATGTCAGATTCTACTCGAAAGCGCCGTCCCCGAAAAGCGACTACCGACCGACCGAGCTTCAGTTCGCGTTTTGCCTGCGTTTTCCTGGCAGCCAAGATGTTGACATCCGTAGTGCGGGGCTTCCTGCTGGCGGGAGCCCCCAAGGCCACGATCCTCTGGAAAGAGGGGTGGCGACATGTTATACAACGGAGCATCGGATGATCCATTCGACGCAGCCCGGGCCAACGGCCCGGGGTGTCAGACTCTCGATTCCTTTCGACACCTTCGCCTTTTCGGGCACGGAAGGCCGCGCAGGCGGTTTCTCCGGGATGCGAGTCCGGGAGAGCTTGAGATGACCGAACGTCCCGAATGGCCGGAGCGGCTCCGGCCATACGATTTCGCCGCTTTCGTCGAGCAGAAGCGCAAGGGCTTTGTGGGGCGGGAGTGGCTTTTTGCGCAGATCGACGCCTGGCGCAACGGCGGTGAGCAGCGCGTCTTGCTGATCCAGGGCGATGCGGGGGTGGGCAAGTCGGCCGCCCTGGCGCACCTGGCCCACACGAACGCCGGGGGTCGGGTACTGGCCCATCATTTCTGCCAAGCCGATATCCCGGCGACCTTGGAGCCCGGGCGGTTCGTGGGGAGTCTGGCCGGGATGATCGCCCGCGCGTTGGACTCCTACGCTGCCCGACTCGAGGACTCCTCGATCCGCGACGCGCTCAGCCCGTGGCGCCGTGAGACCGACCCGGCCGGCGCGTTGGGGGAAGGGGTGCTCGGGCCGCTGGATGCGCTCGACGCCCCGGAATCAGGTGTGTGCTACGTGGTTGTGGATGCCTTGGACGAGGCCCTGGTCTCAGAAGACCCGGTCAGCCAGACCACGATCGTCGAGGTGTTGGCAAGCCGGCTCGATCAATTGCCGACTTGGCTCCGCCTCGTCGTCACGGCGCGGGAGGCGCAGCCGATCGTGGAGCAGCTTCCCGGGCTGCGCGTCTGCCGGATCGATACAGGCGACGAGCGGAACCTGGAAGACATCCGTCGGTACGTCGCCAAGCGGCTGGACGGCAAGAAGGTCGCCGAGCAGGCTGACGCCGCCGGCATGTCCCGCGAGCAGGTCGCCGAGATCCTGGAGAAGAAAAGCGGCGGCAGCTTCCAGTACGTTGCCCAAGCGTTGGAGGGCTGGGAAGGCGGCCAATACGGTTTCGAGGATCTCGCGGCGCTGCCCGGCGACGTCGAGGGCCTCTACCGAAGGTTCTTCGAGCACCGGTTCCCCGACGAGACGAGCTTCGCCCGGGCCAAGCGGGTGCTCCAGGTCGTGATGGCCGCCCGGGAGCCGCTCGCGGAGACACAAGTCGCCGCCGCGGCCGACCTGGACGCGGAATCGGAGCTTCCCGGCGTGCTCGAAACATTGTCGGTGTGTCTGGCCAAGCGCGGCGGAGCGGAGGGGTTGGCGAGCTACGTCGTCTTCGACGGGTCGCTTCGCGAATGGCTGGCCGACGCCGAATCCTGCGGCGGGTTCTATCACGTCGAGGCCAAGTCGGGGCACGAGCGACTCGCCGACGCGGGCTGGGAGGAGTATCAGCACGACCCGCGGTCGATGCCGCCCTACGCGCTTGCACACTTGCCGGCTCATCTGACGGCGGCGGAGCGTTGGGACGATCTCGGGCAACTGCTGACCGACTTGCCCTATCTGGAAGCGAAAGCGGAAGGCGGTCTGGTGTTTGCGTTGAGTCGAGACTTTGCGGCGGCCGCGGCCGAGATGCCGCCCGATCACGCGTGCCAGCCGACTCTCAAGCTCTTGGACGAGGCGATGAGGCGCGACGTCCGCTTCATTGCGCGACACCCGGCGACGCTGTTTCAGTGTTTGTGGAACAGCTCGTGGTGGCACGACTCGCCGGAGTCGGCCGGGCACTACGAGCTGCCGTCCGGCGTGTCGATCACCACGGCCAGCCCGCAGGGCCGGGTCGAGCAGAAGCTCTGCGACCTGCTCCAAGCGTGGCGTACGGCCAAGCAGTCGCGGACGCCCGACTTCCCCTGGGTCCGCTCGGTGCGCCCGCCCGCTTTGGAAGTGGGCGGAGGGAAGCACGGCGTCCTCCGTGGACACGACCGGGGGGTGCTCAGCGTGGCCTGCTCGGCGGACGGCAAGCGCGTGTGTAGCGGGGCTCTGGACGAGACCGTACGTGTGTGGGACGCCCAGAGCGGCGCGGAGCTTCACTGCCTCCGCGCCCACGAGAAGGGCGTGCGAAGCGTGGCCTATTCGCCCGACGGCCGCCACGTCGTCAGCGGCTCGATGGATCAAACGGTTCGCGTGTGGGACGCGGCCGACGGTACCGAGGTCCGCTGCCTGCGCGGACACGCCCGCGACGTGACCTGCGTGGCCTGCTCCCCGGACGGTCGGCAGATCGCGAGCGGCTCGTTGGACCAGACGGTGCGCGTGTGGGACGCCGAGAGCGGCGCCGAGCTGCGCCAGTTTCGCGGACACGAATCGGCGGTGTACGCCGTGGCGTTCTCGCCCGACGGCGCGAAGGTCGTCAGCGGATCGAAGGACCAGACGGTGCGCGTGTGGGACGTCCCGAGCGGCGCCCAGCTCACCTGTCTTGAGGGACATGCGGGCGACGTGACCGCCGTCGCCTGGTTGGCCGGCGGGCAGACGATCGTGAGCGGGTCGAAGGACCAGACCGTGCGCGTGTGGGACGCGGCGGCCGGCGCCGAGCTCCGCTGTCTGCGCGGACACGCCCGGGACGTGACCGGCCTGGCCTGTTCGCCCGACGGCCAGAAGATCGTCAGCAGCTCCCTGGACCAGACGGTGCGCGTGTGGGACGCGCGGACCGGGGCCGAGTTGCGCTGTCTGCGCGGGCACGTTCGGGACGTGACCAGCGTCGACTGGTCGGCCGACGGCTCGCTGATCGCCAGCGGGTCGTGGGACGAGGCGGTCCGGCTGTGGGACGCCGAAAGCACGGCGGAGATCCGCTGCCTGCGCGGGCACGACGATTGGGTCCGCTCGGTGGCCTATTCGCCCGACGGCCGGCAGATCGCCAGCGGGTCGGTCGACCGGACGGCCCGGTTGTGGGACGCCCAAAGCGGCGTGCAGCTTCTCTGCCTTACCGGGCACGCAAGAGACGTGGTCACGGCGGCCTATTCTCCCAACGGCCGGAAGATCGCCACCGGCTCGTTCGACAAGACGGTGCGGATCTGGGACACGCAGACGGGGGCCGAGCTTCGCTGCCTCCGCGGACACCGCTCGTCGGTGTACAGCGTGGTCTATTCGCCCGACGGACGCGAGATTGCCAGCGGGTCGCTGGACCAGACCGTTCGGGTGTGGGACGCCGAAAGCGGCGCCGAAGTGCATTGCCTGCACGGGCACGATTACTGGGTGCTGAAGGTGGTCTACTCGGCGAACGGTCGCCGCCTGGTCAGCGCCGCGTTGGATCAGACGTTGCGGGTCTGGGACGCCCGAGCCGGGAGCGAGCTGCACGTGCTCCGCGGGCACGAGATGGACGTGACCAGCGTCGACTGCTCGCCCGACGGCCGCCGGGTCGCCAGCGGCTCGCTCGACCAAACGGTCCGCCTCTGGGACGCCGAGCGCGGCGTCGAGGTGTCCTGTCTGCGCGGGCACGAGCGCGGCGTCGTGGGCGTGGCCTGGTCGCCCGACGGTCAGCGCATCGCCAGCGTCTCCTTCGACCAGACCGTGCGCGTGTGGGACGCCGAATCGGGCGAGTGCGTCCGGGTGATCCAAGGGCAAGGCGACGTGGCGGCCATTGCCGGAGAAGCCTCCGGCGGAGGCTGGCACGCGTTGGCTCGCGGGCAGGAAACCGTGATTGAAAGCGTGGCAACCGCACAGCTCGTGGCACGGTTCCCCGAAGCGATCGACCAGATCGTAACCCATCCGGAAGGACGCAGTTGGGCCGGGGCCACCGCCAACCACGTCCAGATCATCACGCTTGAGGGGGCCACGGAGCCGAGGGCGACCTGAGGAGCCAAGCCCACTTGCCACACCGCAGAAGAGGGGGCATCTGGGTCAAATCCCGGGCAGTGTGATATAATGGGCTACGGTCCAATTGCCGTGTCGGCGGTTGCCAGTGCTCCGCGCAGTCCTGTGCTCAAAGGACTTTGAAGTGGCCGGGTCCGACCGAGAAACGCGATCCAACCCGCCACTTCCCCCGCCCGGGCAAGTCCGCCCGGCTCCCGCACGCCTACCGCCGCCCCCCCCGCCCGATCGAGCCGCTTCCGCGCGACCCGGCTCCGACCTTGCCGGCACGGAAGCGGCTTCCCCGGCCGCGCAAGCCCAGCCGGCCTCGCCTTGGACCGCCTGGGCTGCCTCAATCGCCCCTCCGGCGCCCGACCAGGTCAACCCCCAGGCGTTCACGTTCGCTCGTGGCCACCTCTTGGAGGAGCCCGCGCCCAGCTTAATCGGCGCGTTGATCTCGGGCTTGTCGTCGATGCTGATCCACCTGGGCGTGCTGATCTCGCTGGGGCTCTGGATCACCGCCGGGTTGGACGGCGGGGGCATCCTGGAGCCGCTCGTGGTCCGCTACGAGCCGGAGACCGAGCGGGAGCTGGATCTCGAGACGGTCTTCCTCGACGAAGAAATCACGCCCGGCAGCCACGCGACGTTCGTCTCCACCAAGACGCCGAAGCCCGCGTCCGATCCGGTGGCTCCGCACCCCCCCCAACTGCTCCCCACGCCTCTGGCCAAGATCGATTGGCCGAAGGACCATCTGTCGGGCATCAAGGACCTGATGGCCCCGGTTGGCGAGGGGACGACCGCATCGGCCCAGGCGGCGGTGGACGACTACGGGCAGGCCCTGGACCGCATCACCCAGGAGCTTCTCCGACTGGCGTCCAAGCAGAAAGTGCTTCTGGTGTGGTGCTTCGACCAGTCGGGAAGCATGAAGGACGACCAGCAGGAGATCCGCGCCCGGCTCGAGCGAGTTTATGCCGAGCTGGGGATGACCGGTGTTACGGAGAGCGACAATCTGATGACGGCGGTCACCAGCTTCGGGGCGAATTTCGTCGTCCACACCGAGCGGCCCACCACCGACCTGGACGTGATCCGCGAGGCGATCGACGCCGTGCCCGTCGACCCCTCGGGCGAGGAGATGATGTGCTCGGCGGTGATCCGCTCGATTGGCTCGTATCAGCAGTTCGCCAAGCGGCAGGATCGGAAGATGGCGCTGATCCTCGTCACCGACGAATCCGGCCATCCGCAAGAGAGCGACACGTACCTGGAGGCCGCGATCGACCAGGCCGAGGCGGCCCGCTGCCCGGTGTACGTCTTGGGCCGCGAGGCCGTGTTCGGCTACCCGTTTGCGTACATCCGCTGGGTCCATCCGCAGACCGGCCGCGCTCACGAGTTGCCGATGGACCGCGGGCCCGAGTCGGCCTTCGCCGAAGTGCTCCAGATCGATGGTTTGGAGCCGCGCATCGACGCCCATCCGAGCGGCTTCGGCCCTTACGCCCAGTCTCGGCTGGCATGGCGCAGCGGGGGCATTTTTTTCATGCTGCCCAGCGTTGAGGCGGAGCTGATCGGCGCCGAGAAGCTCCGGTACGACGCGATCACCATGCACGATTACCGCCCCGATCTGCGGTCGCGCGAGGAGATCCTTGTAGATTCCCAGCGACGCCCGTTGCGCAAGCTCCTCTGGAAGATCGTCGACGATCTCAACCCCCAACGCCCGAAAGCGGCCACGATGATGAGATTACGCACGAACTTCGCGGCCGACCCCAATCAGTTCCGGCGCCAGGCGCAGGAGGCGCTCGGGCGGGCGCAGCTCTTCCTGGGAGGCCTGGAGCGGGCATTCAAGGCGCTCGAGGACCAGGAGCCCGCACGGCAGCGGGAGAAGTCGTTGCGCTGGCAGGCCAACTACGACTTGACCCGCGCGCAGGTGCCGGCGTACGCGGCCCGCGTGTACCTGTACCGCGTGGCCTTGGAAAATGGGATGAAGAAGCTGATCGTCACGCCGCCGGCCTTGGCCGACGGCCGACAACTCTCCGGGTGGCGCCTTCGTGAGAGCCGGCAAGCTCCCATCGACAAGGCCGCCACCAAGCTGCTCGAGCAAGCCAAGAAGTCGTATCTGGCCGTCATCGAGAACCACCCCGGCACGCCCTGGGCGGCACGGGCGGAGCGGGAGCTTCGGCGCGACTTCAACGACAGCGGCGCCGGCTCGTCGGGCTCGGGAATGGGCTCCATCCAGGGCTTCGAGCTCGTGCCCCAATACCGCGCCCCGCCGGGCCCCGAGAAACCCGGGGCCAAGCCCCACGCCAAACCTGAACCGAGCGGGCCGCAAGGCCCCCCAGTCCCCGTCCCCCGCCTGTAGCTCGCCGCCTCGCCCGGCGCTGCCAAGACGTGTAGGGTGCGTGAAACGCACCATAATCCGGTTATGGTGCGTTTCACGCACGCTACTTCAGCGCGCAGGATTCCGCCGCGGCGCGCTCCCGCCCCGCGGGGCTTGATGGGAGTGAGTCGCGCCCGTAGACTCGCCTCCAGCGCGACGATCGCCCACACTCGACAACCAGCATGGGGAGGTATATGAGCATGAGCTGCGTACGTTGCCTACTGGTCAGCCTGTTGCTCCCGATCCACGTGGCCGCGGCGTTGGCCGGCGGCGAGCCCGCGGCAAGCGAGGCAAAGAGTCTGCAAAAGCAGTTGGACCGCGAGCCGGCGTGGAATGAGAAGCCGTTTGCCCCGGCCCACGGGAGCACAAGCCGGCTTGATCCGCCCGCGTTCGTGTGGCTCCCGTTGGCCAAGCGACCGGCCAGGTACGTGTTGGCCGTGTCGCGTGCCGAGGGCTTCCCGGAAGATGCAACGACGCTGGTCGACGACGTGCCGATCAGCGTCCACGTTCCCACCGAGCCGCTGGGGTCCGGTCGATGGCATTGGCGCGTAGGCGCGAAGCGGTCGGACGGGTCAGTCGTTTGGGCGAAAACTCGCACGTTCACCATCGCCGACGACGCCGAAGCGTGGCCGCTCCCGGAGATCGACGACCTCGTCGCGAAGATCCCTCGCCAGCATCCGCGGCTTCTCTTCCCCGGCAGCGAGCTGAAACGCGCCCGGAAGTTGTGCTCCGGCATGATGGCCGACGAGTACGCGAGCCTGTTGCGGAGGGCCGAGCGGTGCATCGGCGAGAAGCTCGTGCCCGAGCCGGCCTTCCAGCGGCGCGAAGACCGAGGCACGGGCCGCCCGGGCGACTACGTGATGATCATGCGGACCACGCGCCCGCCCATGGACAAGATGGAAACCACGGCCCTGGCCTACGTGCTCAGCGGCGAGCGACGCTACGGCGAGGAGGCCAAGCGGCGACTGCTCCACTTCTTCTCCTGGGACCCGGAAGGCTCGACCAACCTGTTCCACAACGACGAGCCGGCCATGTGGGTCATGCAGCGGGGCACCCGGGCGTACGACTGGACCTACGACCTGTTCACGCCGGAAGAAAGGGCGAAGATCGAGCCAGCGATGAAGGCCCGGTGCGAGCAATTCCTCAAGCGGCTTACGCGTATGCCGTTCGAGAGCCGGCCCTATTCGAGCCATCCGGCCCGGGACGTCGGGTTCCTCGGCGAGGCGGCGATCACGTTCATCCACGAGTGGCCCGAGGCCCGCGATTGGCTCCATTACGTGATGAAGATCTACTGGTCGGTCTTTCCCGCGTGGGCCGGCGAGGACGGCGGCTGGCAGGAAGGGCCGGGCTACTGGCGGGCGTACATGGGCTTCGCGATGCACTTTGCCGCCGCGCTCCAGAAGGCCACCGGCGCGGAGCTGATCGAGAAGCCCTTCTTCCGCAACACGCCCTACTACAAGTTGTACACCAATCCGCCCTTTGCCCGCATGTCCCCGTTCGGCGACGGCCAGGAACGCGGTCCCGGCTCGGGCGCCGGCCACCTGCTCTATCACTTTTCCACGCTGCTTCAGGACCCGTATCTCCGCTGGTATCCCGAGGTGCAGCGAGCCGGGCCGGGCAGCGGCCCGATGGGCTTCGCCCTGGCCGATCCGACCCTGGAGGCCAAGCCGCCGGTCGACCTGCCCCAGGCACGCCTCTTCGAGGGTGCAGGACTCGTGGCCATGCACGGCGACCTGGCCGACCCCAAAAACGACGCCTATCTCGTGCTACGTTCCAGCCCATTCGGCTCGATCAGCCACGGCCATGCCGACCAGAACGCCTTCGTCATCGAGGCCTTCGGCGAGCCCCTAGCCATTGCTTCCGGCTACTACCCGTGGTACAGCTCGCCGCATCACAGCAATTGGACCCGCGAGACCAAGGCCGTCAACAGTGTCACCATCGACGGCGGCATCGGGCAGACGAAGCGCCGCCAGGACGCCAACGGGCGAATCGTCCGCTTCCTCACCGGCGAGCGCTACGACTACGCGCTGGCCGACGCCACGGCGGCGTACAGCGGACGACTGACCAAGTTCCATCGCCATGTGCTGCACGTCCGGCCGGACCGGGCCGCGCGGAACCGAGCAGGCACGTTCGTCATCGCCGATGAGTTGGAGGCTCCCAAGCCCGTCACGTTCGAATGGTGGCTGCATGCGCTGGAGAAGATGGACGTGGACGAAGCGAGCCGCGAGGTGCTCATTCATCGGGGCGACGTCCGGCTTCGAGCAACATTCGTGGACCCGGAGGACTTGGAATTCGCCCAGACGGACCAGTTCGACCCGCCTCCAGAGAACAACGCTCCGAACCAATGGCATTTGACCGTCTCAACGAAGACGAAGCGTAAGAGGGCCGTCTTCCTGGTCGTGCTCTCGCCGTATCGAGATGGGGAGAAGCCGCCGACGCTCACCCGCACGACGCAGGGCGACGACTACCGGCTCGAGTGGACCGAGGACGCCGCAGCGCACAAGGTCAGCTTTTACGCCTCTCGAGACGTCCTAGGGCCCGATTCCCCGGGATCGCTGATCCCCCTCGAAACGCGAAACGGTCGGGCCGCAAGTTACCTGGTGGTCGACCTACCGATTCCCGGCTTTGAGGCGATGTACTTCTTCGATGGGTGCCGCTCGGATGCGGCCGCGACCTGGTCCTCCGACAGCGACGGCGGTCGTCTCGTCACCGCCAGTCCCAACACCGGGGTGGTCGGCATTGAGGTTCTCGAGAAGCCGGCGTCCGTGCGCCGCGGCGGAGAGGAGATTGACTTCAAGTTCTCCGACGCCAGGCTGGGGCTGGAGATCGAGGTGCCCCAAGGCGTGGCGACGACCGACGTGTTCTTCCGCAAGCCCTGCGACGAGCCGATTCTCACCGTCAAGTGCAGTGGCCAGAGCCAAGAACTCCACGGCAAGCGGTTCGATCGATCCAGCGCTCTATGGACGCAGCACTACGAAGGGCCAGATGCTGAATACTCGCTAACGCTGCCGCCGGGCCTCCAGCTCATCGTCGGCGCCAAGCCGGCACACGGCGAGACGGTCAAGATCGGCCGGGGCGAGAAGCTCTGGTGGTACGGCCGCGCACCCGAGGAGCCGGTCGTGTTGGAGCGAGTCGACAAGGACGCTGCCTCGTCGTCGGCCGATGCGCAGCAGGACGTCACCGCGACCTTCTCCATCGTGGCCGTTGATCCGGAGACGGGCATCTGCGGGGCGGCGGTCGCCAGCAAGTATCCGGCGGTCGGTGAGGTGGTGCCGTACGTTCGGGCCGGGGTGGGGGCGTTTTGCACCCAGCACTGGCACAACCCGGAATGGGGTGAAAAGGCCTTGGATCTCCTGGAGCAGGGCAAGCTTCCGTGTAGGGTGCGTGAAACGCACCATATGTGGATTGTGGTGCGTTTCACGCACCCTACTCGTGTGAATCAGGGGCGGATGAGCGCACGGTAGTGCTCGACAAGCGCCGCCGTCGCGCGCTCCGCGGCGAACGCCGCTTCCGCCCGGCGACGCGCCGCGGCTGCGAGGCTCGCTCGAAGCCGCTCGTTGCCCAGCAGTTCCAAGACGGCCGCCGCCATTGCGCCCGGATCGTCGGGCGGCACAAGCCGGGCGGCCTCGCAGGGGGGCGGGAAGATCTCGCCGGTGCCGCCCACATCGGTCGCCACCACGGCCACGCCCGAGGCGGCCGCTTCCAGAAGCACGCGCCCGAGCGGCTCCTGTCGCGCGGGATGCACCAGCAGGGACAGCTCGTTCAGGATCCGGTTTACGTCGTGGCGATAGCCGAGGAAGTGCAACCGGCCGGTCAGCCTGCCGGTCGCGGCGTCGCGCAGCGCTTGCTCGAAGCGGCGCGACTCGGGCTTGTCCGACCACCGCTCGCCGACGATCAAATGGTGCACGTTCGGCCGCTTCTCGGCCAGGATCGCGGCGGCTCGGACGAACACGTCGTGGCCCTTGCGCAGGCAAATCTGGCCGATCGTGGCCACCAGATCGGCTCCGGACGGCAGTCCCAGCTCACGGTCGAGATCGCCGGACCTGGGCCGCGGCTGGAACCGGTCCAGGTCCACGCCGTTATGGAGCACGTGGGTCTTCTCGGCCGCCAATCCCCGGGCGACGTGGAACGTGCGCGTCGCTTCGGAAACGGCCAGCAGACGCGTGTGCCGGTTCAAGTCGGCCACCGCTTGGGCGCTCAAGCCGATGATGTCTCGCAGATGGGCGATGCTCGGCAGCCCGAGGTCCGCGGCGACCGGACCCGACAGGCGTCCCATCGCCAGGCTGTTGGCGTGAAGAAGATCCGGCCGTCGCCGCCCAAGCAATTGGGCCAACTCGGCGCGAAGCCGATCCTGCGGTAAGCGGTTGCCCGTCGAATCGCGGAAGACGAAGGGCAGCACCTCAACGCCCGTCGCGGCGAGCGCGTCGGCCAGCGGCCCCTCCGGCGGCGCGATCACGGCGGCCTCGATGCCCGCGCGGCGTACCCCATCCAGCGTGGCAAGCATCGAATGCTCGCCGCCGCTGACGGTCGGGTATTCGCATAGTAGCAGCGCGTTCGGCATGGCGCCTGAGCGTCCTGCTCTGCTCACAACAACCCATAGTCCGCCAGCGTCTTCCGCAGCGCGGCCTCTTGCTCGGTCGAAAGCGGCGTCATTGGCATGCGCAGGTCGCCCGTGTCGCGGCCGAGGAGTCGCATGGCCGTTTTGACGGGGATCGGGTTGGTGGCCAGGCTGAGCATGTCGCGGCACAGGGGGAAGAGCTTCCTGTGCCACCGCTGGGCTTCGACCATGTTGCCCGACTCGAACGCGCGGACCAGCGCGATCATGTCCTGGGGCACGATGTTGCCCACCACGGAGATCACGCCGCGCCCGCCGATGGCCAGAAGCGGTAGAGTGAGGCTGTCGTCGCCGCTCAACAGGGTCAGGTCGGTGGTGGCGATGATCTGCGAGGCCTGGTCCATCGACCCGGTGGCCTCCTTGACCATGGCGACGTTCGGCAGCTCGGCCATCCGGGCGATGGTCTCGGGCTCGATGTTCTTGCCCGTGCGGCCCGGGATGTTGTAGACACAGATTGGGATATCGACCGCTTCGGCCAGGGCCTTGTAATGCTGGTAGAAGCCTTCCTGGGTGGGTTTGTTATAGTAGGGGGCGACGACGAGGGCGGCGTCGGCGCCGTGCTTGGCGGCGAAGCGGGTCAGGCGGAGGGCTTCCTGGGTGCTGTTCGAGCCGGAGCCGGCCATGACCTTGATGCGCCCGGCCGCGGCCTGGACCACCTCGGCGACCACGCGCTCGTGCTCGTCGTGCGAGAGCGTAGGCGATTCGCCCGTGGTGCCTACCGGGCACAGGCAGGTGGTGCCCGCCTCGATCTGGAACTCGACCTGCCGGCGGAGGGCCTCGACGTCGAGTTGGCCGTCGCGAAAAGGCGTGATGATCGCCACGGAGAGACCGGCGAATTGTTCGGCTCGGGTAGCCATGGGAAATCCACTCCTGTGTCGGAGATGAGGGATGAGAGATGAGGGATAAGGGATGAACGGGCAACGAGGGACTACTGCTCTGTCAAGGCTTAGTTTTTGGGTTGGGGCGTAAAATGCTCGCGCGTGGGATAGTCGCTGATCGCTCCGCGATCATGGCGTTTGGTTCGCGGAGCGAACCACGACTATCACGCCGGGCGACCCCCATTCTTAGGCTTGACAAAGCACTACCCTGTTTCCTTAGCGTCGATCTCTTGTCTCCGATCCGTTTCCCACAATCGGCTATCCTCCATCCCTCATCTCTTATCCCTCATCGCTCATCATCCCTCAACCCTCATCCCCCTACCAGCCTCTTCATCTCCCGCACGGCTTGCTCGAACCCGACCATGATCGCCCGGGCGATGATGCTGTGGCCGATGTTCAGCTCGTGCATCCGGTCGATGGAGGCCACCGGGACGGCGTTCCGATAGGTCAGCCCGTGCCCGGCGTGCAGGGTCATGCCGTACTTGCAGACCTTGGCCCCGGCCGCGCGCAGCGTCTCCAGCTCTTTCTGTTGCTTTGGGCCCGGCTTGGCCAGGGCGTACTGGCCGGTGTGCAGCTCGACGGCGTCGGCGCCCATCTCGGCGCCGGCCTCGATCTGCTTGAGGTCGGGGTCGAGAAAGAGGCTTACCGAAACGCCCGCATCCTGGAGACGACGGACCACCTCGCCAACGCGGTCCTCTTGGCCCACGACGGCCAGACCGCCCTCGGTAGTGACCTCTTCGCGGCGCTCGGGGACGAGGGTGGCCTGATCCGGCTTGATCCGGCAGGCGATCGCCACGACCTCCGCTTCGCAGGCCATCTCGAGGTTCAGCTTGACGGTGACCGTCTCGCGGAGGATCTGGAGGTCGCGATCCTGGATATGGCGACGGTCCTCGCGGAGGTGCAGCGTGATTCCGTCAGCGCCTCCCAATTCGGCAAGCGCCGCGGCCCAGACCGGATCCGGCTCGTAGGTCCGCCGGGCCTGCCGGACCGTGGCCACGTGATCGATGTTCACGCCGAGTTCGGGCATCTTTTCACCTCCCACAGGGATTCAACCCGTGATTATAACGGTCGCCCGACGCCCTTCAAGTCGCCGGCGAACGGCCCCCGGACCGAGGGGTCGAAGGGCCGGGAGATGCCGGCGAGCCCCGGCCACGGCCCCTGACGATGGGGGGCCGTCCGCGCGGCGGTGCGGCGACGGGCCGCCGGGTGGTGGCAATGGCGGTAAAGCTTCGTTAGAGTCTTAGTCTGTAGGATGCGCGCGCCGTGCGCGCATCTTGTACAGCGGTTTGTTCAGTAACCCTTTTTGGTTGTGGCCGGAGGCCGCGTTAAGTAATACCCGTGGGAGTTCCGCGGATGTTCGCCCGGCGGCGTCGACTTTCGTAAGATATCCGATTTCGATGTTGGTGGTATTGGTTGATGGTTGCCAGTAGTTGCTAAGGCCCGGATTATCTGAGACGGGAAGTCTGTGATTATGTGAGATGTGAAT
>CAZDHR010000123.1:0-16506 GCA_964505295.1 uncultured Planctomycetaceae bacterium
TACGCAAAGCCAGCCATGCCTTGCCACATTTGGCATCCAATGTGCGTTCCTCATCGGTGACTGACCCACGATTGGCCCACCTGATGTCCCTTGCGTTCTGAGGATTGCACCTTGCCGAAAGCCACCAGCAGGTCCACTAGGAAACGTGTCGCCAGCCGCAAGGCCACGCCCCGAAAGACAAACGGAACCCCCCGACGGAACGGTCGGACCGGCGTCAACGGGAAGAGCAAGACCGTTGCATCCGGGGCGGACCGGGGGGATCTCAACCTGGATGAGCGCGCCCCGGTCGAGCCGGAAGAGCCAGTCGACGCCCGGGAGGGGCCGACCGACGAGGCCCCGATCGTCACCGGCAACGACGACCACATCGACGATCCGGTGCGGATTTACCTGATGCAGATGGGGGAGATCCCGTTGCTCTCGCGTCGGGAGGAAATCACCGCCGCCAAGCGCATCGAGCGCTCCCGGACCTCCTTCCGCCACGCCGTGCTGGCCACCGACTACGTCCTCCAGGCCGCGATCACCCTGTTGGAGAAGATCCGCGACGGCCGCCTCCGCCTGGATCGCACCGTCGAGGTCTCCGTGACCAACGTGCGGGAGAAGCGGCACATCATGGGCCTGCTGGAGCCCAATCTTCGCACGCTTGGGCACTTGATGCGACGGAACCAGGCCGACTTCCAGGTGGCCATCAACAAGCGCCGGCGAAAGCGAGAACGCCGCCAGGCATGGCGCCGGCTCGTCTCGCGACGCAATAAGGCGGTCCGGCTGATCGAAGAGATCGGCCTACGCACGCAGCGCCTGCATCCACCGCTCGCGCAGCTCAAGGAAATATCGAGGCGCATGGACGTCCTCTCCGAGGAGCTGGCCCGGCTTCGCCGCAACCGGCAGGCGGCCGACCGCGTGGCCGAGATCCGCAAGGAACTCCGGTACCTAATGCGAATCACCCTGGAAAGCCCCTCCACCCTGCGCCGCCGCGTCGCCAATACCATCGAGCTCCAATACGAGTACGACGCCGCCAAACGAAGCCTCTCGGCCGGCAACTTGCGGCTGGTCGTCTCCATCGCCAAACGCTACCGCAACCGCGGGCTGAGCTTCCTCGATCTGATCCAGGAGGGGAACACCGGCCTGATGCGGGCCGTCGACAAGTTCGAGCACGCCCGCGGCTACAAGTTCTCCACCTACGCCACCTGGTGGATCCGCCAGGCGATCACCCGGGCCATCGCCGACCAGAGCCGCACGATCCGCGTGCCGGTTCACATGATCGAGACGATGAGCCGCGTGCGGACCGTCACCCGCGACCTCCTCCAGCAGAACGGCTGCGAGCCCACCGTGGAGGAGACCGCCCGGGCCGCCGGGCTGTCGATCGACGAGACGAGCTGCGTGCTGCAGATGAGCCGTCAGCCGCTCTCCCTGGATCAGCCGGTGAGCGATCACGAGGACAGCTATTTCGGCGAGTTCCTCGAAGACTATCGCGAGGATGATCCGCTCTACGACATGAACCAGGACCTGCTCAAGTCGCGGATCGCCGACGCCTTGGCCGGACTGAACTATCGTGAGCGGGAGATCATCCGGCTCCGCTACGGCCTGGCCGACGGCTACACGTACACGCTCGAAGAGGTAGGCAAGATCTTCTCGGTCACGCGCGAGCGCGTCCGCCAGATCGAGGCCAAAGCGGTCCGCAAGCTCCAACACCCGGTCCGCTCCCGCAAGCTCTCCGGCTTTCTCGACCGCCCCATCGCCCACCGCACCCAAGCCGCCGCCATCAACGCGGCGGTAAGCTAGCGCCTCGTCACCAGGGCGTTCCACCCACCACAGGCGACCCACGTCCCATAAGGCCCGACAAACCACCAGGGCACTTCGTTTCCGAAAGTCGCCGCAAATAGGTCGCGTTTTTGGGTTCAGGGTTCAGGGTTCAGGATCCACGTGCATAGGTGGAGCTCCAAGTCCTGGACCCCGAACGCTGACCTCTCACGCCGCTGCCCCGCTTCTTGGGGCGAAATAACTTCCCAAGACCGCACCCGGCCGTCCCCCGCCGGACACCCGCCCGGCGAAGCAAGTTGGACACGATCCGGCCCCGTCCAGAAACGACCTTGCGGCTCGGCGCTAACATGGTATGCTCGACCACGTTAGGCCGAAAACCGGGCGCCCAAACGCCGCCCCCAAGGCCCGTCCAAGTGTCCAACAAGGGCCCCGGCCGCCGGTTGCAAGTCGTTGCCGAGAAACGAGTTATGGCGAAACCGATTGTTGGGCAGGAATTTCGAGTCTGGTCCGAAAATGCAAATCCTTTCCACCCCACACGTTGCGCCGAGCGCCCGTCCAGAAAGGCCGTTTTCCCCGCGACCTGGCGTGCGCGCAGGTGGCCTATGACCACGGCGCACTTCCCCTGGAACCCCGAGGATTCTCAACAAACCGCCCGCCTCAACGCCGGCTATTATGCAACTGGAAGGTGAACGGTCCCCAACGAGCCATTACGGAAAATATCAAGAAGGCGTCGGACTCCTGGCTTGCTTTTCCCGCGTGTCGAGCCACACTCGCTCTGCTTTGGATTGGGGTTTTGGCACTCCTGACATGAAGGAGACCGTGCATGGCGAGTCTGTACAAGAAGCTGGTGGTGCTCAAGGATCCGGCCACAGGCGAGAAGGTCAAGGGCAAGTTCAAGAAGTGGTGGGGGCAGTACAAGGATGCCCACGGGCGGGTGAAACGTGTCCCATTGGCGATGGACAAGCAGGCCGCTCAGGCCATGCTTAACCAGATCGTGACGCGAGTCGAGCGCGAGAAGGCGGGCTTGGTCGACCCGACCGAACAACAGCGGCAGCGGCCCTTGGCCGAGCACGTGCGGGAGTTCGAGAGCTACCTGGCCAACAAGGGCGTGACATCCAAGCAGATCGTCGAGTCGATCGTCAAGCTCAACGAGATGATCGCCGCACGAAGATGGAAGATGATCGGCGACATCTCGGCGAGCGGGGCACTGGAATTCCTGGGGCAGCTTCGTCGTAACGGATTGAGCGCCCAGACGCACAACCACTATCTCAAGGCCGCGAAGCAGTTCACGCGGTGGCTGGTGCGCGACGGGCGCACGCCGACCGATCCGCTTGTCCACCTCTCACGGCTCAACGTGCAGACCGATCGGCGGCACGACCGCCGGGCGCTCTGCGAGGGGGAGTTCGCCCGGCTGATCGAGCCTGTTACAGCAAACGACGGCGGCAGGACACGCAGATTTTGCATCCCGAGGTTGCCCGTCTGTTGAAGGAGTGGCTGGCAACGCGTACGGGGCTTGGCCCCGATGATGTGCTCTTCCCGATCTCAGGCCGCATGCCCGGGGGCACGAACCGGGCGACGCACAAGATGATCGAGCGGGACCTGATGGCCGCTCGGGACCAGTGGATCGAAGAGGCGGATACCGACGCCGAGAAGAGGCGACGGCTCGGCTCCGACTTCCTCTGTTACGGCAACCACGAGGGGCTCTTTGCCGACTTCCACAGCTTCCGGCATCTCTTCATCACGAGCCTCGAGCGGGCCGGGATTTCGCCGAAGATGGCCCAGACGCTGGCCCGGCACAGCGATATTCGGCTCACGCTGGGCGTCTACACGCACGTGACGGTGCACGATCAGACGGCGGCGATCGAGTCGTTGCCCGGGCCGCCGGAGGCCCGAAACGCCGCCCCCGCGAAGGATGACAAACCCTCTGAGGCGGCCTGACAACCTCGGCCTACCTTCGGCGATCACAAAACGATGCTTGACTGCCGGCCGACTACGGCCAGTAGGCGAGGAACATCTCGTCGACCGCTTCGGTCGTCGATTCGGCCTCGTCGTCGGCGTTGCGCTGTTGAATTTCCTCGAACTCGTAGAGCCAGAGGATGCTCTCGACGCCCGCCGGAGCTGAGGTGATCCCGCTTTCCAGGACCGCGTCGTAGAGGATGGCCGTGTCCACGTCGTCGGCCCCGTGGGCGTACACTCGGTCGAACGACGATGCCCGGTGGAAATACTCCGAATTGAACATCCTGGCCTGCTCCGCCGTGGCCACCAGCGTGTCCTGGGCCCCGGAGCCGTACAGGTGGGCCACGTCGTCGCCGCCCCTGGCGTAGGCGTACACCGAGCGAAAACCCTTCGCCCGGTTGAAGAAGCCGTCGCCGTAGAGCTTGGCTTGCTCCGGCCAGGCATTGAAGACTTCGTCGCCATCGGGGTCGTCGTAGAGGATGGCCACGTCGTCGTCGCCCTCGGAGAACGCGTGCACCTGCGAGAAACCCTTGGCCCGATTGTAGAACCCGACGCCGAACAGCTTGGCCTCGCCGGGGTAGAACTTGAAGGTGTCCACGTCGTGGGGGTTGTCGTAGAGCACGGCCATGTCGTCGTTCCCCGGGCTGGAGAACGCGTGCACCTGCCAGAACCCCTTGGCCCGGGTGAAGAACCCATCGCCGTAGAGCTTGGCCTGCTCGGGCCAGAACCGGAAGACGTCGGTCCCGTCGGGGTCGTCGTGCAAGACGGCCATGTCCTGGTTGCCGGCCGTGCTGAAGGCGTGCACCCAGGGGAATGCCACGACCCGGTTGATGAACCCGTCGCCGAAGAGCTTGGCCTCGTCGGGCCAGGCGTGGTACGTGTCCTTGCCGGCGGGATCGCCCCGCAGGTCGGCCACGTCCTCCCCGCCGCCGCCGTGTACCGTGACAGAATCGACGTTGTCGAACCCGACCGTGTAGCCTTCGCCAACGACCGTCCCGCGATGGGGCCATAGCTTGGCTGTATCGACGGCGGCGGTGCCCGTGACGATCACCGTGTCCTTGCCCTCCAGGCCGTCGAACTCGACGGCGATGCCGCTGTCGGACGCCGCGTTTTGCGCGAAGCCGTTGACCGTCACGGTCCACGTGTCTGGCGTCGGACCGGGCTTGAATTCCAGCACGTCGTCGCCCGACGTGCCGAGCAGGCTGACCACCGTGGGATCGGACGCCACGCCCTCGCCGGCCACCGGTGGGTCGAAGTTTCCGACGACCGGCACCGCAAACTCATCGCCGAACTGGGCGAAAAGGTCCTCTCCCAGCGGAATCGGCGAGAAGTGATGGTCGAGCGTGTTCACCTGGCCTTCGATCCGCTTCGTGCCGCCGAGATCGGCGGAGAGCAGGAAGTACCATTCGCCCGTTTCCCAGGGCGTGGCGCCGCTGCGGTCGGGCACCCAAAGCCCCACGTCGTCGATGCCGTCCCCGTCCATGTCGGCGGCCACCGGACGCTCCCGAACGCCAATGAAGTCCTGGTACTGGAAATCAATCGTCTGCAAGGGGAACCACGTCGTGGCGGTGTCCCGCAGAGCGAACGTGAAGACCCCGCCGTTTCCGATGTCCGCCGGCTGGAAGGTCCCCAGGTCGTCCAGTCCGTTGCCGTCGAAGTCGCCTGCGATCGGGAAGCCGAGGGTCATCCCGGGGAAGCTGATCGCCGTGTCGACGTTGAAGTCGTGGGTGGTGTCCAGCCACCAGGTCGTTCCGTCGAACACCCCAACCTCGTCGCCGTTCTCGACGTTGTTCGGGTTACCCAGATCGAAGTTCCCGGCGAACGGGTGGCCGATGATATTGGCCGGATCGTCCTTGACCACGTTGGGCACGCCGTTGTTGTCCGTGTCGACCATCCATCGGGCCTGACCGCCGACCTTCCCGTACGCCGCCAGCTTGTCGAACCCGTCGGCCGTGTCATTCGCCCCCAGCGCGAAATTGCCGGCGAAGATGTAGTCGGTCGTGAATCCGAGCACGTAGACGAGATCGCGGTTGGTGTAGTCGACGTTCTCCGGGTCGAAGTGGAAGTTCCCGTTCGTGTCGACGTAGACACTCCCCGCGCTCCACGTCCCCACCTCCGGCCGGCTGTCGACGGTGAACCGGGCGACAAAATCCTCGCCGGGATCGCCGTCGCCGCTGGGCAAGGAGAGGTCGTCCTGCGGCTCGGCCGCCTTGCTCTCGCCGTCCAGGGCGTTGCCGGCGTCGTCCTTGATCCGGTCCGAGACGGTCAGCGTGAACCGATCGTCGGGCAACGGGTCGAAGAAGTGCAGCCGGATCGTCGTCTTCCCGACGTCGCCGGCGACCGTGTAATCGAGGAAATCGATCGACTCGATGGGGATGACCCCGTTGGCGTCGCCCACGATCTGGATGTTGCCCGGCGTGGTCGCCAGGATTTCGTTGGCGGCCGGATAGACGAAGTTCAGAACGCCGTTGACCCGAACCGGCTGGTCGATCAGGTCGATGTCCAGGCTCCAGACCAGCGGGGTGGGGCCCTCGTCGGGATCGTCCCCGCCTTTGGGATTGAACAGGTCGTAGGCTTCCTCGCCGGTGATGTTGACTTCCTCGACCTGCGGGCCCCGCGTGTCGATAAAGATGTCGAGGGTCTGTTCCTCGTCGCCGACCTGGTCGTCCACCTGGTTGACGTTCCCCGCCACGTCCTCGGCCGTCACCAGAATCTCCCGAATCCCGTCCAACAGGAAAAAGTTCGGGTCGTTCAGGTCGCGGATAAAGGCCGTGTTCCATTGCCCGTTGGGGAAGGCGACGTTGCCGTCCTCGGGCACGGCCACGGTGAGGCTGTACTCGGCAGGGTTCGCGACGGCGTCGTCGCTCACGTCGTCGGCATAGAGCCGCACGATGGCATCGGCCTCCGCCCGGCCGAAGAACCCGGTCGCCGTATCGCTGGTGATCCGATCCACGAAGGTCCACGGCTGGCCTTCGATTCCCGTATCGGTCGCCGCCGGATCGATGTCGATGATCGTCACCGGCGGAGCGACGCGGTCGAGGAGGATATCAAGCAGGTAGTCCTCGCTCAGGTTGCCGGCCCGGTCCTCGACCTCCAGCTTGAGATTGTGATGGCCGTCGTTCTCATCGCCTTGCGTCTCAGCAACAAGTCGCAAGTCGACCATATCGGTGAAGGCACCGTTTGCGTGCAGCGCCCCGCCGGCCTTGACCAGGGCCTCGGCCTGCGTATCGTAGCGGTCGAAGATGCGATAGACGATGTTCGTGGCCGTGAACCGGTGACCGTCGGGGCCGTCGGGATCGTCCACCACGCTGTCCAGCCGGGGCGTGGCATCGTTGGTCACGTCGTCTTCGTTGCTGCGACCCGAGTCGTCGGCCGCGAGCAGGTCGAGGAACGGCGTGTTGGGCGCGACGGTATCGATCTCAATCTCCAGTGCTCCGGAGAGCTCACTGAGATTGCACGCCGGGTCATCGACTTGCGTAGTGATGTCGTAGATCCCGTCGTCGAGCGGCTCGACGGTGATTTCCCATAGTCCGAGGCCATTGTTCGGATCGCCGTCCGTTGCGTCTTTCCCGACCATTCCTTCGCCGACGAGCAAGCCGTCGGCAAAGACCCGGACCCTCGCGTTCGCCTCGGCCACGCCCGTGAGAGCCGGCTGGTTGATCTTGGTGACGTTGTCGTCGTCGAAGGCGCCGGTGTCGCTCGAAGCGAGCAAGTCGGGGGTGCTGGCAGCGGGCGCCGTCACGTCCAGGGTCAACAGCAGTGGCTCCGACAACTGCGTGCGACCGTCGGCCGGGTCGGGCAGGCCGCCGGCGTCCTGTTGCCCGTCGAACATCCGCACGGCCGCCTTGACGAAGTTCAACCCTCCGCCGCCTTGCGTGGGAATGAAGGTCGTGGAAAGCTCCCCGGCCTCAAAAGTGTATTGGAACAGGGTGTCACCCGTCCCGGAGATGGGGGTCGCATAGCCCACCGAGTTGCCGTTGACGAACACCTCGACGGCCGCGCCCGGCTCCTGGGCAGCGACCTCGGCTGGAGTGAGGATGTCGATGTTCTCCAGGTCGAACTCGAACAGGTCGGCCTCGATGAAGATCCTCGCGTCTTCGACGCAAGTGAGATTGTCCGAGTTGCTCCAGCCCTCGTCGTCTGCCGGGTCGAGCACCACGGCATCGGGAATGGGCGCCGCAAAGTTCTCGATCTCCAGGTGGTACGCATTCACCTCCGCCTCGCTGCTGTACACCTCGATGAAGTACATCTCCTGGGAGACGACCGGGATGACCACGTGTGCCATGTCGCGAAGCGGCGCGATGCTGGTCTCGGTTGCCTCGGCAATCACGTTTCCGCGAATGTCCTTGACGCGCATGTCGACGTCGCCGCACTCCGGGTTGAAGAACACGTTGATGATCGTCTTGCCGGTGTCCTGCGCCGTGTACTGGAAAAGGTCGACGTCGGTGCTGCTGTGGATGGAGAGGTCCCGCAGCGTGATCTTCGGAAGCGAGCCCAGCACGGTCGCCGTACAGATGGTGTCGTTGAGCTCGAACTGGTCCGGGCCGTTGCTGTAGAGGATGCCTTCGTACGGCACGCTGTCGTGGGCCGACGCCACGAGGCTGTAGGCGCCGATTTCACTGGTGGTCATGCCGACGAACGTGACCTCGCCGAGGAGATTCGTCGTCCCCACCCAGTAATCGTCGGCGCTGGCGTGCGAAATGCACACGAGCGACCCTGCGATCGGCACGCCGCCCCGGGTGACCGTGACCGTCAAGTCGGTGCTGTGCCCTTGGAACACCATGCACGGAAACGTCGCGTCCAAGGCGACGGGCGTTTCCGTGCGGAGCATCATCTCCGGCTCGCCGAAGTAATTGAACATATTGGCCGCCTGTTGCGAGAGGTCGTCCCCACCGTATCCTGCGAGAACACGGACCTTCGCCCGGTTGAGCACCTCGGATGGCCGCCACGACGTGGGGTAAGCGGTGCTGGTCCAACTGTCGTCCGCGGCGTCCCAGAAACCGTCACAGATGGCCAAGGTCAGCGCGTCGTTGTAGCCAGATTGGGAATTCCGGGGCGGCGCCACCACGCCCACGGCCCCGCCGTCCGATTTGCGCATCCAAGTCTCCGCGTAGCAATCGGTGGCGGCGTCGTCGTAGCGGCCCGTTTGGCAGTTGATGCTGAAAACGACCGGAAGCATGTCGCCGTTGGTCAAGGCGTTCACTTGGGCGTTGTGGAAGGGAGGATCGCCCCAGCCGTCCGTCGACCCGTGATCCCGGTGAAACACCACGCTCACGCCACCGTTGACCGCCGTCGTGATGTCGGCCGTGGCCTGGGCCGCGCTGGTCCAGAGGTCGGTCCACACGGTCGGGACCGGATCGGGAGGCGTGTCGCGGCCGGGATACCCCCATCCCTGGTAGTGATACGTCGCGTAGCTGTCGTCTTCCGGATTCAACGCCGTGTGAACCGTGTACCCCGCATCGAGCGGGTCCGGATTACCCCAGAAATCGAAATCCCCGCCGAGGAAGTCGGCCGTGCGATGCGCGGTTTCCATGAACATGCGAGCGGCCGTGCCGTCCAAGGGGTCCTCGCCGTCCTCATAATCCTGGAAGTAGCCGGAAACCAGGGCGTCGTCGTACCAGTCGCCCATGTCGGGCGTGCGGTCGTAGCCCATCACCTTCTCGACCATGGTCGTGATCTGGGCCTCCGTGTCGCCCGGTAGCCGCCCGATCGCCAAATCCGGGAGAAGGTCACCACCCTCCACACAGGCATACGGATAGTCGGTGTGCCATACGTGCGTGGCCCCGTGAGAGCTGTGCCCGATGATCTCGTGCCCGGGCACGTTTTCATGATCGCCGACCAGGAGGACGTAGGAGGTCTCCGGGCCGTTCTCGTAGGCGTCGGAAATGAAGTTGAAGACGTCGGTGTCCGTGGTGCCCACTTCGCTCATCTTCGCCAGGTAGGTCGGGTAGCCCTTGATGTGCTTCCAGTGGGCCAGGGGCTGCGCCTCGTCGACGAAGTTGTCGGCGGCAATGATGAGGAACTCCGCCTGACTCGGGGTGGATACGGTCAGGAGCCGGCGATCCTCCAGCGGCTCGAAACTGGCTCGCCGGGGACGGCAAGCTCGGCATTTGCCTTGCCCCCGATTGGAGGACGAGTGCCGGCGCGTACCTTGCCTGCAGAAGGGGATTTGCCACCTCATGATTCGGTTCTCCAGACAGAGACGATGTGTCTGCTCGTTGGAAACTGCCCACACCAGGGCCCGGCGACGTGAGATGCCTCTTCAACGGTCCGACGCGGGCCTTGCAGGTGCCACGCTAACTGGGGGGGTATGGGATGTCAATACTGCATGGGCAAAAAACATAAAAAAAAGTGTCTGGATAGATTAAGGCAGGAAGGTCCTGTGGTGGCCATGCACAAGAAGAGCAAGCCAGGGGGTTTGCGGAAATAAAGATTCGCTGGCGAATGCAGACCAAATACTGCCGAATTCGGCCCATTTGCTGCATTCCAGCGGCCGTGTGGCTGGCCGATCGCAAGAAAAGAAACCGGGCCCGCGGTAGCAGGCCCGGCCATGTTGCGTTTCGATTTGTCGCCTGCGGCCCATCATGGGCCGTCAGGGAGGTTGACCATACGCTGAAGGTTAGAAGCGGATCTCGCTCCGGAGCACCAGCCCGTCGAAGCTGAGGGAGTTGCCGGCGTCGACGGAGTTGTTGAGCCGGACCGAGTCGATGAACTCGTCGGTGATCACCGTGTTGAACCAGCCGCTGAACATGTAGCCGGCCGAGGCGCGGAGCCGTCCGCTGGGGCTTGCCCAGCCGAAGCCGAGCTCGATATCGAGGATCGACACCACCCGGTCCTCGTTCCAGCCGGTGTTGACGACGAGGCCTCGGCCGCTGTCGGCCTGGGCGTATCGGCCGCGGAAGTTGCCGCCGACGAAGCTGGCCACGCCGGAGCCGTAGACCGTCAGGCCAAACGTGCCGATCTGCCGCTCGCCTTCGAGGCCGACCCGGATACCGCCGCCGTCGAAGCGAACCGCTGCGTCGACCGTTTCGACGGTGGTCGCGTTCGTGAACACGGAGGTGAACGCCTGGTCTAAGTGGGCGTAGCGGGCCCCCACTACGTAGTTGAGATTGTAGCACCCGCCACAAACGATCACTCGGCGATAATCGAAGTCAACAAGATCAAGATCGAGATCGAGATCCGCGTGCGCGGTAAGGAAGTCGGTGGGGGCTGCCCAAGACCCGGGGTGGTCGACCAACGACCGGATTGCGTAGGGCACGTCGATGGCGATTCCGTTGAACGTGTCGCTCTCCAGGAAGGTGTAGCTCATCCCCACTTCGGAGCAATCGTTCAGCACACAGCCCGCCCCAACGCGGAATCCCGGGTCGTAGTCGCAGTCAACCACCGCCTCCAGCCCGATCTGCACGGGGGGCATTCCCGGAGGAGGTTCGATGGCCCCGTTGACAGGGACGGCGAAGGCCACCTTCTCGTTGGCTGGCCGCAGGTACAGGAAGTCTCCATACACCCGCCATCTCGGCCCACAAGGATCCTCGCAGCCCTCCAAACACCCGACGTCACAACCGGTGTCTTCGTCCAACTCGTCATAACCAACCGTCGTGACGAGGTTGGGACCCGGGCGATAGTATTCGCCGGGAAAGACGCCGACATCCCCAACACGGCTGAGAAACGTATTGCCGGGGCCGCCCAGTTCTTGGCACTGCCCCGGTTGTGGCAGACCGAGAAGAGCCAGGCCTAATACCACTAGCCACAACATCCGTGTGTCCATCATAACCCTCCGAATTCTGAGATCTGACAGGATCGCGATCCTCGCAAATACTGGAGATATCCGTAGTATCGTCGCGATCACGCCAAGGAAGTAGTCGAAGGTTGGCGATCAACGAAACCGTGCTATTCGCCCTATTTCTCCCAGGCCCTTTTTCTTGCCTGGTCCAACGGGCCGGATTGGCTTCGCGCCCGAAGAAACGGCGGGCACCGAGGACGGGCTGACTGAGATTGCATGCTTGAGCGGTCATGCAGTCAAGTCCTGTTTACGTGTTTGGTAAACTCTTCTTGGGAAGATGGCCTTGAAAACCCTTTACGTATTTGGTAAACTTCCATCGAATGGACGCCGAGTTATTGGGATAGGTGCGAGGCATGGAAATAAGCTTCGCCACGTCTAAGCTTGCCAAGCTCTGCAACTCGGAGAAGAAATTGCGTGGTGCCTATGGGCCGCGCATGGCCGGCGTGATCCAGCAGCGTCTCATGGATCTCGACGCTGCGGAAACGCTGGAGGTGATGAGGGACGTTCCTGGAAAGTGCCACCAACTCACGGAGAATCTAGATGGCTTATTCGCTGTTGATCTTGTTCACCCTGATCGGCTTGTTTTTATGCCGGACCATGATCCTGTGCCCCAATTGAGCGGTGGAGGGATAGACTGGTCGAAAGTTACCAAGATCGAAGTCGTCGGGATCGGCGACTATCATTGACAGGCACGACAATGTCGAAGTACAGCTTCGCACCTGACTACGCCGTGGCACCCGGGGCGACACTCAAGGAATCGATTGATGCAAAGGGGATTTCGCAGGCCCAGCTAGCGCAGCGCACCGGCCTAACCGAGAAGACCATCAGCCAGATTATCAATGGGATCGCCCCTATCAGCTACGATACCGCCGAGAAACTTGAGCTAGTCACGGGCGTTTCTGCCAGGTTTTGGAATCGACGCGAATTAGGTTATCGCGAGGCTTTGTCGCGGCGCAAAAAACTTGCCGGCCTGGCGAGGCACAAGGCATGGCTGAAGGAGGTCCCACTCGACGACCTCATAGAGCGAGGGTTCGTAGAGCCCTCCGAAGATGCTGGAACAGTCGTGCATCGCACACTACGTTTCTTCGGTGTGGGAAGTGTTGAGGCCTGGCGAGAAACGCTGCTTGCGCCGTCCGCCCAATACCGAAGCAACAAAGCAGGCGCCAGGTATCCTGGTTTTGTGGCCGCGTGGCTGCGCATGGGAGAACTGCGAGCAGAAGCGATCGATTGCGAGGGCTTCAATGGGCAGGAGTTTCGGCGGCTTCTGCAACACGAGATACGTGATCTGACCACGACAAGCCTCCGCGTGTGGCACAAGAAACTCCCGGAATTGTGCGCACAGGTTGGTGTCGCTGCGGTCTTGACAAAGGAGATCCCAAGGGCAGCCATTAGTGGTGCTGCACGATGGTTGCCCAAGAAGGATGTGGCGCTAATCCAATTCAGCCTGAAGTTCAAGACTGACGATCAAGTATGGTTCAGTTTCTATCATGAAGCCGGGCACGTGCTGTTGCATGGAAGGCGCAGACTGTTTGTGGACTTTGGTGTAAACAACAAGACGGAAGAAGAGCGAGAAGCCAATGCGTTTGCTCGCGACCTCTTGATTCCGCCCGAGTACGCAATGGAGCTTCCGCGCCTGCGAAGGAAGGTAGACATACGTCGGTTCGCTTCGCAAATCGGGGTGTCTCCGGGCATCGTCGTCGGACGGCTCCAACACGATCGCCTGCTGCCGCCGTCGCACTGCAACGATCTCAAAAAGAAGTACCAGTGGAAATGACGAAATGGGCGGCGTCTGACGACTTCATGACCGAAGAGCCCGAAGCGCAGGTAGTGGAGACGATCGAGGAGAGCGGGCCACCAACCCAGCCCCGCTAGTCGTTCTTCTCCCACCGTGCTCTCGCCGCCTTCCGGGCGATCGCGATACTCATTCTCGCTTCGAATCATGGTCCACCTCCTGACTCGCTCGTCGGCAAGTCATCGCCGGCGGCGGCGGGCCTTCTGGGACTGAAGAACCGTGCGGCCTTCGAGCCTGTCCAGAATCTCCATGAACCGCGGACGATTGCCGTACTTCGCCCGAATCTCGGCGAGCAAGGCCTTCCACTCCCCCTCACGGCCAAGGGACTTCATAAGCGGCCGCATCTTCTTGAGGTAGGCTGCGGCCGACTCATAGGCGGACATGTTGGCGTGTGGCAAGTTGGCCTCCAGACCTCTTCGATAGATCTCCAGGGCCCGCTCGGGATGGGACTTCGCGACCGCAGCGGCGACGCGATCGGCCCGTGACGCGGCAGCCCATCTCCCGCCGCCGGCCGATCGCTTTTGCCCGGCCGACATCTTGTCGAACCAGTGTAGCACGTCGTCCGGCTTTTTGGCGGCAATGGCCATGTCCAACAGCACGTCGTAGTGTGGACGCGGAGGCGTGCTTCTGGCCCTGTCTCGGGTGAAGAACGGCTTCAGGTAGTCAGGGATGGGAAGCGGCCATGCCGCGTCGATACGCAAGTTCGTCTTCCCTTTCCGGGTCTCGGTCCGTTGGATGGGCGAAACCCCTGTCTCCAGGAACCGAAGCGCTGCGTCGCGCACGGGCTTTTCACACTTGGCCTTGCGGGCCTGAACGAGTAGCTCTTTGAACGTGCTTGCGGCCGGCCGCTCGAAGAAGTGCCACGCCGCGTGGGCGGCCACCACGTCCCACTGCTTTCGACGCCGAGCCACCTCGCCCAGAGAGTTCGCCAGGCCCGACGCAATCCCGGGCAGTTTGTCGCACGTCCTCTCGATGCCTTCCTTCGCCCAGCGCTCTGCGTCTTCATACTTTCGCTTGCCGATCAGGTAGTCGACCAGCCGCCCGTAACTGTTGGTCGCCCTCGCCTCCGCCTCGTAGAGCGCCAGCAACTCGTCACCGCGGCCGGCGTTCTCCAGGGCCGTCGAGAGCCAACTGCTGATGCGGTCGCGCCGGTAGTCGCGGTGCCACGCATCGCCGGCGGGCTTGGGTGTCCTCTTGAGACGGCGACTCAACTCGTCGGCCACGGCGGACCACTCCTCTTGCTTCCAAGAGGCGTCGAGCAGTTTCGCGGCGGCATCATCGACCACGTCGTAGTCGTCCTGCAAACAGGCGTCGATGGCAAACAAGAGCTTCTGCGGCCCGGTCAGGGACGATTTCTCAACCGCATCAAAGACCACCGAGACGCAGTCGGCGATCGCCATGGCGGTCTCTCCCTCGTCGTGCGACTGCTCGACCTGAGCCATGGCCTGGGGTATAAATTCCTGCCCCAGCTCGACAACCGCGTCCGCATGCCCCAGCTCCAACAGCCGCTCCAGCCGGTGCCTCAATCGGCTGTAGTCGGGCGTGTACCCCCCGCCGCCCCAATGGTGCTGCCACCCGATTTCCGATGTTACCTGCCGTATTTCACGGCGAGCCTGGCCGACCAGGTGATCCACGTCGCCCTCGCTCAAGGCGATGCGCTCCCGGAACTCCTCTCGCAACTCGGGAAATCGGTCCATCAGGGAACACACAAGGTCGGCCAACTCCTCTTGTCCCTTTGCCCGAATGTGCTCGCTGATCTTCTCGTCCCACTGGGCACAGGTTCGCCGGGGAGAACCGCCCTTGGCCTTTCGGCTCGGCTGGGCGATCCTCTCCTCCTCCTCCTCCTCTTCCTCGTCGTCAAGCTCCCAATCGTCGAGGTCTTCCGCCTCATATTCGGAGTCGCTGCCGTCGAGCTTAGACCAGCGCCGGTCTTCCGGATCGGCCGTGGGAACCGATGTCTCATCGGCCAATGCCTGAAGATACGCGGCCACGACGGCTACGGCGTGCTTGCAGCCGCTGTAGCCGACCGGGCAGGTGCACGTGGAGTCGAGACGTTCACCGCGCTTCTTCCCGGTCAGCCAGACGGACACCACGTAGCGCTCGCCGCCCTGGACCGTAGCAAGCAGTCGGCCGTCTTCAGAGATCGCCAGATCGTGGACCCGTCCTTGACGCTCGTAGGAGCGGCCTCGCGAAACGCTGCGGCCGCCGGCCCAGCGATCCAAGTGGTCCCAAGTCAGAGCGGACCAGTCTTGGCTCGCTTTGCGGTTCTTGGAGGACCTCCGCTTCTTTGCAGTCCCGCGTTTCATGGTCGCATCCTTTCTTGGCAGCCGCCCCCGTTTCCGTGCCACCGCGGTATTCAACCTATGGGAAACCGGCGAACGCGATGGCGTGACTCCTCGACAACGATGATGGCGCCCTGCTGAATCGCTTCTGCCGACTCGTCGATGACCACACGAAGTCGCTCAATGACGTGTGGCGAGCGCGTATTGTGCAAGCGGAATACAATCACGCTGACGATCTGCGAGCCAGCCCCCGTCACTATCTCGCCGAAGTCCAGGTCGAACGTGAGCAGAACGCGGTGTTCCGCGACCGCCTTGGCGAAGATGTCGCCGTTGGCAAGACGCTGCAAGCCCTCGTCGCGCAGATGGACCACCTCATGCCCGGCTTGTCGGAGCCAGTCGCAGACTCGTTGCGATACGCACATGTCGGCCAGAAACTGCACCGCACCTCCTCAGACCGGATAGACCTCTTCCTGCGTCAGCCAGGCTGCATACTCAAGCGCCTGTTGCACGTCCTCGGCTTCAAGATCGGGATAGTCTTCGAGCACTTCATCGAGCGAGGCTCCGTGCGCGATCTGGCCGACGATCACGGAGACGGGGATCCGCATTCCGCGAATACAGGCACGGCGGCCCATGATCTTTGCGTCAAAGGTAATCCGCTCGAACATCGTCAGGACTCCAAGAAGCGATCGGATGTCTCGAATTCACCATGCCAACGACAGCGAGAGCTGGAGGGCGCGATTCGCCGCCCGGCGGAGCGGCTTCATCGAGCAACCTGGCAGCAGCCCCGGAGTTGCCGTGCGGGCCCCACTGCTGACGATGTTCCGACAAGCAGTCATGCCATGGGCCACAAATGCAATCGCCACAGGAGGTTGCGTCCTACGGCATGTAAACATTCGCCCAACCCGTCGGTTCCCGTACCCTGGTTCCCAAGCTCCAGC
>CAZDHR010000124.1:0-16506 GCA_964505295.1 uncultured Planctomycetaceae bacterium
AACCACCAGCCAAACTGCTAGCATTGCTGCCACGACCTGGGATCAGACCCTTCTACGCCTCCCCCGGGCGGCCAGGAAAAGGTCGCTGCCGGCGCGGCCTTCGGAGTGGGCGACGGGCTCGACGGCCACGTCGTCGCAGTGCCGGGCGAGCCATCGGGCGAGTTCTTCGGGCAGAAACCACCGCTCCCAGGGGTCGTGCTCCGAGAGCGGCTGCTTGGCCCGATGCTTGTCGATCACCAGCACTTGGCCCCCGGGCCGAACCACGCGGCACAGCTCGGCGACCGCCCGCTCGGGCACCAGCGCGTGCTCCAGCGATTCGACGGCCAGCGCCCCGTCAAACTCCCCGTCCGCCGCCGGGATCCGCAGCAAGCTCCCCGCCCGGGCCTCCACGCCGTCCGGCAGCCGCGCGAGCATCGCCTCGGAGAAATCGATCCCGGTCAGTCGCGTGCCGGGAAACCACTCGGCGAGATGCTCGAGGAAACGCCCCGTGCCGCAGCCGACGTCGGCCACCTTCGCGCCGGCTGGGAATGCGTCGACCCAAGCGCGCACGGCCTGCATCCGGCCGTCGTTCGGATCGATCTCGTCGGGAAACTCGTGCCACCGATCCTCAAACGCGGCGCGTACGCGAAGCAACGCGGCATCGAGGTAATGCTTGACCGCCCAGGCGTCGCGCACACTCCATGCAGGAATCCAATGCCTCGGCAGGCCCGGCAGGCTGCCATCACGCCCTTGACGCCGCTCCAGATACCGCATCGCACCATCGGCACGTTGTCGGTGCTTGAGTCGATACCACAAGGCGGCCGCGTGGGCGGTCGTGCGGCCCAGGGTGAGAACGGGATCGAGCCGGCCGCTCGGCAGCGACTCGCGAACCGAGCCGTCACGCCTCTGGCGCGAGTTGACGTGCCCCGTCAGTTTGTACGCCGTCTCGCCGCACCCCATTTCGAGCAGAGTCTCTATCTGTTGGGCCAAGTCGCCGGTCGAGCCCTCGGGGAAGCCGGGATCGGCGAAGATCGGCTGAAGGCCGCGGTCGACGAACGCGCGTAGGGCCCGTTCGGCAGCCGAACGGCAAGTGGGTACGCCCCATCGCTCGCCCGCTCGCTGCAACGCCGGCAGAAGCGGAAGCACCGGCCAGCAACTCGTGCCCGGGCCAAATTGGTGCCCCTCGGCGGGCGCTTCCAAGGTCCCGTCTCCACCGATCCACGTTTGAAGATAACGGCACGCGCGGGTTGCCGGTCCTTCGAGTTCCGGCAGATCGTCGGCCAGGGCGAGGAAGCTTCGCACGGCCCAGCCAGTGCTCTCGAACGTGGGAGCCCGGTAGTGCTCGAATAACCTTGTCATCCAATCGGGCCGGGCCCTCTGGTCGGCGAAGCCCTCGTCGAGAGGCACCGCGCGGGGAAGCGCCCCGTCGGCCCGTTGAACGGAGACAAGCCATCGACCCCAACGAGCTGCCTCTGCCCAGCATCCATAGGATAGGGCCGTCTCGATGCACGCGCCCACCAGCGGCGGCGACTGGCAGTGAGAGAGCCACGGATCGCGCAGTCCGCCGGCGATCTCCTGACCGAGCAGCCAGTCGAGCGCGGCCTCGACCGCCGGGCGCCGCCTACCCCGCGCCAGTCGCGACCACGCGTAGCGCAATCGTCGTCGCAAGGCGCCGGCCAAACGCGGCGCCAGGGCGGGTCGAGCTTGGGGGAGCGGATCGGTCATGGGCACGGCGGTCCGTCGCGAGAACCGGGGTTCCGTCCCGATTATCGCCGGTCCTCAGCCGGCGTCCAACCCCCCGGTTTCGACGTGCCCCCGTGCGGGTGTTGCCCGTTGGAGGAATGGCGTATGCTGACCTTACGTGCCCATGCCAACCCAGATCGAGATTGGGAAACACGACCATGACCGAGTACGTCCAGGTCATCACCACCACGGAGAAGAAGGAAGACGCCGAGCGGATCGCCCAGGCGCTGGTCGAGGCCCGGCTGGCCGCCTGCGTTCAGGTGCTCGGCCCGATCAGGAGCACTTACCGGTGGAAAGGGGCGATCGAGACGGCCCAGGAATGGCAGTGCGTGGCCAAGAGCCGGGCGGACCTGTTCGACCGGATCGACGAGGCGATCCGCGCCATCCACCCCTACGAAGTGGCCGAGATCCTCGCCCTGCCGATGGCCGCCGGCAGCCGGGCCTATCTGGAGTGGATCGATGGCCAGGTCGAAAGGACGGCGCCGCCGTAGCACCGCCTTGTTGCCTGTCGTTTCCCCGAGCGCCGGCGGTGTGCCGTACAGGGCGATCAATCAGGAAACTCGCGCCGCGCGCGCGGCACGCGCAGGCGGAGGTTCTCCTTGCCCACGTAGAGGTCGTCCTTGGGCTCGGTCCGCGCCAGCTCCTCGTAGACCTGCATGATGGCCGCGTGCCGCTGACGCGGCATCGGATGCGACCGGAGGAACTCGGGCATCGGGAACGCGGGCCCCTGGTGACGCGCTTCGAGGCTCAGAAACAGCCGGGCCATCTCGCGGGGATCGTAGCCGGCGCCGTAGGCCCAGCGGGCGCCGTCGTCGTCGGCTTCCTTCTCCAACTCGGGCGCGAAGGGGCGTGTCCACATCCGCATGATGGCCGTCCCGGAGCGGAAGAACTGCTGCGGCGAGAAGCCTTGGGCCGCGCCGGAAAACGTCCGCTCGGCCAGCTTCATCCGCCGTATCCGCCCCAGGTGATGGCCGCGATCCAGGTGCGACAGCTCGTGGCCGACGATCCCGACCAGGGCCGCCTCGCTCTCGGCCGTGTCCAACAGCCCTTGGAAGAAGACCAACGTGCCGCCGGGAAACGAGCGCGCATCGCACTTGGGCGACTCGGCGACGTAGACCTTGATCGTGCGGTATCGGTCCTTCTGACGCATCTGCCCCCGGAGCGACTCGACCAGCTCCCGGAGGTACTCCACGTCGCGCCCACGCGAGACCACGCGAATGCCCTGGGCCTGGAGATAGGCGAGATACGCTTCCACGGCCGCATCGCCCTGGCGGCGTTCTTCGCGCAGCGACACGTCGATCCGGGCAAGTTGCCGCTTCTCTTCCTCGGTGGGCTCGCCGAAGAAGGCGTCGAACATCGCCTGGGGGTCGGCGAACGGAAAGACCATTTCCGGCCGGCGCGGCCTGGCTTGCTCCGCGGCGGGCGCCACGGCGGCGCCCGCCCACGCGGTCATCAAGCCACAGGCGGCCAACCATCGAGCGAGCGTCATCATCGCTCCGCTTTCGCAATAAAGGGCAATCGGATTATGGGTGCTTGCACCCACGCGTTGGCAGCAATCGTTGGCATCAGCCAAAACAACGGGAGGACGACTTCTCGATATCTTGGCGATATGCAGCCTTGCGACGTACATCGTTCCGGTCAACTCCTGCGAGGGTCGAGAGCGTGCGGAAACCGGCCTCGACGGCCGAGTATAGTCGGTTGCCGTTGGCCGCAGTAGTCCCCCGTCGTGGGAAAGGCCGGCCCGGAGTCGACGGATAGCGACGCTCAGTGTGGATCGCCCGAGTCCTACCCCGCCGCGATTCCCGGCGCGGAGGCACGTGGCCGGGGTCCGGCCGGTCACGCCGGTTCGGTGTTGGCACGAAAGAACTCGGCGGCGGCCGACTTCGACGTTTGGCCGCCGGCCACCGAAATCACCAGTTCAGCGTAGGCGTCCTGACCGGCCGTCAAGCGGACGTCGTTCAGGGCGAGGAACACGTCGGCGGCGACCGCGCCCACGCGCTTGTTCCCGTCGATGAAGGGATGGTCCTTGACAAGATGGAACAAGTAGGCCGCGGCCATCTCGCACAGGTCGGAGTGGACGTATTGGCCACCGAAGGCGGCCGCCGGCATGGCCAAGGCCGATTGGAGCAGCGACCAGTCCCTCACGCCTTCCGCCCCACCATATCGCGCAAGCTGATCCTGATGGATGGCGAGGATCTCATCGATCGCAAGGAACGTCGGCTCCACCGGCCTACTCCGCCAGCCGTTTCAGCGTCTTGCCGTATCGCCGGTTGGTCGACGCCAGGGCTTCCTCGAACCGCTTGCGACGCTTCTTGTCGCGGACCGGCGCGATGACCAGGGCCTCCCCGTCGGTCGAAATGCTCAGCGACGTTCGCTCGTCGATCCCCAACAATTCCAGGATGGGCCGGTCGATCACCAGGGCCAGGCTGTTGCCGTGCTTGCTCAGCTTCTTGATCATCCTCGCTTCCTCCACGCTCGCCAAGGGATGGCTCCATCGCTGTTGTAACATTGTACCACCATCCGTACGACGCGGCAAGGGCGACCAAAGTCGACGGAGGGCATGGTCCGCCAGCGCAAAAGAAAGTCGGGCAGCGGCCCCCGCTACCGGTCCCCCGACTCGGCCGAGCCCATCGCGAGCGTTCCGGCGCCTGCGCTCGCACCCACCCAAGCGCGCCGGCGACTGCCGGGCCGATCGCCGTTCATCCGCTCGATGGCCGGAGTCGCCGAATCGGAGCCACGCGATGCCGGTCGCGAGCGGTCGGTGTCCGATTGCCCGGTCTCCCGCGCCGGCAGCAGCGTCACCAGACCGCTGGCGGCCAGGAGGCAAACGAGCGGCATCGTCTGGAAGACGTACTGCCTGTGAATGATATTCACCAAAAAAGGGAAGTACGGAATCGCCAGAAGCACGACGCACGCCAGCGCCAGCAACCAACGGCCCCTGGTCGTGGGCCGGCGCTGCCTCCACAATCCGACCAGAGCCAGCACCCAAAGGGCGCCATGCCAGGCGGAGACCACGAGCCGGTAGAGCACCCAGGCAGGCCCGTCCAGATCGTTGACTCCCAACGCGTCGTGGACCACGGGGAAGTAGAACTCCGCGGCGTTGAGCAGCGTCTTCTCGGCAAACTGAGCGGGATGCGCCCGAATGTGCGCCACCATCCGCCGATTGACCTGCCGATCGACCTCCGGGTCTTTCAGACCGGAGAAGTGCCACACTTGGGAGATCTCGTCGTGAACCCCCGCCAGCACGAGCGCTCGTCTGCGTTCCTTGCCTTGGGTCCGGTCGCCCGGAAACCGCCAATGGGCGTTTCCCCAGAAGTAGGCGTAGCCCGAGTTGCTGACGACGGGAATGAAGCGCCCGGCCACCTCCCAATTCCGCCAGGTCCACGGCGCGACGCAGGCAACCGTCACCGCGCCGGCGAGGACGGCAACGCGGACCGGACGCTCGTTTCGCAGCGCGATGCCCACACCGATCAAGAACAAGAGAATCAGAGGGATCGACAGGAGCATCGTTCCGTGCGTGAGCATCGCGCAGGCCATCACGGCTCCCAACAGCACCGACGCGAGCAGCCAGTGCGTCGCACGTCGCCGACGCGCATCCGTCGCAAGCAATTCCCGCAGCATCAGATCGAGCATCAGACACGCGAGCATCGTCTGCGTGACGACGTTCATCGGGTCCTTGACGTGCCAGTAGAGCCAGGGATAGGCCAAGAGCAGCCCGACGGAGTAGCGTGCAATCCGCGCGTCCCGAAGGACCGGGAGGCAAGATCGAACAGAAGCCAGCACGTCGCCCCCACCATCAGGCTTTGTAGGAGCACGACGCCCGGACGTTGGAGCTTGCCGGGCAAGAACGTGAGCGGGGCGAACAGACAAGGAACCAGGGGCGGGCGGTGAATGACCGGCGGCCCCCCCGGCTCGAACACGTACCCTTCTCCGCGCACGACGTTGCACGCCAGTTGCCAGTAGCCGTCGTGACGCCTCGTGGCGAATGGCAAGCTGCAGCCGGTCAGCGGGCTAAGGACCAAGATGATCGCCAACCCGCCCAGCAACGCAAGGCCGAAGGCCCATGCAAAGGTCTGCCCCCTCGTGCGGGGAAGGACCCGATCGAGTAACCGCGCGAGCATACCTCTTCTTCTCCTTTGGTGCAGCCTGATCGCGCGAAGCATGACGGCCGGCCCAAGGGCGAACCACGTGGAAGACCCCAAACGAGAATCCCCGCGTCACGCCCGACGCGATCCCTTTCCCAAAAGCAGCGCGAAGGCAGATACTCCGTTTGGACCCCCGCCAACCCACCTTAACTAGGGGCCTTCCGGCCGCTCCAACGGTGGGGGGAGTCTAGCGAAACCCCTCACCCGCACAAAGGCCAGTTCCGCCGTGTTCACCCGAGCGCCGTGGGCTTGCCGGCGCCGAGTGGATCAGACCGCTGCCACCGAATTGCACGTGGAGCCTCGGCTCCTCCCCGCTGCCCCGTAACCCCGCAAGAACCGTCGCCTGCCGTGATCCGGAGATGGGGGGCGCGACAGTGGGTCCCCAGGCGGGAACTGGCCAAGGCTCGGAGATTAGGTTAGCCTAGGGAGCACGTGCCGAATCGGTCTTCCCGCTTTCAACTGCGAGGTACCAGAAATGTCGCGTACTTGGCTTCTCCTCAGTCTGGCAACCGTCGCTTGCGGTGCGGTGCCGCGTCCGCTGGTCGCTGACGACCGGCCCAACATCGTGATCATCATGTCGGACGACATGGGCTATTCCGACCTCGGCTGCTACGGCGGCGAAATCCGCACGCCGCGGCTCGACGGGCTGGCCGCCGCCGGCCTGCGGTTCGCGCAGTTCTACAACACGGCCCGGTGCTGCCCCACCCGGGCATCGATCCTCACCGGCCTCTACCCGCACCAGGCGGGCATCGGCTGGATGACGCACGATCGCGGCTACGACGGCTACCGCGGCGACCTGAACCGGCGATGCGCAACGATTGCCGAGGTCCTGCGCCCGGCCGGCTACGCCACCTGCGCGGTCGGCAAGTGGCACGTCACCAAGGAGACCAAGCCGGAAGGGCCCAAGCACAACTGGCCGCTCCAGCGGGGCTTCGACCGCTTCTACGGCACGATCACCGGGGCGGGCAGCTTCTACGACCCCGGCACGCTCGCCCGCGACAACACGATGATCTCCCCCTTCGCCGACCCCGAATACCAGCCCGACGTGTTCTACTACACCGACGCGATCAGCGACCACGCCGTCCGGTTCATCGACGAGCATTTCCGCAAGCAGGCCGAAAAGCCCCTGTTCATGTACGTCGCCTACACGTGCGCCCACTGGCCGATGCACGCGTTGGAGAAGGACGTCGAGCCGTACCACGGCCAATACGACGGCGGCTACACGCCCACGCGCACGGCCCGCTTCGAGCGGCTCCGCGCGATGGGCCTCATCGACCGGGAGTGGAAGATCAGCCCGCAGGTGGGTGACTGGGACGAGGTCGAGCACAAGGAATGGGAAGCCCGGTGCATGGAAGTCTACGCCGGGATGATCAGCAACATGGACGCCGGCATCGGCCGGATCGTCGACTCGCTCGAGCGCACCGGGCAGCTTGAGAACACGCTCGTCTTCTTTCTCCAGGACAACGGCGGCTGCCAGGAGGGCGTGGGGCGAAAGGGCGATTGGAAGCGGCCCGTGGAGCCGTCGCTCCCAAGAATCGCCGCCGACGCCGTGCGCCTCGACGTGATCCCCAAGCAGAACCGGGCCGGCGTGCCGACCTTGATGGGCCCGAACGTGATGCCCGGCCCCGAGGATACCTACATCGCCTACGGCATCAACTGGGCGAACGTCTCGAACACGCCGTTCCGCGAATACAAGCACTTCGTCCACGAGGGCGGCATCTCCACGCCGCTGGTGGCCCACTGGCCCAAGGGGATCAAGCGCCGGGGCGAGCTGGAGCATCAGCCGGGCCACCTGATCGACTTGATGGCCACCTGCGTCGACGTGGCCGGGGCCGAGTACCCCAAGCAGCTCGGCGGCGAGACCATCCAGCCGATGGAGGGCGTGAGCCTGGCCCCCGCCTTCCAGGGCAAGCCGCTGGATCGCCCTCACCCGATCTTCTGGGAGCACGAGGGCAATCGGGCTATCCGCGACGGCAAGTGGAAGCTCGTGGCCAAGGAGAACCAGCCCTGGGAACTCTACGACATGGAGGCCGACCGCACCGAGCTCGACGACCTGGCGGCCGAAAAGCCCGAGCTGGTCGAGAAGCTCGCCGCCCAGTGGGACGCCTACGCCGAGCGGGCCATGGTCCTCCCGCTCGGCGCCTGGCGAGGGAAGGCGAAGCCCAAGGCACCGTCGGCCAATACGAATCGCCCTGCCCGTTCCAGGGCGAGATCGGCGAGGTGAGGGTGGTGCCCGGGCCGTAGTCCCCGCGTCGAGCAATATGCCGGCTCACAGCGGCTTGCCGCTCGCATTCGCCTCAAGAGCTGCGATCAGTTTCGGTTCCCACCCAGTCTCGCGCCAGTTGGTCCAGTAGGCGAGCTCGGGGATTATCGCCAGCGTGTGATACACAAAGACTCGCGTGGGGGTCAGTTCCAACACCGAATGGCGACACGGCACCGTGTGCCACGCGGGAAAGGCCGTTTTGAATTCTCGGAGGTATCGCGGAGCAGTCTTCGTGTTGATCTGTCGCAGCACGTTTTCATCTTGCCTCAGGATGACAATCCCCGGATTACGTCCAGCCAGCACGGCTCCCCATTCATTGTGTATCTCACGATCGAACGTGAAAATGACGAACCCGTTCTGAATGACGTATTCAAGCACCAGGTCGTCCGTCTCGTCCCTTAAACAACGTGGGAGCAAGTCGCAGTCGACGATGCCCTCCTCCAGGCAGGCTGCTCTCAAGCGTTTGTCGCCGGTGTTCTTGTCGAGCTGAATGAAATTCATCGATAGAACGATCGGTTCAAACAGGCGGCAAGCGCGTGCAACAGCGTTGACAATTGCTCCCGGTCGAGATCAAAGTTCTCGGCCAAATCGTCAATGCTATCGCCATCCGCGATTTGGGAAAGAACCTGTGCAACCGGGAAGCGCGTGCCTCGCAACGTCGGTACGCCTCCCAGTCTCTTGGGATCGACTTCAGCGCACTCCGCGAGCGCGAGCGCGGCCTGGAGGTCCGCGACCACCTCATCGGCGAGCCGAATCGGGCGTGTTGGGCTGTCTCCTGACATGGACGTGTCTCCCTCGGAAAACCAGAGCCATCCTCGGCGGTGCTCATGGCAGCGAAACGTGAGCTTCCGTCACACGGTCTCCGCCTGCCGTCGACTTCTGCGACAAGACAAGTCTCGGCTTTCGCTCGGCCGCCTTGGGCCAAACATGCGCTGGGGGCGCGCCGGCACTCCGGCGGCCCCTCGGCCAAATCGGTATACACCTTAGACTTGCGCTAGCATAGCAGTCCGGAATGGCCCAGGCAAGTGCGCCAATCGCCCCGGCGGTGCGCTGGAGCTTGGCACGCGGAGACTTGCGGCTACCCCGCGGGTTATCTATGCTCGGGGTGGCACCTTGGTCCGCGTGTCCAGCGATCCCCCGACGAGATTGGCCCTGATTGTGAAAGGAGCATGGGATGGAACGGCAAGGTTGGATGAGCGCGATGCTGATTTCCGTGGCGATTTCGATTGCCGCCAACGGCGCGAGTGCTGCCGACGAGCCGTCGGCGCCGGCGCCCACCGTGCGCCAGTTCGGCGCGATCGGCGACGGGCAGGCCGACGACACGGCCGCGATCCAGAAGGCCGTCGACGCGGGCGTGGGCGACGTTCGCTTCCCTCGTGGCGTCTACCGAATCACGCAGCCGATCGTGATCGATCTGGATCGGGTCGGCCCCACGGCGATCATCGCCACCGGCACCGCCCGGCTGCTGATGGCCGGCCCCGGTCCGGCGATCCAGTTCGTGGGCACGCACGAGGGCACCGCCGGCCCGAGTACCATCAAGCCGAACGTCTGGCAGCGGCAGCGCATGCCCACGGTCGATGGGCTGGAGATCATCGGCGCCCATGAGGAGGCCGTGGGCATCGAAGCGGTCGGCACGATGCAGCTCGTCGTCAGCCGGGTGAACGTCCGCGAGGCCCTGCACGGCATCCACCTGGTCACGCGGAACCGCAACGTGATCGTGGCCGACTGCCACCTGTACAAAAACCGCGGCGCGGGGCTCTATCTCGACGACGTCGACCTGCACCAGATCAACGTCTCGAACTCGCACATCAGCTACAACGCCGCGGGCGGCATCGTCGTCCGGGCCGGCAACGTCCGCAACTTGCAGGTCACCGGCTGCGACATCGAGGGCAACATGCCGCTCGACGAGGACGCCGCCCAGGAGGCCCCGCCCGCCGCGAACATCCTCATCGATTGCACCGGAGGGAAAGCAGGCACGGCCGAGGTGGCCATCACCGGATGCACGATCCAGCACACGCACGCCGCCCCCGACTCGGCCAACATCCGCTTCATCGGCCTCGATTCCGACGACCGCCGCTGGGGTCACCTGGTGATCGCCAACAACGTGATGAGCGACGTCCAGATCAACGTCGACCTCCAGCTTGCCCGGGGCGTGAGCATCGTCGGCAACACGTTCTGGAAAGGCGTGCAGCACAACCTTCGCGTCGTCGGCAGCACGAACGTGGTCATCGGCCCCAACGTGATGGACCGCAACCCGAGGTACCAGGACCAGGCCCAGGCCGATGACGGCGTGCTCGTGCGCGACTGCCGGGACTGTACGATCACGGGCCTGCACATCAACGGCTCACGTCGCAAGCCCGCCGGCCTGATCCTGGAGAACTGCCGGCGGATGAACGTCACCGGCTGCACCATCCTCGACTGCGACCACGCCGGCCTGCTGCTGAAAGACGTGACCGAAAGCCGCGTCTCCGACTGCCTGATCTCCAACGAGCTGCCCGACGCCGAGTCCTGGGGCCCCCTCCAAGTGATCGGCGGCGGGGAGAACACGATCGTGGACAATCGGCTCGACGAGGAGTGAAGGTTCCCAGGCAGAGCCTGGTATCGAGAGAGGTATGGCGGAGGGTCAAGTGCGGACCGCGAGCCTTGGCGAGGCGGGATGCCGTACTGGTCCCCCACAAATCGGGGGCACAGTGGCCAATTATCGATCCCTCTTGCAATATCCTCCAGGGTCCGCACAATTCCGGTAGATGGAGTAGTCGTATTTCCGCCTCGGTGCCTGACGATGCCCAAGTCCAAGAACGACATTTACGGCGGCCGGGACCCTTTGGATGTCCCCGCGTACACGCTTCGCGAGACCGCGCATTGCCTCCAGCTCCCCGATGCGACCGTGCGCGCGTGGACGGTGGGGCGGAGTTATCTCGTAGCGTCAGGCGAGCGAACGGCTCAGCCGTTGATTCGGATTGCCGACCGAGCTACGCCGGCCTGCTCCTTCCGGAACGTGGTCGAGTTGCATGTACTCAGCGCCATCCGCCGCAAGCATAAGGTTCAGATGAGCGCGGTCCGTAGAGCTATCGTATTCCTGCGAAAACATCTAGATGTTTTATGTCCGCTTGCTGACCAGCAAATGGCCACCGACGGAAAAGACCTGTTCATCGAGCGTTATGGGAGACTGGTCAACATCTCTCAAGGTGGCCAGTTGGAGATGAAGAGCGTCGTCGAGACGTACCTGTCCCGAATCGAACGCGACCCCGCAGGGCTGCCGATCCGGCTCTTCCCGTTCACGAGGCCCCGAATCGAGGAAGCGCCGAGACTGGTATCGCTGGACCCTCGCCTCCAATTCGGGCGCCCATGCATCGCGGGAACCGGGATTCCGACGTCGATCATCGGCGAGCGCTACAGGGCCGGCGATTCGATCGGCGACCTGGCGAAAGACTATGGGCAAGAAACGCTCGCCATCGAAGAAGCGCTCCGCTACGAGTTCGCGACGACGGCAGCCTGAGCCCGTCGTGTTCTTTCTTGATCGCTCGAGTGCGGAGTGGTTGTTCAAGCGTTTCGGGAGGCAAGCGCTGAACTACGAGTCCACAGCGACCACTTCGCGGACGATGAGCGCGACGACGTCTGGCTACCAGAAGTCGCACGACAGGGATGGGCTATCCTTACCAAAGACAAGAAGATTCGGCGAAGGCCGATCGAGAAGCAAGCGTTGATCCGTGCGCGTGCCAGGACCTTCGTGCTGAGCTCGGGCAATATGCGAGGTCAGGAGATGGCTGACGTATTGGTCAGGCATCTTCGCAGGATGGAGCGAATTGTGCACGGGACCGATCCGCCATTCGTAGCGGTCGTGCACCGGAGCAGCGTCGAGGTCCTCAAGATTTGACGGATCTCGGCCGGTCGTATCGGCGGATACCCCTCCTTGTTCCCAGGCTCCGCCTGGGAACACGCTAACCCGAGGCTCTGCCTCGGCACGCCGCAGGTCGCCCGCCACCCCGCGCTCACTCCACCGCCACCACGTCTTCGCCCCGCGACTCCACGTCGACGATCCGCTCTCCGTCCACCAGCACCTGGTACTTCACGCCCGCTCGCGCCTCGACGTGCGCCTTGCCGTCCCGCAGGGTCACGGGGAACGGGGCAACGACCCGGTGCTCGTCGTCCACGGCCACGCTTAGCGAATCGAGCCGGCCGTCGAGCACCAGGCGGAGGCTGACCAGCGCGCACGGGTTGATCCGCCAGGGGCGCCGCTCTTGCGTCTGGAGCACGACCGAGTCGGGCAAGAGCCCGATCCATTCCCCGTCGGGATACTGCTGCTGCTCGGCCGAGATGAGGATGCCCCGCGCCAAGTGGTTCCAGTCGAGCGAGTCGTCGTAGGGCGCGAGCATCGTCAAAGCGTAGGCATACACCCCACCCACCCACTGCACGGGCAGCCCGATCCAGCAGGGCGCCCGCCAGTTGGTCGCGCCGAACACCGGCGGCGTGGAGTAGAGCATGATCGGCTGGCAGCCCCACAGGTAGACGAACGGCACGCCCGACAGGGCCCACTTGCGCGCGTGCCGCAGGTACTCCTCGTTGCCCGTCAGCTCGTAGCCCCGCACGTAGGCCCAAACCAGGTACGCCGAGGCGAGCTGGTCGGGCGTGTGCAGCGGGACCTCCCAGACCTGGGCGCCGCGGGGCGTGCGAAACCGCTTCATGTACTCCAGCGTGCGCAGACCCGCTTCCAGGGCCTCCTTGTCACCGGTGAACCGGGCGTAATCGAGGAGCGTGGCCGCCGGCCGGGCGCAGACGCCGCCGGCCGTATCCTCGAAATGCCCCCGGGCGTATTTGCCCGAGTAGCGGTACGAGCCGTCGGGCTTCTGCCGGCCGAGCGCCCCGCGCACTCGCGCGTCCTGGATCTTTTTCCACTCGGCGGCGCGACCCGTGACGAAGTAGATGCTGTCGTTCGATACGTGCGCCCCGCCGGGGGCCAGCCGGGGCAGCTCGGGCGCCTCGCCCGTGAGCCGCCAGATGGTCGAGGCCATGTCGGCGTGCGGGTGTCGGGCCCACCGCTCTTCGGCGCAGTGGCCCCAGCCCGCCTCGGTGCGAAGCGGCCCGTCGAGCGCGGCAAGACACAGCTCCCACTGCTCCTGCGGGGATCGCGGCGGCTCGGGAAGCGGCGGCAGCCCCGGCTTCGTGACCGCCCAGTAGATCGTTTCCTCCAGCGGCAGCCGATCGACCTGGATCGTGGCCTCGATCTTCGGCCCGCGCAGGGCCATGCGGTGGTCGTCGGCCGCGTCGAAGAAGTTGGGCGTGGCGAATAGGGGCTCTAGCTCCATGTCCTTCCAGGTCATGGCCACCGATGCCCGGTCGGTCACGAAGGCCATCAGCGGCCAGGTCACTTTCATCGGATCGGGGGCGAAGCGGAGGTGCTCGTCGGTCTCCACGTCGAGCTTCGACGAGCTTCGCTCGCCCTTGCCCAGATACTCCAGCCCGGCGAAAAGCCCCTGCTCCAGACCGCCGATCGCCCGCACGACCGGGCCCTCGCACGTCTCCGGCCCGGCGATGGCGACCGACAGCTCGTTGCGGTCGACCGAGACGGCCAGCGTCACGCCGTCGCCCTCGAAACGGAGCACGGGGGCTTCGCTCACCAGCTTCAGGGCCGGCAGCTTGCCGTCGCCGTGCACCGTCGGGGCGAGCACGGCCACGAGCTGATCGCCGCAAGACACGCGGGCAACCAGCCCGTCGCGTGACACCCGAAGCGAGAAGTCGCCCAGCGGCCGCTCGATCCAGCCGGTCTCGGCCTCCGCGTTGTGGACGAATACGTTCCGGCGGACCGGCGGCAAGTCGCCGCTGGTGAGTTCGATGCCGACGGCCTCCAGCGGCTCGTCGCCCCGGATGGGCCGGTCGAGATCGATCGTGCCCTCGGCGGCCAGCGTGTGCGTCTTGCCCATCGCCGAGAACTCGATCGGCTCGGCCCGAAGGTTCCGGACCGTGAAGCGGACGACCCGCTCCGTGGTCTCGACCCGTTCGATCGCGAGCGGGTGCGGCTCGCGACGCACCAGGCGGATCCAGTCGATCTCGAACTCACCGGGGGTCGCGCCGGGGTCGATCCGCAGGTCGGTCAGCGTGCCCGGGGCGGCGAAGGCGACCGAGTACTCGTGCCACTGTCCGTCGTGGTTGAGCGGGAAGTGGGCCGACTTGTCCTCGCCCCGGCGCGGCGACTGGTCGGTGGTCCAGAAGACCGAGCCCGGGCCCGTGTTGCGGCTGCGGGCCTTCATCTCCACGGCCAGCCCCCCGCCCGGCAGGCTCACCCGGCAATGCATGTAGGGGTCGTCCTCGGTGGCCGTGATCTTCAGCAGCCCGGCCTCGGCCGCCACTTGGCAGTGCTGCTCGGCGACCCAGCCGTCGGTGCCCTCGTCGAAGGTCCACTCGGTGAGCGTCTCGCTGAGGATCGCCGGGGGAACGGGGTTAATCTGGGGGGGCTCCGTCGCGGTCGCCGCCAGCAGGGCCAAAACGAGCACTGGATACGGGGGCATCGGTCTTCTCCTCGCGTGGGGGGACGAAAGCGTCGGGCGGGGCGTTCGGAGCCTGCCGGCGTGAGCGACGAGTCCGCGTCGGCTCCCGGCCGAGCGGCTCCTGCGGACCGACCGATTGTTCGCCACACGAGCCGCCCTGTCAACCGGCCCCAATCCTCCCTTCCGCATTCATCATTCCTCATTCCTCCTTCATCATTCATCTTCCCCCCCACCCCGGTCTTGCCACACGCCGCGGAGACGGGATAGGATGAGACGGGGGTCCCCTCGGACCGCGTGTCTTGCGGTCCTGCTGTACTACTAACCTCAAACATCGTCAAGTTCTTCACAAAGATTACTGGTCAATCAATCGCAACACGTTGCTTGCAAGTGGTTTAGGGTTCAGGGTTCAGGGTTCAGGGTTCAGGATTTCGGGGTAAACGTGTCCTCAGAGTCCTGAACCCTGAACCCTGAACCCTGAACCCTCCTCCTTTGGCTGCGGCTCCGCCGCGCTGTGTTCCTTCGTGCCGATGATCGGAATGACCGCATGCCTCGCCGCAATATCCACGTCATTGTCGGACTCACGGTGCTCTGCGCGTTGTGTGTCGCGAGGTCGTCGCGGTACGGCCGCGTGCTCACCTACGCGATGAACGAGGTCAACCTCCGCTCCCTGGAAGAGGTGAGTCGGCAGGAGCTGTTCGAGGGCGCCCTGGAAGGCATGATGCGCCGGCTCGACGACTACTCGGCCTACATCAGCCCGGAGTTGCTCACCCAGTTCCAGGAGGACCTCGATAAGGAGTTCGGCGGCGTGGGCATCGAGATCGTCCTCGATCCGGAGACCAGGGACCTCACCGTGGCGAGTCCGCTCGTCGGAACGCCCGCCTACGAAGCCGGAATCCTCGCCGGCGACAAGGTCCTCCGCATCGACGGCGAGAGCACCCAGGGCCTATCGCTCCAGGACGCCGCCGACCGCATGCGCGGCAAGCCGGGCGAGCCCGTCACGCTGACCATCCTCCACCCGGGCGAGGAAGAGCCGGTCGACGTCGAGATCGTCCGCGCGATCATCCGCGTCGACACCGTCCTCGGCGATACCCGAAACGAGCAGGGCGAGTGGGACTTCTTCCTCGAAGGATACGACCGCATCGGCTACATCCGCGTCAACTCCTTCAGCGAGCAAACCGACGCCGAGCTGCGCCGGGCACTCGACCGGCTCGTCGAGCGCGACGTGCAAGGGCTGATCCTCGACCTGCGAAACGATCCCGGCGGAATGCTCGGCGCCGCCATCCGCGTCTGCGACCAGTTCATCGACGCGGGCGTCATCGTCACCACCCGGAACCGCGACGGCCAAATCCGCGAGCCTTACACGGCCACCCGGCGCGGCACCTACTCCGGGTTCCCCATGGCCGTGCTCGTCAACGGCTACAGCGCCAGCGCCAGCGAGATCGTCGCCGCCTGCCTCCAGGACCACGGCCGGGCGGTCGTCGTCGGCCAGCGCACGTTCGGCAAAGGCACGGTCCAGGAGCTGATTCCCCTGGAAGCCGGGCAGGGCATCCTCAAGCTGACCACCGCCAGCTACTGGCGCCCCAGCGAAAAGAACATCCACCGCCGCCGCGACGCCGGCGAAGACGACGACTGGGGCGTGCGACCCAACAAGGGCTACGAGGTCGAGGTCGACAACGACCAACTCACCAAGCTCCTGAACGCCCGATTCCGCCGCGACGTCCACCAACGCAACCACGAGCAAGAATCCACCCCCGACGCCGACCCCGCCGACCCCGCCGTCGACCCCCAACTCGCCAAAGCCGTCGAATACATCCGGCAGAAGCTGGAGAAACGCTAGGCAACTTGTAGCAGCCCACACGCCGTGTGCCGTCCGCCGGCTACGGCACACGGC
>CAZDHR010000125.1:0-16476 GCA_964505295.1 uncultured Planctomycetaceae bacterium
CAAATCCCCACGAGGCACCACCTCTGCCTGGCGGATGCCCGGGAAATGGAGGTCGAGCCCGAATCCGTTCATTTGGCCCTGACGTCGCCTCCCTACTGGACGCTCAAGGAGTACCGGGATAGCGAGGGCCAACTGGGCCATATCCAAGGCTACAGCGAGTTTCTACGGGAACTGGATAAGGTCTGGACGCGGTGCTTCGATGCTCTCGTTCCCGGCGGACGACTGATCTGCGTGGTCGGAGACGTCTGCCTGTCTCGGAGGAAGAATAAGGGGCGACATACGGTCGTCCCGTTGCATGCATCGATCCAGGAGCACTGCCGTCAGATCGGGTTTGACAATCTGGCCCCGATCATTTGGCACAAGATAGCCAACGCCGTCTATGAAGTGGAGAACGGTTCCGGTTTCCTCGGCAAGCCCTACGAGCCAAACGCCGTCATCAAGAACGACATCGAATTCATCTTGATGGAGCGAAAGCCCGGCGGGTATCGGCAGCCAAGTGTGGCTGCCCGCGTTCTGAGCGTTATTTCGGACGAGAATCACAAGAAGTGGTTTCAGCAGATTTGGACCGGGCTCACGGGAGCGTCCACCCGGAAGCATCCCGCCCCCTATCCGGTAGAGCTGGCGGAGCGCCTAATCCGCATGTTCAGTTTTGTGGGCGACACCGTGCTGGACCCCTTTGTGGGAACCGGAACGACGACGGTTGCCGCAATGCGCCACGGCCGGAACAGCGTCGGCTTCGAGATTGACCCCGAATACTTCCGCTACGCGAACGCGCGCGCCAAAGAAGCATGTGGCGATTTCTTCAGCAAGGCAGAGGTAGAGGTCCATGGATAATCTGCACGAGCGACTCGAAGAAGCCGTTCGCACTTCTGGCTTACCCGGGATCGCCAGGCCGCGCGCCAAGGTCGTGCGGGTCGAAAAGACTCCGGTCTGCGCAGTGCCGTCACGGGTGGGAAGCACCTCGATGGTTTCATCATGCTCTGCCGGGATCTCCTCATCGAGGCGGGCTTGCCGGAACCCAACGTCTTTTGCAGCAGGCAGCTTGAGTTGCCGGGATACTTCCGTGCCGAGAAGAAGTGGGACTTGCTCGCCGTGGTTGATGGTCACCTTCTCGCGATCATCGAGTTCAAGGCTCAGGTTGGCCCGTCCTTCGGGAACAACTTCAACAACCGAACCGAAGAGGCTCTGGGCAATGCCGTCGATTTGTGGGCCGCCTATCGGGAAGGAGCGTTCAAGCCCTCGCAGCGTCCTTGGCTCGGTTACGTCTTCCTCCTGGAGGAATGCGCGAAGTCCTTGGCGCCCGTCAAGGTGAAGGAACCACATTACCGAGTATTCGAGGAGTTTCGAGAGTCGTCCTACGCGGAGAGGTATGAGGTCCTCTTGACCAAGCTGCTCCGGGAGCGACTCTACGATGGAGCGTGCTTGCTGCTATCGACCAGGAAAGGGGGGCCAAAGGGTCAATATCGAGAGCCCAGCGGAGAACTTTCCTTTCAGAACTTCGCCAGTCTCCTTATGGCGCACGGCATCGCCTTTGCGAAGACTCGAAACGCTTGAGCGAACAGACGGCCAGCTTGAAGTCCCGGCCCTGACTCCACCGACATGGGACGCTGCGAGTGCCGGCAACGGATGTCCCGACCACGCCCCGCCCCGCTCACCCCGCGCGGAGTACGCGCTCGACTTGCTGGACGGCGTCGCCGACTTCCCAGGTGCGGTCGGCCAGCTCGATCGACTGGCCGTCGGCCAGCCAGCGGTCGACCCGCTTCTGGGCCGAGATCACCGTCGTGTGGCTGCGCCGACCGAAGTAGGTGCTAATCTCGCTCAGGGCGCTGCGGGTGTATTTTCGGGCAAGCCACATGGCGAGCATGCGCGGGTGGCTGACGCACTTCGACTTCGCGCCCGACTGCAACGTCTTGGGCTCCAGACCGAACGCGTCGCACATGGCCTTTTCAATATCGGGTAAACGCACTGTTCGACGGCTCGCCCGGATCAGCTCGGCCAGCTCCTCTTCGGCCAGCGCCAGCGTGATCGGCCTGCCGAGCGCTTGGCTCGTCGCCCGCAGACGACAGAGGGCGCCGGAAAGCTCCCGGGCGTGACTCGTCAGATGCGAGGCGACGTACTGCTTGACCTCCTCGGGGACGCGCATCCCGAAGCGATCGGCCATGCGGGCGACGATGCCCAGTCGCGTGCGGTAGTCGGGCGGCTCGATCCGGCAGGCGATCCCGCTGGCCAGCCGGCCGGTCAGCTCCGGCCCCAGGTCGGAGATTTCCTCCGGCGGCCGGTCGGCGGCCAGCACGAGCTGGCGCCGGTGCTTGAGAAGCGTATCGATGGTGTAGAGCAGCTCGATCTGCGTCGCCCGCTTGCCGCGGAAGAACTGAAGGTCGTCGAGGACGAGCACGTCGACGCTGCGATACTTGCGGCGGAAGCTGGGCACGCCGCTGCCGCGAAGGGCTTGGAGGAAGTCGGTGGTGAACTGCTCGGCCGTCAGGTAGATCACGGTCGTGCGGGGATGGTGCTTGCGCACCGCCGTCCAAACGCCTTCGAGCAGGTGCGTTTTGCCCACGCCCGTCGGGCCGTAGACCAACAGCGGCGATAGCTCGCCGGGCCGCCGGGCGACCGAGTCGGCCGCGGCGTGGGCCAACTGGCTGGTCGGGCCGGTGACGAACGACTCCAAGTTGGCGAATCGCCGTCGGCCATTGGCGCTCGGAGGGCCGACCGGCGACGGATCCGGATGCGACGCTTCTGCGGGCGGCGTCGGTTGCGGAGTCTTGGGGCGAGAAGACGGGCTCGACGCGATGGATTCCGCGCGCGGGGGCCCCCCGTTCTCCGTATGGGAATCCGCGTTGGAAGAGGTTTTTGCGGCGGGCGTCGCCGACAGGTTAGGGTCGACGCGGAACTCCAGCGAGGGGACCCGGCCCAGCGTGTCCCGGCATGCGAGCTCGATGTGGTGGCAGAAATTCGCGCGGAGCCACCGCTGGAAGAAGCGGTTGGGCACGACGACGGTCAGCGCGTCGCCGTCGAGCTCGAACCGGCCGGTGGCGCCGAACCACAAGTCGAAGCGTTCTTTTCCGACCCTGTCAGCCACCGCATCGCGGAGAGCTGACACGATCTCCATATCGTCCATGGCCACGTCCCATGCGCCCCCCGCGCACACCTTGTCCGGCAGTGCAACGTTTGCGCGTTAATCTCACCACCCCGCTAGACGCGGGGCAGCACCGGAGAAGGCTGGCGAACAACGACGGCGGTCGCCGTCTTGGCTCCCTTTTTGTGTCACCCGATGCGTCCGATTTTACCTTTGCCAGCACTGCTGTCAAACACGCGCCGCGCCCAAAGCGGAGAAGAATTCCGTGTGCCCTCGCCCGGTGCGGGAACCGCCAGAAAACGCGGCGGCTCCGCCTGCCCGACGCCGCGGAGACTCTCTTGGGCGGCAAACCGTGTGAAGTGGAAAACGTGTTCGGCCGGCGCCCACCCACCCGGGTTCGGTCGCAAGCCGCCGCGCAGTAAACCTTGACACTTCAGGGAGTTGGGAGTCGGGAGCGAAGAGATGGGAGTTGGGAGTTGGGAGTTGGGAGTTGGGAGTTGGGAGTGCAGAGTTGGGAGTTGGGAGTGCAGAGTTGGAAATGCGGGGGGCTCGGGTCTGTTCGCGACGCCCTTACCCCCACTCCGGGCTCCCGACTCTTCGCTTCCCACTCCCCACGCTTTGCTCCCCGCCCCGAACTCCCGACTCCCCACTTTTTCCTCCGCTCACCGCGCGCCGTCGATGACCCACAGATACACGTTCCTTCGGTCCCAGGCGTGAAATCCGAGCATCGAGTACATTCGGATCGCCGGGCCGTTGGCCGAATCGACGGCCAGGATCAGGCGCCGGCGCCCAGCCTCACGAGTCAACCACTGGGCACGTCGGGTGATGTCGTTCCCCCAACCGCTCCCTCGGGCCGAGGGCACCAGCCCCATGTAGACCAGCTCGTAGCTCTCTTGCTCGGGGTGGTCGGCCAGGAGCAGGCAGCCGACGTCCTCACCCTGATGGCGGACCAGGAGCCAGCGGCCGGGGGAGAACACGCCCGTTGCCCGATAGCCCGCCAAAACGTCGTCGATCTGCCGAACCCCGTTGAGTCTCGGGCAGTCGAGCGTTTCCTGGTAGGTAGCCCCGACGACGCGAGCCAAGCGGTCGTGGTTGGCCGGGCAATACGACTCGAACTCGACCGGGCTGGCAGGCGGCGAGGCCGGGAAACTCTCCTCCAGGCTGAAGAGGTAGAGCAGCTCGGCGACCGGCTCGAACCCGGCCTCGCGAAGCCGGGGGGCGTCGTCCCCCATACCGGGCTCGAGCAGCGCATAGGCTACACAGACCCCGTTGCCGACAAGATACTCCGCCGTGGCGGCCAGGAGTCGCTCGGCCGTGGTGCCCGGTTCGCCGGACGCCAGGCGGGGGGGCCAAACCAGGGCCGCTCTCCCCGCTTGGACTTCGGAGAAGACCCCGCCGACCAGCCTGCCCCCGCGACGAGCCGCGAGCAGCCCGCCCATCGGCACCGTGCCCGGTTGGGACCCCGCGAGCAACGATTCGACGCGCTGGGCTCGGTCGCCGGCCAGCAGGTCACCGAACACCAGCGCGAGGACTTCTGCGCGTGCCTCGGGCACAACGGGTTTCACTACGGGGGGATCGATCATCCGCGCAGCCTACCCAACGTGGGTCACTTCGCCCCGAAGCCGTGACCACCTTCGGCGGCCGTCTCGTTTTACTGCAAGCCGGAGGCGTGCGCGGGATCGCCAACGTGCCTTCCCCGGTCGCGCACACCTCCGGCTTGCGGTGAAACGACAATCAGCACGCTCTTGGCAACAGGTTGTTCTTCGGCCGATCCCGAGTGCGGTCAAATCCTGCCCAGCATCCTCTCCACCAGCTTCCTCGGGGCGCCGATATCGAGCACGTGGAGCTGGCCGGTGTACTGCTCGGCGTCGGGCTGGAAGAAGCCGGGCTTGGCGGCCACGAAAGTGCACGTGTGGGCGGCGCGGATCGTATGTCGCGAGGCCTGGCCGGTGTCGCAATCCAAACCGCTGGGCACGTCCACGGCGAGCTTCGGGACCTCGGCCGCGTTGAGCTGGTCGATCACGGCGTCCAGCGGCGAGTGCGGCTCGCCCTGCGCCCCGGTCCCCAGAAGGGCGTCGACGATCCACGCGGCGTCGGCCAGTTGGTCCTCCAGCCGGGCAGCGTCGTGTTTGGGCCGGAAACAGCCGATGGGAACGTCGGTCCTCTGAAGGATACGGAAATTTGCCGCCGCATCGCCCGACAGCTTGCCCGGGTCGGTCCACATCAGCACGCGCGCCGCGTATCCGCGCAGCTCCAAGTGTCGGGCGACGACGAATCCGTCGCCGCCGTTGTTGCCCTTGCCGCAGCAGATGACGACCGGGCCTTCGATGCCCAGCTCACAGAGCGTGTCGGCAACCCCCCGTCCGGCGTTCTCCATCAGGACCACCCCGGGGATGCCGTATTCTTCGATGGCTCGGCGATCGAGCTGGCGGACTTGGGAACGGTCGAGCGTGCGCGGCTGCATGGGCGGACTCTCCGAAACGGCAACAGGGCGGTCGGAGGCGGACTTCCCCCGACGCCGCAGTGTATCCTAGAATAATTGCGTGTTCAGGTCACGGCCTGCGCAAGGATATTCAACGAGTTTCCACCATGCCAATTTATGAATACGTTTGCCGCGGCGGCGATCACCCATTCGAATGGCTGGTCCGCGGCGGCGAGAAGCCGACGTGTCCCTCCTGCGAGCGGGGGGACCTGGCCAAACAGTTGAGCGTTCCCGCCGCTCACGTGGCAGGGGCCGGCGAGGCGCTCTGCCCCGCCCGAGTGACCGGTTCCTGCCAGGCGTCCGACTGCTGCGGGGGCCGTTGCGACTTCGCCGAAGGGCGTTGAACCGGGCCGACCGCGGCTGGAGCGTCTGTGACCAAAGCGAGAGGGCGGAACGCCGACTGCGTCCCGCCCTCGTTTCCTGCCTTTCGCGCTTCCGGCGACTGCCTTTCTCGCGCGTTGTCCGATGGCTCGTCCGATTCGTCTTTATGGAATCAGGAAGGCTCCGCCGGTCCAAGCGCCGGCTTCGAACAGCGCGGCGCGAATGCTCAGCGGCAAGGGGTCGAGCATGTACGGCGCGCAACTGCCCGGCCGGTAGTAGCCCAGCGAGTAGATGCACTCGTTGGGCGGATAGAGCCCCATCTTGTACGGCAACACCGGGACGGTCAGGAAGAAGTGGGCCCCGGAGGCAACCGGCTGCAAAAACGGACCCCACGAGTGACCGTACTGCTCCAGGTGCACTTGTTCGAAGTAGGCGGGCTTGTGGCACAGGGCGGTGGCCTTCCACGTGAACGTGATCGGGGCCCAGCCGTGCGTCAACCGGTCGGGCGCTCCCCTTTGGATGAGCGTACATTCCTCAGGGAACATGTCTCCCGCGGCCGAGATGTCGTGGGTGATCTGGTTGATCGGCGTCAGCTTCACGGCGGAGCACGGGTCCTCGATCACACTCGGCGCGATCACCACCGATTCTACTTCCCCCCGCTCCAGCAGGTTGGGTTGGAACGAGGGATCGTCGACGAGGACGTCCGGCAGGCGGCCGGGAATCATCTGCTCGGCAACGGGCTCTTCGAGCACTTTGTCCTGGAGCGTCGTGCCCGATAGCAAAGGCTTCGCCCCTGTTTTCAAATCCTCAAACGGGTCGTCGAACGGGTCCACGACGCCTTCGGCGGCCGGCTCCGGGAGCACGGGGGACGTGTACTGGGCAAGCCGTTCGCCGCCCCGGTCCGTCGTCTCCGCGGAGGAGCCTCGCGAGACGTCCGCCTTCGACGGTCGGTAGGGGAGCCACTCGAGCTTGCCGTCCTGCTCGCTGGTCGAGTAGCTCACGGTCCGGACACCCGAGTCGTGGCTCGAAGCGTCAAGCGCGTAAGCGGCCGTGGTGACGCCCGAGTCGCCGGCTTGCGCGGAGGTGAGCCACGCGGCGGTCAACAAGCCGACTGCCAGTGCGACGGCCAAACAAGGGAAGGGGCGATGGGACGAGACTGGGCGGCCCCGGAAGGCGGCCGGCGGCGCGGAGTCGACGCGATCAGTCCTCGTCGAACATGTACTCCATGCTGTAATTGGGGGCTTCCTGCGTAATCGCAATGTCATGAGGGTGACTCTCCCGAACACTGGCTGGTGAGACCTGAATGAAGCGCGCGTCGGTGCGCAGCTCATCGATGGTCCGAGTTCCGCAATAACCCATGCCTGCTCGCAGCCCCCCCACGAGCTGATATACGAAAGGCCCTAAAAGACCCTTGAACGGCACGCGTCCTTCCACCCCTTCGGGAACGAGCTTGTCTCGCTTGCGGTCGCCGGTCTGGCGGTACCGTTCGCCGGAGCCGTGCACCATAGCTCCCAGTGAGCCCATTCCCCGATAGACCTTGAACGTCCGTCCTTGGTAGAGGATCCGATCGCCGGGGCTCTCTTCCAATCCGGCGAACAACCCTCCCATCATCACCACGTGGGCGCCTGCCGCGATTGCCTTGGTCAGGTCGCCGGAGTATCGGATGCCGCCGTCGGCCACCACGGGCGTCCCGGAGTCTTCCGCGGCCTGGGCTACCCGATAGATCGCGGTGATCTGGGGTACCCCAACGCCGGAAATGATCCGCGTCGTGCAGATCGATCCGGGACCGATGCCGACCTTGACGGCGTCCGCCCCCGCGGCGATCAACTCCCGGCATCCCTCTGCGGTCGCCACGTTTCCCGCGACGACGTCAATATCCCATTGCTCCTTGATTTTCTTGACGGTCTCGATGACGTTGGCCGAATGCCCGTGTGCGCTATCGACCACCAGGACATCCACGTCCTCCTCAATCAGCCGGCCCACCCGCTCGTAGTCGTGGACCCCGACGGCTGCCCCTACTCTCAGTCTCCCTTGCCCATCTTTACATGCGTTGGGGAATCTCCCCTGCATGTCGATGTCCTTAATCGTAATAAGTCCCGTCAGTCTGAATTCTTCGTCAACCAGCAGAAGCTTCTCCACCTTTTTTTTCATCAAAATCTTCTCAGCTTGCTCAAGCGTTACGGTCCCCGTTGCCGTCACTAGATTCTCACGGGTCATCACCTCCGAGACGCGGAGGTCGCCGTCCTCGAGGAATCGCAGGTCGCGGCGCGTGAGGATGCCCTCCAGGTGCCCGTCAGGCCGGGTGATCGGGATTCCGGACACGTTGACCTGATCCATCAGCTCTCGGGCCTGGCTGGCCGTAGCATCGGGGGGGAGCGTGGCCGGATTGGGGATGATCCCGTTCGCGCTCCGCTTCACTTTCTTGACCTCGTCGGCCTGGGACGGGAGCGACATGTTCTTATGGACGACCCCAATCCCCCCTTCCTGGGCTAGCGCGATGGCCATCTCACTTTCCGTGACGGTGTCCATCGGCGAGCTGAGGATCGGAATGGTGAGCCGAATGCGCTCGGTGAGCCGGGTGCTGACGTCGACGTTGGCCGGAACCACGTCGCTTCGCCGCGGCTCGAGCAACACGTCGTCAAACGTAACGCCTTGGTATGCAACCTTTTCCTTCATGGCGCTCGGTCCTCCGTTGTTGCGATGGTTGACCAATGATTATGCGGTCTTCCGGCCCAGATTGCAATTGATGGGGCCGCCCCGTTCGCGATGGCTGCACTGGGAGCCCTCGCGGCCGCCGGGCGGTCCGGCCGAGGGCAAGCCCTGCCGGCTCGGCCGAGCACGGAGACGGCCGGGGCATTCCTGTTCCCACAACACCGACAATTCGGCCGGAAATTGTGAGCCCCGCTCGGATGGGGTGGCCCTGAAGCCCTGGCGTCAATTCGCCGCAATGCCGATCCTCGGTTAGCGAAACCTTCTCTGAAATTCGGGGTTTAATCTCGTTGAATCACTTTCCGCACGTCGTCCGGAATAGCGAGTCGGGGATTGCCTCGGGTGACGATCCGCGGACGGCCCGTGCCGTATCCATCGCCCGGGAGATACCCCCTCCGGAACGCTTGCGGACGGAGTTTGCACACCGCACGTGAAGGGTCCCGCCCCTGGAATGCTACAATCGGTCCTGGCACCGCCCTCCCCCCCGTATGGCGGAAAGCCAGTCACCGGACAGGGTAAGGGATTAGCTTCGCAAGAAAGCCGTCGGGTTTGCCCCGGCGGCTTTCTGTCTTCCGCACGAAAGCCCTTCTTACCAGATCTCCCACGCCGCAATCTGGGGGGGAGGTCCTGTAGCGAGGCACTCCGAGGCCGCCTACCCCGGATTCCTGGTACGCCGTTTGTCGTGACCGCACTTCTCCGATCTGAAGCCGTTTGGTGGTGCTTGGACCCGATGAATCGAGTCACTGCGAGCCCTTGTGAGAACAATCCGGGCCACTGGGGGCGAGCTTGGCGCCTCCCTCACTTCAAGCCCCGCACCCGCTCTCCGTCTCGCAGAATTCGAGACTTAGCAACCACGGCCAGCAGATGATTCCAGGTCCAGCCGAGATTCACGTTTCGGGCCAAGAGCGCGACGGCGATCGCGTAGCCGATCAAGTTGCAGACGAGGATCGTTCCCATTCCGAGTGTGCGTCCAAGATGGGCCATCAGAAAGATCGCCACTCCCCAGCCGGAGATGCAAAGGGCGAACCAAAGGGTCGTCTTCATGAGGGGGTGGTCCTGCAAGTTCTTGGGCTACGCACGGGCCTGTCGAGACCGGACGAACCGGACCTTCGTGGAAGTGCGCTGCGAAGCGGGATCTTCACAAGGAGGACAGGCTACCGTCACGCCGCCCTCCTGTCCAGAGCCTGCTGACGGCCACCGTCACGCGCTTCGCAGCGCAAGCACGGCGTCGCCGCGAAACGGGGCCGTGAATTCTCGACGGGAGCCGCCCGCGGTCGTCGCCGCGCCTTGCGTCTTCCCGTCCGTCGGGTTGAGCCACTCGACGCGGAGCTCGCCCGGCGTGGCGGATAGGTCCACGGTCACTTCGCCCCCCTCGGGCAGATAGACCAGATACTCGCCGTCCGGGGCGGCGTGGGCCAGGCAGTAGCCGGTCGAGGCCAGCTTGCCGCGGGGCGTCATGGCGGCCAGGTCCATCTGATCGGCGAGCCGGAGCGTGTACCCCAGGCCCTTGCGGATCGGGTCCCACTTGGGGTCGAAGCGGTTGCCGATCACCACGCCGTCGTAGGGGTCCATGAACAGCGGGTTCATCCCCCGCAGGAAGCTCTTCCACACCCAGGCCTGATTGCCGCCGATCCCCCAGAGGTGATCGGTGTCGGTCAGGATCACCTTGCTCCCGTCGGCCGCCGGGGGATTGTCGCGGTAGCCGCCCTCCGGATTGGGCGAGACCCAGTCGGCCGGGCTTTCGAACAGCGTGCGGTTGCTGCCGCCCTTGTACTGGAACGTCATCCCGACCGGGTGCTGCTTGGGCTTCTCCTTCTCGTACTCGTGGATCCGCTCGATCATGTGGACCTGCCACTCGGTCGACGCGGGGTGGTTCTCGTTGGAGATCTCGTAGAGCACGTTGTCCAAGTCGTTCACGGTGTCGACGACCTTGCGCACGTACGCTTCCTGAATCGCCGTGACCTTCTTGTCGGCCAGCTCGTGCACCTCCAGGCCCTTGCCGTCACGGTTGGCGTCGCCGTCGATGCCATTGACGTTATTGCCGGGATGAAAAGGATGGCCCTCCCAGGCGCCTTCGGAGAACTGCATGGCCCAGCCCTCGAAGAGCATCACGGAGACGTAGATGCCCCGCTCGCCGGCTGCGCGCAGGCGGCGGCGGAGCCGGTCGAAATAGACGCGGTCATACTTGGCCAGATCGAACTTCGACTTGCCGTCGAGGGCCTTTCCCGGCCCGGTCCGCGCAAACGGCTGCGGCGCGGCGGTGTGGATGCCTTTGTGCCACCGCTCGGTGTTCCAAGTGACCGGCTCCCAGGTCCACAACCGGATGAAGTTGTGGCCGAGCCGTTCGAGGCAATCGAGGTAGGCGGCGAAGTCGAACGCCGGCGGGGGATCGCCCGGCCCGATGTCGATCAGGTTCGACCAGGTATGCGAGCCGGTCAGATAGACCGCTTTGCCGGTCCCGTCGGTGAAGTAGCGGGAGTTCTTCGGGTGAGCCCGCAACGGGCCCTTGGCGGGCGCACGGCGGCGGCGCCCGCGACGGGCCTCCGCCGCGGCGGCAGGGTGGGTGCCCCAACCGCATGTCGAAAGGGAGACGCAAGCCGCCGCACGGCTCGTGGAGCTAAGGAAGTCGCGTCGATTCATCGTTGGGTTCCTTCGCGTGCTGGACGGAGTCCTGGGATTCTGGGAGTGTTGGTGTGTGCCGTCTCGGAGAAGCTGGACGTGGCCTTGGAGCGCCTGAGATTGTAGTGCCGCGGGCGAGCGCTGCAAGCGCTCTCGTCCGGGCCCATGGCCGCGGGAACTCTCCGCTTGCAGGCTTGCACGCCGATGCGTAGGATAGCAAGGAGGGGACGAACCGATACGAGGAGCCGGGGCATGAGTAGCGGAGTGCAGCAATTGCTGAATTGGTTCGACGCGCTCTCCGACGCCGAGAAGCACGAGGCCGCCACCGAGGTCCTGCGGCGCGTGCTTCGATCCGCGCCGGCAGAGCTTCCTGAGGAGTCGCTGGTTGCGGCAGCGGAAGAGCTGTTTCTGGACCTCGACGCCCGTGAGGCCCGAGATGCCCAGCCCTAGACGCGGGGAGGTTTGGCTGGTCGACCTGGGGCTGGCGGCCAAGGTGCGCCCGTGCCTCGTTCTGAGCGTGCCGCCCGGCGCCGAGGACCGCGTGCTGGCCACACTGCTGGCCCATACCACCAGCCCACGCGGCTCGCAGTTCGAAGTGGCGGTTCGGGCGTGCTTCCTCAGGGAAGGGGTGTTCGACGCGCAGAGCTTGGTGACGGTCCCTCACGTCAAGCTGCTTCGAAAGCTCGGCCAGCTTTCGCCTGATCAAATGGGCGTTGTCGAAGAGGCGGTTCGGCGCTGGCTCGGATTCTGATCGTGCGGACCGCGCACGACGATCGAGTCGTACTTGGTGCCGACGGCGGAGACAAGCTCGCCCACCGTTCTCGACCGCGTAGACACTTTCGCCGCTGTAGCGTCCCCCCCAGGCGCCTACCCTGGCTCTTCCATCCCCTTGCTGAGCATCTCGATGGCCAACTGCCGCTTGGCATCGTGCGCCAGGTAGATCGTCTGCGTGGGGAAGGCGAACTCGATGCCCGCCTTCTCAAACTCTTCGAAGATCCGCAGGTTCAGCCGCTGGGCGTGCTCCATGTAATCCCAGTAGGCCGGCGGGGCGTACCAGTAGATGACGAAGACGTTGAGGCTCTCGGCGTTGTAGTCGTTGAAGTAGACCCGGGGCGGCAGCTCGTCGCCGTTGATCACCGGATGGATCGGCTCGCGGATGCCCTCCTCCTCCAACAGGTTGCGGAGGATCTCAACCGCCTGTTGGATCTTCTCCAGCGGCGTGTCGTAGGTGATCGTCACGTTCATCGTCCGGCGAATGGACGGGCGCTGGCCGACGTTCTCCACCGGATCGTTGACGATCTTCGCGTTGGGGATGGTGACCAGGTGCCCGGTCAGCGTGCGGAGCTTGGTCGAGCGGAGGCCGATCTCCTCGATCACGCCGTCGTAGCCCGAGTAGATGATCCGCTCGCCCACCTGGAACGGCCGGTCGAGCACGATCGTGACCGAGCCGAAGAGGTTCTTGAGCGAATCCTGCGCGGCAAGCGAGACGGCCAGGCCGGCGATGCCCAGCCCGGCCAGAAGCGCCCCGATGTCCTGGTCGAACACCGAGTTGAGGATGAACAACGCGCCGATGCTCCACAGGATCGCGCGGAGCGTTTTGCGGACCAGCGGTCCCAGGCTGCGGTGCACGGCGGACTGGATGCCCGGGGTCAGCCGGCGCAAGAGCAGCTCGACGGCGAAGATCAGGTTCGACGCGTACCACAACACGGCGAGGCAGACCAACAGCAGGACGGTCCTCTCCCAGAACCCCCGCGATGCCTCCAGCGCCTCGACGTTGGCCACCGCGGCCGCCAGCCCCAGCGCGAACAGGGCCACGCTGGCCGGGCTCATCAGGCCGGCGAACGCTTGCTGCTGGACCGACCACCCCCGCGCTTCGCACCGCCGCGAGAGCGCGCCAAGCACCCACGAACTGACCTTGCCGAGCCCCAGCCCCAGGAGGATCGCCAAGACCGGCACCAGCAAGGCCATCCAGTCGGCCAACCAGTCCATCCAGTCGGGCAACCGGGCTTCTTCCCAGAAATCGGGAAGATCGAACCACGCCAGCCACGAGTCGGCAGGCTCTGCCGGTCCGCCGGGGTCGGTCAAGCCGGTCTCCTGTGCCAGGACCGGCCCGCCCGCGAAGGCCAGACTGCAAGCAAGCGTCGACGCGGCAAGGAGGAGAGGAAGTCGAGCTTTCATGATCGTTCCATCCGTCGTTGCCAAGATGGGCGGGAAGAAGGGGCCACGGCGTCGAGCATCGGCCCCCGGCCGTCTCGAACACCCGGCATGATATTCGATATCCTTATCCAAGCAAGGCCCGCCGTGCCCGCTCGTCCGGGGGGGGCAGACGAGTGTCCCCATCCGTTGCGTCGCCGGTCGGACTCGACGCGTCACAACGGCCCGTTGCCAGATCATTAAGATGATGGTACGAATGAACGATGGGGCATCCGCTCAACCTGCAATTCATGCGACCGGCCATGACCGACGAGGCACCCGGTCTCAACCTGCCCGAGCGTAAGCGCCGCGTCGTCTACTTGGTGCTCGGGGGGCTTTGGGGCTTGCCCGCCCTGATGCTCCTGGGCGGCTACGCGTTCTGGTACCGGCAGTGCAAGGCGGATCTCGACGCCGAGGTCCAACGCGTGGTCGACCGCGGCGAGCCGCTCAGGACGACTTCCCGCCCGACTACCGGGCCGTCGTCGAGATGCTCCGGGATTGCATCAACGGGTGCGACGCGGTGATCTGTCTCGTGGGATTCTGCTACGGCGCCGAGCCGCAAGAGCGCCCGGCGGAGGAGCCCCGGCGGTCGTACACGCAACGGGAGTTCGAGATCGCCGTCGCGTTGGGCAGGCCCGTCTACGTGTTCCTCGCCGACGAAGCGTGCCCGGTGGACGACCATGCGGAAGAGCCCGAGGAGCTGCGCCGGCTCCAGCTCGACTACCACGACCGGCTGATGCGGCGGGACGAGCTTTGGCACACGTTCAAGTCGGTCGAGCATCTCACGCAGCAGGTGGCCGCGATCCGGTTCCCCGGGCTGGGGGCCGAGCGGCCGCGCAAGCCGCAGTATTATGGATGGTGCGTTACACGCACCCTACTGCTTTTGCGGGTGATGGGGTTGGGGGAGGAGGAGATTCGGGCGAGGCTGGAGGAGGTTGTTGGGGGGTGAGGACGCTTCGCGCTTTCCGTAGCAGGCACACGCCGAGCTTGCGAGTTTTTTTGGAATCGACCGTAGTACCGCGTTGCTTCCAGGCACAAGAAGGCACATTTGACATTCCTAGGGTGAGCGCCCGACAGAATGTGCCCCTACTTTTCGTTGCAGAACGGTCGAAATCGAAAAAATCACAACCTGGCCGTGTGCCTGCTACTCCGCAAATGGGGAAGTGGTTCTTCGGCCGGTCCTAATCCGACTCGATCTCCACCAGCGGCTCCACCTCGCCGTCCCGGTCGAATCGAGCCACGAGCATCTCGGTCGTCAGATTGTGGCCCAATAGCGTGCGGTTGCCCGTCGGCCCCAACGAGCGGTAGATCAACCATTGGTGCTTGCCGATCATCACGCGATAGCCGACCGCGACGTCGCTCGGCTGCGCCCGAAGGTCCTCGGCGACCGTCAAGTGGCGCCAGGTGAGCCGGCGTGTCATGCGTCCGGGCCGCAGATCGACGAACAGCGGGGCCAACATCGACCGCCCTTGGGCTTGCTGGGAAAGCTCTAAGCCCCGTTCGGTCTCGACCAGCGAACCGCGACTCGCATCCGCACGCCACTCGCCCAGCGCCAACGGCAAGACCAACCCCAGGCGACGATCGCCCGTCAAGAACCCCTCTCGCGTCTCGTCGGCCGGGTGGAAGACGACCCCCTCGACCAAAGGCAAGCATCCCCGGTACTCGAGCCTGGCCGGTCGATCGCCGAGAATCGCATCGGCCAAGAGCAGGAATTCGTCCTGCCGGGCCAGGAGCAGGTGACGTTGCACGCGGAGCCCGCCTGCGAGTTGGATCTCCAGTTCCAGGTAGTCCACGTCGTCGTCCGAGACCCACAAGAGTTCCTCCCAGCACGACTCGGGCCGGATCGGCTCGCCATCGCGGCGCACCTCCAACCCCCACCGCCCGCTGCACACGAGCCCCCGCCGGCACTGTAGCTCGATCTGGACCGACTCATCCGGGTAGGCCGCCACGAGCCAGGGAGCCGCCGGGGCCCAGCCCGCACGCAACACGCCCACAGCAGCCCATTCCGAATGGACGGCCTCCTTGGGCAGGCGGCGAGCGTCGATCCGTGGTGCCGGTGCCTCTTTGCGTTGGGGGAGCACCAGGGCGGCGATCTCGGCGTCGTCGCGGTCGCCGCCAAAACGAAGCGCGGCCTGAAGCAGGTCGCCGCACCGCGCCCCGCTTCGACCGTCGGAAAAGACGTGCGTACCGTCGTGGCGGGTGAGGCGCAGGGCGTGACGAACCAGCCACTCGTATTGCGTCTGGGCCGGCCCGGTCCAGGCTCCCTTGGCCGACCCGAGCGAGAGTGCCCGGCACCGGGTCCAACAGGCCAATAGCGGGCGCAGAAGCCTCAGATGCCTGGCGTGAGGGAGTCCCTCGCCGTCAAGGAGGTCGACGAGCCCGGCCGACAGGGCGCGTCGCGCCGGCCGCGTCAACTTGCGGCACGCCGCGATCTCTGGAAACAGGTGCGAAAGCGCAAGCGGCAGCTCGCCCGCCAGGAGCTGATGGATCACCGGCTCGTCGTCCAACGGAATCCCCCGGGCGTCGGAAACGGCACCCAGCAGATGCTCGAGCAAATCCCACCACACCTCCGGCGTCAACCGCTTGGCCAAACCGGGCAGCGCGTGACACCAGGCCAACGCCTCCAACGCGTAGGCGGCATCCGGGGAGCTACCCGCCGCGTCGGCCAGCCAGCCGAGCACCATCCGCTCCGGCGACGGCTCGTCCACACCACCTTTCGATCCGAGTCGGGCGATCTCCTCCACCAGGCCGGCCGCGCCGCGATTTTCGGCCCCGTCGGGCAAGCCCCAGGTCAAGGGCGAACTCTTGCCCGGCAGAAGCTCGGATAGCGGCAAGGGCTCTTCCCGCTTGGCCAAGTGCTTCGTCCAGGCCGACCAACCCTTCGAGTCCTTGCCCGAGCGAAAGGCCTTGCGCACCGCGCCGGGCGCCGATTTGTGCCAGATCGTCTGCAAGCGGGAGTTCAGGGGGCCCAAAGGGGTCTCGCCCAAGGGTCTCGCGTCCATGGTTTGTGGGAGTCCTGCCGTGGGATTATTCAGGTGGAGGGATATAATTGTCGGTAGCCGACGCGACTTCC
>CAZDHR010000126.1:0-16292 GCA_964505295.1 uncultured Planctomycetaceae bacterium
GGATGAGGGATGAGGGATGAGGGATGAGGGATGAGGGATGAGGGATGAAGGATGAGGGAGGGGACGGTGAGGGTCGCGGGTTGCCGCTCGCGGCTTCGCACCGGCGCTTCATCCGTTCGCGGCTTCGCACCGGCCTCTCATTCTTCTGAAACGGAAATCAGCGACTTGCTTTCTTAACGCGGCCTCCGGCCACAACCAAAAAGGGTTACTGAACAAACCACTGTACAAGATGCGCGCACGGCGCGCGCATCCTACAGACTAAGACTCTAAGCGAGCACACGTCTCTTTACGAGCGAACAGGGATGTTCCAACTGCACGATAGCTCTCGCCGTCGCATTTCCGTGGCGGCGTTCTTCGCCCTCTGCGTCGTGCCGACCGTGATCGTGCTGGTCTGCGGCCTGGCCAGGCACATGCCGGGGCACGTCCAGACGGTGGCAACTCGCCTGAGCTGGCAACTGGGCCAGCGGGTATCCCTCGCGCGGGTGCGATACTTGCGGCCCGGAGTCGTCGTCTATGAAGGGGTGGAGCTTTCGGACCCGGAAACGGGAGACCGCGTCCTCCGCTGCCGAACGTTGAAGGTCGCCCGGGAAAGGCCGATGGACAACGAGGGCCGGGGCCGGCCCTGCCTGGTCATGATCGCTTCCCAGGCGGAGGTGGAGGCCGGCCGGCTGGATCAGGTCTGGCAACTGGTCCGCGGCGCCCTCACCGGCCGCGCCGGGTCCGTCGAGTGGGACGTGCGCCTGGCGGCCGGCGAAGTGAGGCTGAAGCAAGGTGAGACATCGCACGCGCTCTCGCAAATTCTGGGCAGGATCGACCGGCTGCCGGGCGGGAGCCAGGCGGACGTCACGTTTCGCCTGGCGGAGGTCGAAACGCCCGAGCCGATCCAGGTCCGCGTCGCGCGCAACGGTCAGACCGAACCACCGGCCAGCGGCCTGGGGGTGTACACGGGAGGCGGCGCCGTGCCCTGCTCGCTCCTGGCACTCGCCGTGCCGGAATTCGAGGCGATGGGTCCCGGGAGCCGCTTCTCGGGCTACGTTTGGGCGAACGAAGCGCCCGAGGGCTGGAGCGGCGAACTCGTGGGGAAGTTCTCCGGCGTCGATTTGGAGCGACTGGTCGCCGGCCGTTTCCCGCATACCCTCGGCGGCGCCGCCGAACTGACCATCCAGAAGGCGCTGGTCCGCCAAGGGCGTCTCGAGGAAGCCACCGGCTCGCTCGTGGCCGGGCCGGGCGCGATCAGCCGTTCGCTTCTCGACGCGGCGGCCGGTCGACTGGGCATGGTCCGTGGGCCGGATCCACGCGACCCCGGCCAACTCGTCTCCTACGACCGGCTGGCCGTTTCGTTCCGGATCGACTCCCACGGCCTGCAACTGCGAGGAGCGTGCCCTCCTGCCGGCTCCGGAACGGTGCTGGCCGGCAGCTTGGGCGTCCTGCTGGGCGAGCCGAAGGCACAGCCAGTCCCCGTCGCCGCCGTCATCCAAACATTGGCTCCAGCCGGCGCGATCCAGGTCCCCGCGACGCGCGAGACCGACTGGCTGATGCGCCGGCTGCCGGTTCACGACGCGTTTCCGCTACGCACGGCCATTACCCCGTCGCGTGGGACAAATTAGAAACCGACTCGTGCCGTTTCCATTCGCGCCGGCGGTCCCGCCGTGCTCGCGCCGGCGAAGGCGATCTGGACGGCGTTTCGGAAGGACCAAGCGTTCACACGTCGCTTCGGCGGGCGAAGGCGATCCCTTCGATCTCCACCAGCAGGTCGGGCCGGCAGACGTCGGCCACGGCGTAGACGATGGGTAGCTCTCCAAGCCGGGCTTCGCACACGGCCCTGGTCTTGGCGTAGTCCTCCTGTCGCTTGATATAGACGCGCACCAGCGCCAGGCCGTCGAGCGTGGTTCCCAGCCCCGGCATTCCGTGTCGCTGGACGTTGTCCGGGGAGATCAAGGCCTCGATGTTGTCCAGGGTCTGCTGCGTCTGGCCCTCCACGTCGCCTAGGTGACGCGTCTCGGACTGCGTGATGCTGGCCGTCCCGGAGATGAAGATCGAGGCGAACGGGCCGCAGGAGAGGGCCGTCGCCCGGGCGAACTTGGGGCTCTTCGGGCCGTACTTCGTGGAGTAGTCGAAAGCCGAGGTCTGCACGGGGTTCTCCAGGGGCGTGCCGACAATGTCGTCCCGCTCGGTGGCCAGAGCAATGCAGCTCATCACCACGTCCCGGTTGTCGGCGCCGATTCCCGTGCTGGCCGGATACATGACAGGGTCAAAACCATCTGGAGTCTTGACGGGGGCGAAGCGGATGTCCCGGAAGAAATCGGTCCGGGCCCGGTTCAACTCCTTGTAGCGCTGCGTTTCTCCCTCGGGCCCCACGATGTCGCCCAGATACAACCAGGTGCGGATCACCTGCTCGAACCGCACGCCCACGCTCTGGAGCGTCTCGCGCATCTTCTTGAAGGCGCTCAGAGAGCGTTCGTGGACGCCGGTCGCCGAGGTCTCCGGGACGATCTGACCGCAGTGAACCCACGACAGGCCGCTGTGGCTGACCACCACCAGTCGGTCGGACAACCGTCGGATTTCCACGCCTTCGGCGGCCCGGCCCACGCCCAGCGCCTCAATCGACAAGAGCGATCCGTTGCACGGCGGCTGAGGGATGTACGTGGTGGCGGGGAGCTCCGGCCCGTAGAACTCGTGCATGATCCGCCGGCAGGCCTCCATTTGACCGATGTCCTTCATGAACACGGCCTGCTTGACGATGGAGCCTCGTGTGCCTTCCTCTTGATTGACATCTTTGATCGTCAAGAGCGCGTCTTGCGCCTGCTCTTCGAGCGTGGTCCCGGTTCGGGGAACCGCGGAGGCAAACACGTGCCGGACATCGTTCAATTCGACGACCGAGTAGCCAATCCCTTCGCTAGACACTTTTCTGATCATGGGTGGTCCTGAAGTCACGAGGCGGGACGTTCCGTGGCGGGGGATGGTTCGTGGCAGGGCAGGGCGCATGCTTTAATGTAGCCGCCAAGGGAGCGGTTCGTCAACCATACAGTCGGAAATTGCCCCAAAACGGGGGGGACGAACCAACCGGAAGTCCATGGGTGTTGGAAACCCGCCGCAGGCCGCCAAGGGACCTCGCCGACTCCACCAACTTGCAGCCAGCGAGTCGCCGAAGGATAATTCGTCGGCAAACCGGCGGGCTTGGGAGGGCTGTGCCAGAATTGGCGGGCGATTGTCCGGCCGAGGGAAGGCCCGCGTTCACCGGCTGTGTGAGGCTCAATAGGGGGGCCGTCCATGACAAGCTTCCCCAGGGATACCATTCTCGGCCTGTTGGCCACGGCGGCACTTGGCCTCGCGCCGGCGTCGGTTGCCCTGGCGGTCGGCCCTAAGGCAGAGGGCCGCCAGGCCTTGCTGGCCTGGATTCGGTTCGTGGACGGCGAAGAGACGTACGCCGACGTACCCTACTTCTGGCCAGGCAAGGTCGACCTCCGGCTTCAGACCGCGAAGGCCGACCGGCGGTACACGGTCGCCAACCTCGGCGCAGGCTCGGAGGCTTCCTTTTCTGGCAGCCAACTCCAAGAGGGGATGCCCGTGCAAATCGAGCCGGGCAAGGAGCTGCGGCTGACGGTCGGCTTGGCGACGGAATAGGCGCAGCCGCCTGATGTCCCGCTTCCCCGCTCCGGCGCGGCAATGAGTCTGGGCCTCTGTCACCGCGCCGTGCCGTTACGGGGGATAGCCTTCTTGGACGGCGGACCAGAGCTCCCGGTATTTCTCCTGCACAAACGGCCGCAACCGACTCGCGAAATCGGCCGTCAGACCGAGGATTCGTATCAACTCCTGGACGTCAGCGAGATCCTTCAGCCGACCCGGACTGGTCATTCCCGAGGCGATTTTCAGTTCGACCAGGCTCGGAAGGCTCAGCCAGCGGATGCCTTCCTTCACGATGCCGGCGTCGTCGGGGTGGGGAAACGAGACCGGTTTGGGCTTGCCGTCGCCGGGGAAGTCGCCCGTGACCAAGAACTCGATTCGCACTCCTGACTCGGCGTCTCGCAGACTCCTGCTGCCGGAGAACACCGGCACGTACCCGAGTCCTTCCAGGTGACGATGGACTTGCTCAAGTCCCTCACGAGTCACGAGGATGTCGATGTCTTCGGTGAAACGCCGAAACCCGTGGAAAAACAACGCCATCGCGTCTGCGACCGCATACGGTACCTCCAACTCGCCGAGTCGCTGGACAATCCGGTGGAGCGCGATGTGGACCGCGCTTTTCTCTTCGAAATGCATGCTTCCCTCCCGGAGGGCCCACTGGAGGTGGCGGCCCAATCGATCCTCGTACGCGACGGTCATGGACTCTGCGACTCCGATTCTTGGAAAGGCGAAGCGGGACAGGTCGGCCTTTCGCCCGTCGACCAGCCGATCGCCCTCAGGCGTCCTCCAAAACAACCCGCCAGCGACGGGGCACGGCGGCGAATGCGCGGTCGTAGGTGTTTTCCAGGGGGGCGAGCACGTGGGCCCCCGGCTCCAGGAAGAGGGGCATATCGGGGAGCGAGCCGCCCGCCGCCACCGGCTCGACGTAGGCGCGGACCGTAAGCCCGGACTCGTACGCGGCCAGCGTCAACGGCTGGTCGGACGGCGCCGTGTACTCCTGCCCGCTGATCTCCTCCCAGATGGCCCCGTGGATTCCCTGCGGATCGCGCGGGGTGGGGGGATGCAAATCGAGGATGAGCAAGTGGATGCGGTGGTCGAGCAGTTCGGCGGTCTTCTCGAGGAACGACCGGAGCGCACTGCGGCCCGCCTTGTTGCCCGGCGACACGACCTCCACGGCGGCCACCATCCGATCCCCGCTCACGTGCCGAACCACGACGGCCTTCTGCTTGCGGCGGTAGAACTCCATGTCGGTTTCCGCCGTAACACGAGCCCTCGGCGGCGACAGCAGGACCGAGACTCCACCCTCTGAGGTCGCTTCGGCGGGGACTTCGTCTCCTTTCTCCGTGGTTTCTTCGTTTGCGCCGGTTGGGCCCTGGAGAGTCAAAACGTCCGGGCCAAAACCCACGGCGTGCTGCTCCGCCAGGGCGTAGTATTCCTCGGGCAGAATGCCGGCGTTGAGCGTGCGCTTCAACTCCTCGATCCACGCGTGGTGGAAGTCGTGGAAGATGCCTGCCTCGACGCGGGTCCAGTCGTGAATGGGCATGCGCTGCGGCTCCTTCGCTACTGCTTGCGCGAGGTCGGACGGGGCGCAACACCATTATACCGCAGCGGTCTGACGCTGCCAGTTCACGCCTTGGAGGCACAGGCGGCGGCCCGGTTCGCAAGCGCACCCGCGAGCAGGTCACGGCCGCAAAACCGCGTGGGTGCGGCTCCGCCTACCGGATTCCCGGCTGGCCGGAGTAGGTTCGCCGCGCGGGCTCCTCTTCCTCCGGGGCGGGAATCGGCGTTTCGAGCCGGAGGATCAGGGTGACGAAGGCCACCGGGTCTTCGGCGAACGCTTCCGGCACGGTCACCTCGACGTTGAAGCGGTTCGGGGCCTTGGCCAGCGGCAGGTTCACGGCGACGCCCATGTCGGTGTTGATCAGGTTCACCAAATCCTGGGCGATGGGGAACTCGGCGTGTTCCTCGTCGAGGATCAGCGTGATTTTGTCGTCCTTGACGAATTGGTCGCAGATGTCCGCCTGCATCAGGCAGCCGGCGAGGACCTTGGCCGCGCCCCTGCCGTACGAGCTTTCCCTTGCGACGGGACCGGCGGCCAGTCCCGCGGGGCTCTCCATCTTCGGGCCCGGCGGGGCAAGCTGGGTGACCAGCAAATAGCCTTCGTCCACGCTCTTGCCGCCCAGCGCCCGCACCTCGCAGTCAATACGGTCTCCCTTCTGAACGCCTTCCGGGGGGATCGCGGCGGTCACGGCGACGAGCGTCAGTACGTCGGGCCCGCGGAGCGAGTCGGCGGCGCTGGGCGATACCCCTTCGGCAACGGGCGCGTTGAGCAGGCCCAGCAACTCCGTGAGTCGAGCGCTCCTGGCCGCGGCGGCCTCCTCCTCCGTCTCCGGGGTTTCCTCTTCCAGTTCAGGGCCTTTCAACGCCTCCTCCAAATCGAGCACCAGCCCGAAGCCCTGCAGCTTCTCCTGCTTGTAGTGCTTGATCTCGCAGACGTCGCCGATCGTCAGATACTCGCCCTTCTCTTTGGGGCGCGAACCGAGCTTTTTGGCCCAATCGGCGATGGCGGCTTGCGCCGCCGCATCCAACGGAGCGCGCTTCGCCGCGGCCGGTCCAGCCGCCTTCGGTTCGGCCTTAGTCGGCTCCTTCTCGGTGGGCGCGGCGGGCGCCGGCTGCGACGTTGCGGCGGGGGCCGGTTGGGCGGCAGCGGGCTTGGCGGCCGGGGCATCTTCCTTCGGAGGCTCTTGCTCCGCGGCCAATGCCTGGACGCCGAGAAGACAGATCACCGTGCAAAGAGTGGTCACGCAGCTTGCTCGTCTCATGGCTTGCCTCCTGGAATCGGTTGGCAATCGGGGGTGGTGGGTGTCTGGGTGACGGTGGGATGCTTCCGGTCAACTGGTCGGAAGCCGTGTTTCCCCTCGCATTCGGGCTCGGTGGGCGAGCACACCGTGGGAGGGGCAGCCGAACGCCACCACGGTGGGGCCGGCCCGCCTCAAACTCGTCGGGGACCGGAATTAGCTTCTAGCTTAACTACGCGCCCGTGCAGTTGCAACTTGTTTCTCCCCTACCGCCCCCGCAACTCCTCTGGTCCATCCAAGCATCGTCGACACTCCCCCCGAAATCGTCTACCATGAATAATCCTTCACTGCTCCCAGGGGGCCACGGAACCGGCGCGAGCACGGCGAATGGGCACCAAATCAGCGATCGACGAGCTCCTGGCCGATCTCAACCCGGAGCAACGCGCCGCCGCGAAGCACGGCGAGGGGCCCCTGCTGGTCGTCGCCGGGGCCGGCACCGGCAAGACCGCCACGTTGGTACACCGCGTGGCTTGGATGATTGCCACCGGAGTGGACCCCGGCCGGATCCTCCTGCTCACCTTCACACGCCGGGCCGCCGCCGAGATGCTCCGCCGGGCCGACGGCGTGCTCCGCCAGTTCCGGCGGGCTCAGGCCGCCCAGGCCCAGGGCCGGCTCCCCAGCACCCGCGCCTGGGGAGGCACCTTCCACGCCATCGCCACCCGGCTGCTCCGTCGGTATGGCAAGTCGATCGGCCTTCCCACCGCCTTCACGATCCACGACCGGACCGACTCGGAGGACCTCCTCAACGTGGTCCGCACCGACCTGGGCTTGGCCAAGACCGACCGGCGGTTCCCCAAGAAGGGGACCTGCATGGCCATCTACAGCCGGTGCGTCAGCGCCCGCCAGAAGCTCGAAACCGTGCTCGAAGCCCATTACCCCTGGTGCGAGGAGTGGGCCGACGAGTTGAAACGGCTCTTCGATGCCTACGTCGATCGCAAGGAATCGGCCGCCGCCCTCGATTACGACGACCTGCTCCTGTACTGGCACGCGCTACTGGCCGACGCGAAGGCGGGCGACGCGGTCCGCGGCCAGTTCGACTGCGTGCTGGTCGACGAGTACCAGGACACCAACGCCCTTCAGGCCGAGATCCTCTATCTGCTCTCGCCCGACGGCAAAGGGCTCACCGTGGTGGGCGACGACGCCCAGTCGATTTACTCCTTTCGGGCGGCTACGGTACGCAACATCCTCGATTTCCCGAAACACTATCCCGATACCACGGTCGTCACCCTCGAACAGAACTACCGCAGCACGCGCCCGATCCTCGACGCCACCAACGAGGTCATCTCCCTGGCCGCGGAACGGTTCACCAAGAACCTCTGGTCGAACCGCGCCGAAGGCCAGCCGCCGCTTCTGGTTACCTGCGAAAGCGAGGACGACCAGACGGAGTTCGTGGTCCGGAGCATCTTGGAGCATCGCGAAGCGGGGATCGACCTGCGTCGCCAGGCGGTGCTGTTTCGGGCCTCGCACCACAGCATCTTGCTAGAAGCGGAACTGGCGCGGCGGAGCATCCCGTTTCACAAGTACGGGGGGCTGAGGTTCGTGGAGACGGCCCACGTGAAGGACCTGATGGCCTTCCTGCGCCTGGCCGAGAACCCGCGCGACGTGGTGGCCGGGATGCGCATCCTGCCGCTCCTGCCCGGCGTCGGGCCGCGCAAGGCCCGGGGCCTGATGGACGTGCTACTGGACGCGGGGGGCGACTTCCAGGCATGGAGCGGGTGGCAGCCGCCGCCCGCTTCGGCCGAGTTGTGGCCGCAGTTGGTGGAGTTGCTTGCCGGGCTGGCCGGAGCGCGCAAGGACCTTCCGGGCCAGGTCCATCGGGTCCGCACGTTCTACGGCCCACTCATGGAGGAGCGGTACGACAATCCTCACCCTCGGGCCCGCGACCTGGAGCAAGTCGAGCAGATCGCGTCGCGGTATCGCGACCGCCGCACGATGCTGGCCGAGATCACGCTCGATCCGCCCTCGTCGACCCAGGACCTGGCCGGCCCGCCGCTGTTGGACGACGATTGGCTGGTGCTGAGCACGATCCACTCGGCCAAGGGGCTGGAGTGGGACTGCGTCTACGTGATCCACGCGGCCGACGGCAACATCCCCTCCGACATGGCCACCGGCTCGCCCGAAGAAATCGAGGAAGAGCGCCGGCTCTTCTACGTCGCGCTCACCCGGGCGAAGAGCTGGTTGGCGGTCTGCTGCCCCCTGCGCTACTACCACTACCGGCGCGGATTCAGCGACTCGCACGGCTACGCCCAGCTCACGCGATTCCTACCGAAGGGCGTGCGCGAGCGCTTCGAGCAGCGGACCACGGCGCCCTACGAAGACGGCTCATCCGGCGACGGGGACGTGGAGGCGGACATCACCAGCGAAACGGTTCGCAAGCGGACGAAGAGCCTTTGGTCTTGAGACCAGCCACGCCAGCGGCGTAGGGTGCGTGAAACGCACCATTATCTTCGGGCTAGAAAATATGGTGCTTTGGTCTTGAGCGTCACCGCAGGGCAGAGCAGGTTGGCTCGGGTGGAAAGAGCCCTCCAGAAGCGTTGGCCGCCTCCATGTGGAGTCGCTTGAACAGGGTGCTCGGCTTGCCGTGCGAGAGGCGTAGCAAAGATGGTGCGTTTCACGCACCCTACTGCCGCGAGCAGGCCGTGCTTCACCGACGTCAGCCGCCGTACCCCTCCGGATGGCTCTCGAACCACTTCCACGCCGAGGCCACGATCTCGTCGATCTGCGTGTAGCGGGGCGACCAGCCTAGCTCGGTCTGGATCTTGCGCGACTCGGCGTAGAGGATGGCCGGGTCGCCGGGTCGCCGCTCGCCGTACTCGATGGGGATCTCAATGCCCGTCACGCGCTTGGCCGACTCGACCACTTCCTTGACCGAGTAGCCGCGCCCGATGCCCAGGTTATAGACCCGCACGTCGCCGGCCGCGAGGGCCTCCATGGCCGTGATGTGGGCGGCGCACAAGTCTTCCACGTGGATGTAGTCGCGGATGCAGGTGCCGTCGGGCGTGGGATAGTCGGTGCCGAAGACCGTGACCTTGTCGCGGCGACCCTGGGCGGCGTGAAGCAGTACGGGAATGAGGTGTGTCTCCGGGTCGTGGTCTTCGCCCAGCGACCCGTCGGCCGCCGCCCCGGCCACGTTGAAGTAGCGAAGCGCGACGTGGGCGAACTCGGGATCGGCCGCCGTATGGTCCTTCAGGATCCGCTCGACGAACAGCTTCGACCACCCGTACGGATTGATCGGCTCCTGGCGCATCGTCTCGACCAGCGGCGTGGTCTCCGGCTCGCCGTAGGTGGCGCACGTGGAGCTGAACACGAGCCGCTTGACGCCGATCTCGTGCATCGCCCGAAGCAGGCTGATCGCGCCGGCCGTGTTGTTGTCGTAGTAGGTCAAGGGATCGGTGACCGATTCGCCCACGTAGGCCAGCGCGGCGAAGTGCATCACGCACTCGACCTCCTGCTCGCGGAGCAAGTCGGCCAAGGCCCGAGTGTCGGCCAGGTTGAGCTGGCGGAATTCGGCCTGTGCGTGGACGGCGAGGCGGTGGCCGCGAAACAGGTTGTCGATCGCCACGACGCGGTGCCCGGCCTCGATCAACTGCTTGACGGCGTGCGAGCCGATGTAGCCCGCGCCGCCGGTGACCAGCACGTTCATGTCGCTTCCTCCCGACGTGGGGCAGTTGTTCTTCGGGCCGACCCCAAGGTGCCCATTGCAGCAACGCGAACAGGCCCTGTCAACCGTAGCATGCGCCACGGCCCCGTTCCGATTCGGAGAAAACGGCCGATTATGCCAGTCGCGCGGGCGAATTGCGTGCCATATTTGAATGGGCACTTTCACGCGCTGAGGGCGTGACGGGGTGCCGGGGCGAGGGAGAGGCGGGGCCATGGAACGAATGGCCCATCGAGTCCCGTGTTGAGCATGGAACGTGCTCGAAGCCCAGGGGTTGCACCCCCTGGGCTTGGGGCGAGATGGACGTTCAGTAAAGGGATCAATAGATCGGAAGACCAGACCTTCATCGAAGGCACGAGACCATCACAAGACCATGCTGACCGAAAGCCAAGACACAAGCCGCCCGATCGATCCGGTTGTGCCGCAAGCGCCGACCCAGGGGGCCGAGCCGCCGAGCCTCGACGTCGTGCCGGTCTGGGGCGTTCCGCTGGCGCGCGTCACGTATGACGAGACGCTCGACGAGGTCGATCGCCTGATCGAGCGCGGCGAGCCCGCCTTCTTTGTCACGGCCAATCTGAACTACGCCATGCTTTCCGGACGCGACCCGCGGCTTCGGGCGGTGAACCAGCGGGCGGCGTTCCTGGTGGCCGACGGCATGCCCCTGGTCTGGTACTCCCGGCTTCTGCGCCGGCCGCTGCCCGAGCGCGTGGCCGGGGCCGACCTGATCTTCACGCTTCTGGAGCGGTCGGCCGAGCGGCGATACCGGGTCTTCCTGCTGGGCGGGGGCGCGGGCGTAGGCCGGGAGGTTGCCGCGATCGCCCGCCGGCGGTACGCTGGCCTACAGATCGTCGGCGTGGAGGCACCCGTCCTCGACGACCTCTCGCCCGAGGAGCACCAAGAGCTGATCGGGCGGATTCGCCGGGCGCGACCGCACCTGCTGATGGTGGCCTTCGGACAGCCCAAGGGCGAGCTTTGGCTGGCGGAGCACTATCGGGCGTTGGGCGTGCCGGCGTGCGTGCAGCTCGGGGCGTCGTTTGACTTCGTGGCGGGCCGCGTTTCGCGCGCCCCCCGGTGGATGCAGCGGATCGGGGCCGAGTGGCTTTACCGCGTCGGGCGCGAGCCTCGCCGGATGATCCCGCGATACGCCCGAAACGCCGCGTTCCTCGTGAAGGCCGTTGCCCGAGACATCATCGGTTGGTCGGAGGCCCGCCATGCACCGGACCGAGAGCAGCAAGGTGGCCCTGGTGACCGGCGCGGGCAAGCGCCGCGTGGGTAACACGGTCGGGGATCGCGGTGTGTGGGCGTTGGCTGACTTTCGCTACTCGCCGCACGTTCGAGCCAATTCGCGGAGGTATTCCAGGGCCTCCTCCACGTCCGGCACTTCGGCGCCGCGGGTGCGGCCGTTGCGGTCGCACTCGACTAGAAGCTCGAGATCGTTGAAGTCTTCGGACTCCGTCAACCGGCGCCGCGAGCGGGCGCCGAGCGTGCCGTCTTTGAGGGCTTGGCCTTCCATGTGGTGTTCGATGAGCCAGGCGGTGCGCGGGGTGATGAAGCCGTCGAGCGCTTCCAGCGCCGCGGCGACGTGGTCGCGGCGGTCGATCGCCTTGCCTACGTCGTGCAACAGGGCCGCCAGGAGGAACTCTTCGTCGTAGGGCAACTCCTCCCGGGCAAGCTCAAAGACCTGGAGGCTGTGATAGAGCGCGTCGCCTTCGGGATGGTGCTTGCGGCTCTCCTTGACCCGTTCCAGCGGCAGCAGCAGCATCTCGTAGATCTGGAATCGGTCGACCTTGGTTTCGGCCTCCAGCACGGCCTGGTCGAGCGGCAGATCGGGATACTCCCGCTGGAGCAGTTGCTCCAGCTCGGCGATGCTCGCCCGCTCGATCGCCTTGCCGGTGATGGAGCTCTTGAAGACGTAATGGGCCATGTTGCTGGGGTAAAGGGTCAGCTCGAACTCGTAGCGGTCGGCGACGTGGACGTGCGTGTAGTTACGCTCCTCGCCCTGTTTGCGGACCCGCTTTCGCTCGACCTCGTAGGGGACTCCCTCGGCCTCCAAGGCGGCGCAGACCGACTCCACGCCGTCGGAGAAGACGTGCAAGTCGACGTCGGAGCCCCGCCGGATGTGGCCGGTCAGCGTGCTGCCGATCAGACGCGGCCGAAACGCCTTGAGGATCCGCATCATGCGCAGGGCTTCCACGCGCATGTCCCGGAGCTTTTCGGCGCGGCGGTCGCCTTCGTGCAACCGGGCGATGGTCTCGATCTGGTCGCGGATTTCACGGTTGCTGGGGAGATCGCTCGGCTTCGGGTCGCCGCTGAAGATCCGCCGTGCGGCCTTCATCTTCGCCCGAAAGTACTCCGATTCCTCCCGGGTGTACATCAGCCGGGCCGCCGCCCAGGCGATCCGGCGACGCATCTTGTCGCTCGACATCTTGGCAGGCGTGCGCCGAAACAAAGCCCATCAATGCGGCGCGGGGCAATCCAACGCAGGAGCAGATGAGCCGCCACTTCGGGTTCCAGGCCCAGGGGTCGCGGCCCGTGGGCTTGGACGCGGCTCGCTTGCCGTACGGCAGCCAGTCATAGTATACGGCACCGGCCAAATTTGATTCAAGCCCGTCCCCGGCTACAGGCGCTTGCTCCGGTCCGCCTTCTCGGGTCTGGCGGGCTTCTCCATGATTGCCGCTCTCAAGAAGAAGCCGCAGACGACGCTGGCCAACACAAGCAGCCAGAAGAGCCACGGGCCGCCCGTTGCGCCCAGCCCGTGGTCGAGGTTCATCCCGAAGATCGAGGCAATCGTGGCAATCGGGAAGAAAATCGCCACGAGCACGTTCAACCGGTGGCCGGCCACGGCCATCCTTTGGCTGCTTTCGGCCTCCTCTTCTGCCCGACGGGCGATGGCGCAGTCGAGCCCGATCTTGGCGTCGCCTTGAAGCAGCTCGACCGAGCGATAGACGTGGTACGCTTCGTCGCGGCAAACGATCAGGTCGTGATCCTCGCGGACCAGGTCGCGGGCTTCTCGCAGCGTGTCGTACATGTTGCCGGCGGCGCGGTGGAGCGGGGCGATTTCCCGCAGAAGTGGGAAGTAGTCGTCCGCCCACTCGGCACGGTCCTCGGCCTTATCCAGCCGGTCGATCAGGTCGAGGTATTCGTTCAGGTGTTTCTGGAGGGCCCCGATGCCCGGCCCGAGCGCGTTGGACTGCCAACTGCCGTCGGACGAGCGCCAGAACAAGCGGGCCTTGCGTCGCGTTTGGCCGTCCCTGGGTAGCTCGTGCAGCACCAGCAGGAGGTGGCCGTCGGCAGAGATCGCACGCTGTTGCCCCACGCTCCCGTGGACCCGATCCCGAAAAACCTGGGGCACGTTCCACGCGTCCGGTAAAAGAGATTCCTTGGACATGGCGTCTCTCCTTTTGCAGTGTCAACTCGAAAGCCGGCCGTACCGAGCCATTTCTTCCTCTCGCCGGGCTTCGTCCCACCCGAGGATCTCGGCCATCCAGCCGGCGACCTGCTCGGTGATCTGGTCCCTGTCAGGACGGTAGTAGTGCCAGCTTGTGCGGCGGACAAGAACGTCGTCGAGGTGAACGGCCCACTCGCTTGTGCAGTAGTGCTCCACCAGCTCCGGCCGGACTTCCGGGGGAAGGATGCCGCTGGGGCCGAGCGGATCCTCCGCTTCGAGCAGGGGCTCGACCGCCGTGCGACAGGGAGGCGCCTGGCGGTCCAGATGGCGGAGCAGGCGGTCGACAACCTGCTCGGCGATCAACCGGTACGTCGTGAGCTTCCCGCCGGCCACATCGATCCAGCCCGGCTCGGGCATGCGGATCTGGTGGGCCCGGGAGATGTCCGAGGGGCCGCCCCGCTTGCTGGCGATCAACGGGCGCAGCCCCGCCCAGTGGCTCACGACGTCGGCTCCGCTCAACCCAGCCGATGGGAAGACATAGTTGGCCACGCCGAGGAGGTACTCGACGTCGGCCGGCTCGGTGCGCACCGCTTCCGGAGGGCCGTCGTAGTCCGTGTCGGTGGTGCCGAGGATGACCCGATCGCCCCACGGCAGCACGAACAGGATGCGAGTTCCTTCGGTCATGACCACCGTCTCAGGCACGGGCAGACGCCCCCGATCGACCACCAGGTGAACGCCCTTAGTCAATCGCAGCCGGATGCTCGATTGCGGCAGCCTCTCCGCCCAGGGACCGCCGGCATGGACGATCGACCGCGCCGTGACCTGGTGACTCCGGCCGGACACGACGTCGTGAACGTGGCATTGCCAGCCGGCGTCGCGGGGTGATGCTTCCTCCATCCGTGTGTAGCTGCAAATGGCAGCGCCGTGCCGGGCCGCCGAGCGGAGCGTGTCTAGGACAAGCCGGCCGTCGTTCGTCAGTCCGTCGTAGTAGCGGACCGCGCCGGTGAGTCCCTCCGGGGCGAGGTTCGGCACGAGTTCCAACACTTGCGACCGGCTCATCGAGCTGGAGGGGCCCAGGTTGCGGCCGCTGCACAAGAGATCGTAAACCTTCACCCCGATGCGCAGCTTCCAGAGGGGCCAACCCGAGCCGCGATACGTGGGGAACACGAACGGCAGCGGCTCGGCCAGATGGGGCGCGATACGGTGGACGATCCGCTTCTCGCGGCTGGCCTCCCACACCAAGCCGATGCGGCCCTGGGCCAGGTAGCGGAGCCCGCCGTGCAGAAGGCGGCTCGACCGGCTGCTCGTGCCGAAGGCCAGATCGTGCTGCTCGACCAGGCCCGTGCGCAGCCCACGCATCGCCGCATCGCGAGCCACCCCGGCCCCGACGATCCCGCCGCCGATCACGAGCACGTCGAGATCGTCGGCCGTAAGGTCGTCCAGTCGGCGAGCCCGCGATTGCCCCGGGTCGACGTGTTGCATGCGTTGCTCCGTGGTTGTGTGGGATCGCGCGGTTGGCAGGGGTGAAAATGCGAAGCCGCAGGCGGCGGTAGGCGCGAGTTGCGGTCGCAGCCGTTCCGCGTTGGCTGCTTCAGTGCTCTTCCCAGTCCAGGGAGCGACGCACCGCCTCCTGCCAGCGACGATAGAGGGCCGCACGCTTCTCCGCCGGGATACGGGCTTTGAACTCGCTCTGGAGCGCCCAGTTTCGGGCGACGTCGCCGGTGTCCTGCCAGTAGCCGACGGCCAATCCGGCCAGATAGGCCGCGCCCAAGGCCGTGGTCTCGGCGACTTCCGGGCGCCGGACGGGCACGCCCAGCATGTCCGCCTGAAACTGCATCAATTGGTTGTTCTGCGACGCCCCGCCGTCGACCTTCAGGCTCGCCAGCGGCACGCCCGCGTCCTTCTGCATCGCGCTGACCAGATCGCACGTTTGGTAGGCCATGGCCTCGACCGCGGCCCGGGCGATGTGGGCCGCCTTGGTGCCCCGCGTGATTCCCAGGATGGTGCCCCGGGCGTAGGAATCCCAGTGCGGCGCCCCCAGGCCGACGAAGGCCGGCACGAAGACGACGCCTCCCGAGTCGGGCACGGTCGCCGCCAGACGCTCCACGTCCTTCGAGCTGGTGATGATGCCCAAGCCGTCCCGCAGCCACTGAACCACGGCCCCCGCGATGAAGACCGAGCCCTCCAGGCAGTACGTCACTTTGCCGCCCAGCCCCCAGCCGATGGTCGTCAGCAGGTTGTTCTCCGACCGCGTCGGCTGATCGCCCGTGTTCATCAGCATGAAGCAGCCAGTGCCGTACGTGTTCTTCGCGCTGCCCGGCTCCAGACACACCTGGCCGAACGTGGCGGCCTGCTGGTCGCCCGCGTCGCCAGCGATGGGAATCGGCCGGCCGAACAGCTCGTCGGCCGTCTCGCCGTAGACTTCGCTGGACGGCCTCACCTCCGGGAGCATGGCGCGGGGGATATCGAGGACCCGGAGCAACTCGTCGTCCCAGTCGAGCGAGTGGATGTTGAAGATCAGCGTGCGGCTGGCGTTGCTGTAGTCGGTCACGTGGCACCGTCCGCCGGTCAGCCGCCAGATAAGCCACGTGTCGACGGTGCCGAAGAGGACGTCGCCCTTCTCGGCGCGGGCGCGAAGGCCGTCGTGGGTGTCGAGCATGTGCTTGATCTTCGTGCCCGAGAAGTACGCGTCGACGACGAGGCCCGTCTTGGAGCGGAAGGTCTCTTCGAGGCCGCCGGGCTTGAGTTGGTCGCAGCTGGGCGT
>CAZDHR010000127.1:0-16286 GCA_964505295.1 uncultured Planctomycetaceae bacterium
GGACATCGTCGTCCGCTTCAAGGCCAGCGAGCGGGGCGCGGCCGCCGTGCTCAATCCGCGATACGTGGTCAAGAGCACCGGGGCGACGTCGAGCGGCTCGTAGCGTCACACGTTGTAGAGAGCCATGGGGGTGGCTGTGGTGGAGCGAAGCGACCCCACCGTTGCTCGGCTGCTGGGGGCTCGCTGGCGCTCGACCCCAGCCACCCAACCGGACGGCAGGAACTTCCATCGAAGCGAGGACGATCATGGCGGCAGGTGATCTGTTGGTCGACTTCTCCCCGCAGTGCAACGAGCCCCCGTCGAGCGGCGCGGCCACGCCGGACATGCGCGGCGGGCACGCCGTCCTGGACTTCGACGATTCGGCCGACGAGGCGGCCCTGTTCACTGCGATCTTGCCCTGGCACTACAGCGGCGGGGGAATCACGGTCTACGCGGTGGTGAGCTTCACCAGCGATACCGATGACGGCCATACCGGCCAGTTGGAGATCGCCTTCGAGCGGATCGGCGACGGCCAACAGGATCTCGATTCCGACGGCTTTGCCGAGGCCAAGGAGTTGACGGTCGCCGTGCCGTCGACGTGCGGCCACACGGAGGTCGGGAGCGTCGCCTTCACCGACGCCGAGATCGACGGCCTGGCCGCGGGCGAGTTGTTTCGCATCCGAGTCGTCTGCGACGCGTCGGAGAGCGATTTCTCCGGCGACCTGGAGCTGGAACGCCTGGTTCTGCGGGAGACGCCCTGATGGCCCGCTCCTTCGACGACACGTATAAGCACTACCTGGGCCGCCTGGCGACCGTGGTCAGCGGGCCCCCGTTTACGATGGCGTGCTGGTTCTACGGGGACGACGCGTCGGTATGGGGGAATCTGATGTCGGTCACTTCGCTGGTGGCGAAAGACGCGCATGCCCTCGACCTCACGTCGGCCGCGGACGGCCAACACCTGGCCGCATCGTCCCAGGAAGACGACGCCTGGCATCGTGCAGAGACGACGGGCACCTGGACGGCCAACGTCTGGTCGCACGCCTGCGGAGTCTGGGCTACCGGCAGCAGTCGGTACACGTATCTCGACGGCGCCGACCAAGGGACCAACACCGACGCCTGCAACCCGGGTCAATTGGGGCGAATGAACGTCGGCGGGATCATCTACGGCTTCGGCGATCCCGGCCAATCCTTCTCCGGGCGGATTGCCGAGGCCGCGATCTGGTCGGCGGCGCTAAGCAACACGGAAGTCGGCGCGTTGGCGGCCGGCTACTGCCCGCTGATGGTCCGGCCGGGCGATCTTGCGGCCTACTGGCCGCTGGGAGGCGTCTTCGGCCGGTGCGACCTCGACCGCTCGAAGAACGGCTACGACTTGATTCCCTATATTCTCCCCGGCTGGGCCGATCATCCGCCCGTCATTTATCCGAGCCGCCCGCTTGTGGTGGGGCGGGAATCGGCGGGGTCGGCAAGCCCGGCGGCCGATCGTGAGTATCGCGCCGTGGCCGGCCAGGTGTGGCACACGGGAGCCGCGGCCGCTCAGCACGACGTACCCGGCCCGCGCGCCGGACAGGTCTTCACCCCCGGACAAGTGGTAGGAAACGCCCATGCCTAGCGCCTCCGACATTCACGGCGTGGTGTTCAAGAACGGCTCGGCGACGCTGTTGGCCCGCGTGGTCGGGGCCGACGGGACGCCCGTCACCCAGGCCGCCGTCGCCTCGGCCAAGTACACCGCCTACCTGCTCGACGAAAGCGATCCCGACGCCGCGACAGCGGTGGCCGGACACACCGACGCGTCGGTCGACGTCGCCTCGCTCATCGACGACGACCTCCAGAACGACGACCTGTGGGACGTGGACGACGTGGGGTACAACTTCAAGCACGTGCTCGACGTCTCCGGCGATCAGGTGTTCACCATCGCGGGACGCATCTACCGCGTCGTCTTCGAGCTCGCGCCCACCAGCGGCCAGGTGATCCTGGTGCGATTCCGTCTCCATGCAATCTGAGGGTGCCTTATGCCCAGCGACCTGGAACAAATCCGCACGATCCGAAGCCAAACCCTGGCGATCATGGCCGACCTGACCGCCCATCCCAAGCCGACCTACTACGTCGACGGTCAGACCGTCGCCTGGAACGAGTACCTCGTCCGGCTCCAGGCGACCGTGGACTGGTGCGAAAGAAAGCTGGCTGGCGAGGAGCCGTTTGAGATCCGCTCGCAAGGGATGACGTGAACGCTAACCGAAAGACCGTAGGGTGCGTGCTTGCACGCACGCGCTATCCTATGGCAAAAGTCCGCGGCGCGTGGGTGCAAGCACCCACCCTACGATGACGCCGTTTGAGATCCGCTCGCAAGGGATGACGTGATGGCAATCGAGTTTGACCCCAGCGACGACCTGGCCGGCGTGGTCGACGGCCTGACCTCGGCCACCGTGACGCGGCCGGGAAGCTCGGCGACGACCGAGGTCACCCACGCGCTGAGGCGCCCGATCCGAACCCGGGAGGCAGAGGCGTCGGAGGGCCGCTATTCGGCCAGCGACGTCGTGTGGCACCTGCCGGCGTCGGAGATGCCCACCGCGCCCCGACCGGGCGACGTGATCGTCGACGAGGACGGTCGGCGATGGACCGTGCTCGACGTCGAGAAGACCACGCTCGACGGGCGCTGGCGCTGCGTGGCCCGCAACCTGGCGGTCGTCCACGGGCTCGACCAGTACGTGGACGTTGAAAAGGCCACCTATGCCAAAGGCGAGGGCGGGGCCGATCAGCCGACGTGGCAAGTCTGGAAAACGGGCCTCCGCGCGAAAATCCAGCCCGCGCGGGTCGAAGTCCGCGACGAGCACGACGGGCGCGCGACGGCGGCGGGCTTCAAGGTCTTCCTGGCGGAGGACGTGGCGGTGGATCATACCCACCGGATCAAAGGGCCCGACGGAGCCGTCTACCGCGTGACCGGCTACCGCAAGGCCGACCGGATCGACGCGCTGGTGGAAATCGACGCAATACGTACGGACTGAGCCCCCACTTCGAGGAGCCCTCCCGTGAATCTCGAGCAAGCCGTGCATCAGCGCTGGGCCGCCTCGGACGCCTTGAACTCGGCGCTTGCGGCGGAGCGCGTGAAGACCGGCCGGTCCTTCGACGCGGCTCTACCCTACGCCACGATCACGCGCCTGGCAAACCGGACCGCCTTTCGCACCAACGCCGGCGACGCGCTGGACGAGGTCGGCTTGCGGATCCGCGTCTGGCACGACGAGTACGACGCCGGTCGGGCCATCGTCCACGAGATCAAGGCAGCCTTCGATCGAAGCGACTTTGCGCTGGGGGGCGCCGATCGCGTGATCCAGATGCGCCGCACGGATGACTCCGCGTCTCAGCACCGCGACGGCACCTGGCAGTTCACCGTCGACTTTCTCGTCCAGGTTCACCTTGCCTCGGGGGTATAACGATGACCACGACGCTGCGAAGCTCCATCGACACCAAGCTCGCCTGGACGTGGAACGACCGGGCGGGCACGTCCCTGATCACCGACAGCAACCGGCTGGCGTTCGACAAGAGCCTGGTCGACGGGGTCGACGCCGATCAGGCCGACGCCGTCTGGCACGCGGAAGATCAAGCGCTCGCCGCAGGTCAGTCCACGACCCTCGACCTCGACGCGCTGGAGCAGAGTTGCTTCGGCGACACGATCTTCATCCCCCTGGCCAAGGTCAAGGCGATCCTCATCGTCAACAAGAACGCCAGCGGGAGCGGCTACCTGCGCGTGGGCGGGGCGCCCGTCGACGAGTGGCACGCGCCGTTCGGGGCCCCCGGCGACACGGTCAAGGTGATGCCCGACGCACCGCTCCTGCTCTCGAACCCGCGCGACGGCTGGGACGTGGCGATCGGCGCGACGGCGCTCGGGATCGCCGCGGTGGGAGACGACGTCGCCTACGACGTGGCCATCCTCGGAACGCTCGCCGGCGAAAGCGGTTCGTCCTCATCCTGATCCCGTGGCCAACGAGGAGCAGCCGGGATGTCGGTAATCAGCGGTAAAGACGGCACGCTCAAGCTGGGCGACACCGAGGTGACCCGAGTCACCCACTGGAAAATCGAGAAAACCAGCGGCGCGAGAGCCTACACGGCCAACGACACCGGCGGCGCGAAGAAGCGGGTGGCGGGCGTGAAGGATTGCGCCGGGCGGTTCGAGATCAAAGCCGGCGATTCGGACGCGGTCGCCGTGGAAGAGGGCGACGCGGTGACGCTCCAGCTCCACGTCGACGACTCCGGCGCCAACTACTACGAGGTCCCGGCGATCGTCGACACGATCCGGGCCGAGGTCGACATCAGCGAGGGGAAGACGGTCGCCCACGTCGTCACCTTCTCCGGCAACGGCCCGATCACCCCCCACGGGATCCTCGATAAGGAGTAGCGCAGTCCGCCGCTTGCGGCTTCACCAACAAGAAATCAGCTAAACTCGCAAGACCAGGCCCTCTCCCATGACCACCCCCTTCAAAGAGCTCGGCGGCTCCCCCATCGAACAGTACGGACTCGATGGATTCAGCGCGCGCCGGCAATTCCTCATCGCCTGGGAAGACCGCGACGCGTTTGCCGTCGAAGTGATGGGCCGGGCCGCCTCACACGGCGCGAGCGTTTCGGTTCACTACCCGGGCAAGGAGTCGGTGTTCGCCGTCAAGCTGCGATACGAGCCGTTCGACCCCGACAACCCCGACTCGAAGTCGCTCGGCGAGCTGACCGAGGGGCTGAACAGCTACTCGGGCTCGTTCGCCAAAGCGATCGTCGACTACCAGACGATCAGCTCCCGCGACCGCGACGACGGACCGGAAAACGAGCGGGGCACGCACCTCACCTACCGGATGCGCTACGCCGCCGAGTACCAGCCCATCCCCGCACGCGGCTGGACGTGGAGCGACTCCTCGGTGCCCGCGCCCGACGACCTCAACCTCGTCAAGCTGATCCCCACGACCGAACACCACCTGATCTGGCAGCAGGTGGTCCATCCGCCCTGGCAGCAGATCCACGCCCTTCAGGGCAAGGTGAACGCGGGGGAGTTCCTCGGGTGTCCGGAGGCGACCTTGCTGTTTGAAGGGGCCGAGGCCAATAAGCTCTTCCGCGCCGGATTGGAGACCGGCCCCTCCGAGTTCTGCTGGGAGATCCACTACCAATTCCGGGAGCGGTCGGTCAAGCACGGCGACCAGGTCTACGGCTGGAACCACTTCTACCGCGAGAAGCCGCCCGGCTGGGTCGAACTGACCAACGGCACCGACCGCCTCTACGACCTGGCCGACCTCTCCACGCTGTTCCAATCCGCGACGACCGATTGACACACCACTCGTTCCCAGGCTCCGCCTGGGAACGCACTACCGCGAGGCTCCGCCTCGCAGATCACCACGAGAGTCTCTCCAACACCGACGAAGGCGTCTCCCATGTCCACCGACGGCTCCACCGATCTGATCCAATCCGCAGAGCCCGAGGACGCGGCCGACGAGAGCGCCGACGGCTGCCGGCTGGCGGCCCGGGGACCGTTCGTCTCCGGCTACGGCTCGAGCGGGCTGCGTCTGGCCGGGCGCGATCTGCGGCGGATCGCCGTCTGGCAACTGACCGGCCCGATGGAGCGGCTCGTGACCGGCGGCACGCGAGACGACGTCCCCAGCGCCGAGGCCCGGCCGATCTGGCACTTCGACGCGGGCGCAGGGCCACCGGCCGGATATCAGGACGCCGGCGACTACCGCCGCGCGGTCCGTGTCTACCACGTCCACGCCTTCCCCGGCGATCGGCGCGAGCAGATCGTGGAAGTCGAGGAGGGAGACCCCGGCGAGCTGGCGATTCCCAAATACACGACGGGCGACCGCGTCTACGCCCAGTTCAACCCGCAGAGCGGTCGCTGGGAGATCGTCGGCCCGGCCGAGGACGTCTGGCGGTTCGAGCTGAAGACGGCGCTGGTGCCCAACGGAGTTCGCGACGTGCCCAGCACGGCGGACGCCTACCTGGTGATCTACGACGCCGGCCAGGGCCGCTACGTGCGGACCGACGTCGAGTTCCCGGTGGCCGACTTTCTCGACCGTTGGGACGCCGATCCCGGCTCGCGGGGATACGCCAAGCGAATGGCCGATTCCCACCCAAGCGTCGGCTGGGAAGTCTTAACGATGGAGACAGCCTAGGGCGAGTCATCGAGCAGCGGAGAGTGGGAAGTAGGGAGTTGGGAGTTGGGAGTAGCAAGTGCTGAGTACGCAGTACTGAGTACCGAGCACGGAGCTTGACGATGCCTCTGGCTTGCCGGCGCACGGACTCCTCGCTCCCCACTCCCTGCTCCCCACTCTTCGTCGTCGGCTATCCTGGCGAAGTAGGCGGGGCCAATACGGAGTGCTGGCACACGGTTCGGCTATGGCGGCGGTTTGGCGTGGAGGTCACCTTCCTTCCCACGTGGCGACCGGAGCCCGCATGGGGGAGCCGCCTGGACGAAATCGGCTGCCACACGGTCCGAACGAGTTCGCAGCGGCTCGAACAGGTTCCCGGCCTCCGCGCCGGCGTGGTCGTCTCCTTCTGCAACTCGAGGTTCCTCCGCCATGCCGATCATTTTCGGGACCTCGGCTGCAAGGTCATCTGGGTGGGCTGCATGACCTGGCTGTTCAGCGAGGAGCGAAAGCACTATCGGCGCCGGGGACCGTTCGATCGGTACGTCTTCCAGAGCGCGTACCAGCGATCCGAGCTTCAGCCGCAGTTGGCCAAATTCGGCGTCACGCCGGAGCAGTGCCACTTGATTCGCGGCGCGTTTTTTCCCGATGAATTCCCATTCCGACCCAGGCCCCACGAGGCCAAGGCGCCGTTCGTCGTCGGGCGGATCAGCCGCGCCGCCGCCGACAAGTACGCCCCCAACACCTGGGCGATCTACCGGAGGATTCCGCACCCGATCAAGGCACGGGTGATGGGCTGGAACCGCCGCGTGGAACAGAAGCTCGGCCCGCCGCCGCCGTGGGCCGAGTGCCTCCCGCCGGGCGCCGAGACGCCCCAGCAGTTCTTCGGCAGCCTGCACGGCATGCTCCAAGTCAACGGCGGGGAAGCCGAGAACTGGCCTCGCTCCGGGCTGGAGGCCATGGCGGCCGGCGTCCCGATCGTCGCCCAAAACCGCTGGGGCTGGCGGGAGATGATCCGCCACGGCCAAACGGGCTATCTGGCCGAGCGCGACGACGAGCTGGCCTTCTACGCCGCCCGGCTCGCCCACGACGAAGACCTTCGACTCGAAATCGCCCATCGAGCACGCCAGGCTCTCGGGCAAGAGCTGGCCGATCCGGAAACGATCTGGGCGGGCTGGCGGAGGCTGTTCGAGGGACTAGAGGGATGAAAATCGCCGCGGTCACCGTCACGTACAAGCGGCCGGTCCAGTTGGGCCGGATGCTGGCCTGTTTCCTCGCCCAGGACTATGAGGACCGCGAGCTGGTCATCCTGGACGACGCCGGTCAGTACGCCGGCCAGCAGGGCGACCGTTGGCGGCTGGTCTCGGTCAAGAGCCGGTATCCCACCCTCGGTGCCAAGCGAAACGCGGCCGCCCGGCTCATCTCGCCCGGCACCCAAGCGATCGCCGTCTGGGACGATGACGACTGCTACCTGCCGTGGGCGCTGCGGGCCTCGGTGGCCGCGCTGGGGCGGGCGGGCTGGTCGCGCCCCGGGGTGGTGCTCCATGCCGCGGGGGACGGATCGGGCCGGCTCATCCAGCACCGCACCTGGGCGAACGATCCGGCACGCAAGCTCTTCCACGCGGCGTGGGCCTTTCGGCGCGAGACCTTCGAGCAAATCGGCGGCTACTCGCCCGCGATCAATAACGGCGAAGACCAGGAGCTGATGCGGCGCCTGGAGCAAGCCCGGACCGGCGAGGCGGATCCATGCCGGCTGGGCTTTGCGCCGTTTCTGGTCTGCTCATGGGACGCAGGCCCCTGGTCCGTTTCCGGCGAGGCGCCGAAGCTCTCCTGGGCCGGCAGGCATGGATACCGACGGATGGCAACGCTGCCAAGCCGCCGAGCGGTGCTCGATCCGACGCGACCGACCTTCTTCAATCTTGACCGCCCCCTCGTCGTGCCGGGGGTTCAACCCCGCAGGTTCTGAGAGGGAGCACTAGTCCGTCTGCTCGACGACCTTCTGATAAATCACGTCCACGATTCCGGCGACGACGTCCGCTTGGCTGCTCTCCAAGAGGACGGAGAGCTTCTCGTGCAGCGTTCGCTTGGCGTTCATGCGGCGGGCGGCCTCCAGGGCGCCTTCGGCGGTGAGCGGGCCGCCGGTGCCCATGCGGCTGTGGAGCTCGTCGTAATCCGAGCCGGTCCAGTCGGCGAAGACGTCGGGATGGGTTTCGATCACTTCGTCGACGACCGGATTGGTATCCTGGTCGAACTGGCTGCGGTAGGTCCGCTGCGCCGGTTCGACGAACAGCTCGTCGGTCGCGACTCCGAGCCCTTGGGCCAGCCGGCCAATCGTCCGGGGCTGGGGCTTCTTCGTGCGGTCGAGTATCCCTTTGATCGTCCGCTTGTCCACCCCGGACTTCTCGGCCAACTGCTCCGTGGTCAGGCGCTGGTCGGCCATGAGTCGCCAGAGGTTGTCGCTCACCTTGTGGAGGTAAGCCTCCGCTTCTTTGGCCATGAGAGGAGTCTCATTTTCGGGGTTGCAGGGATGTCGGCCGCCATGCCCAAAAACACGTCTTGACAGAGACGTGTACGTATGTATATTATTCCCGCCCCGTTTCGTCAACGGGGAATCCGTCGGGATTTTGCCAAGATGCCGAGCCCTTGCGCACCAGGGAGTGGTATATTACCCCCTTCGAGCGGGGGCGACTCGGCACCACGCCCCTTGAATCCAAATCCTGGAGCGCCGTCCGATGAACGATCGCAACGAGGGCCGCTCGTGCCGGTATCGGGTGTGGATTGTTGCCTATCGCCATCGCCAGCCCCGCGGTTGCTGCGACGTTCCGCCCGATGCGGTCGCTTTGGAGCCGGCCGAGGAGGGCACGCTCTCGGCCGCCCAAGCGGCCAGGTACGTGGAAGCCTTCAACCGGGCCGTCCTGGGCGGGGGCCGCAGGATCTGGGCCGTTGCGATTCCCATCGGTGCGGGGTGGTACGAAGGCGAGCCTCGCCCGGGGCAGCCGCTCTCGGCCGCGGGAGGGGGTTTCTCGCTTCCGGTTAGCCGGCGATACCCACCGGGACCCGGTCAGGCGCCGGCACGCGCCCGGCCGCCCGTCCCGCCATGTTCCTCCGGCGGCGCATGACCTCCCCGTCGGCGCGGCCCCCGTGAGGAGACCGCAGCGCGCGGCCTGGCACCAAAATTCTAGCTTACGGATCGATACCGGAGAGTCGCGTAGGAGAGGCTTACGCCGGCCCGCCCCCCCCGGCGGCCGGTTGCCAGGGGTTGGGCCAATCGCCCCATCGCTCCAGGTAGAGCCGATAGGCCGCGATTTCGTCCGACTTCTCGGTCAGCCATTGCCGGGTTTCGGCGACGATTGCCTGTTCCGCGTCCAGGGAGAGCTGCCCGGTGAGGACGCGGGTGCGGAGGAAGACGAAGTAGGTATCCAGCACGTCGCAGCGGCAGTAGTCGTTGATCTCGGCGAGCCGCCCGGCGTCGTAGAGGTCTTGGACCATATGGCCTTCGACCTCCATTTTCCCCGGCTTTCCCAGCAGGTTGGCGGCCAGGTTCAGCCCGCCGGTGAAACGGGTCGCTCCGAAGTTGGTCAGAAGCTCGCAGAGATCGACGTGCGACTGCGCGTTGAAGCGGTTCCGGGGCTGCTCGAACGACTTCCCGCCCGCGTGGAACCAGCCCGGCGCGCTCAGGCCGTAGCGGAACGCGGCCAATTCCAAGAGCGGCAGATCGAAGCTCCGCCCGTTGAAGCTGACCAGCGTGGGCCGGCGATACTTCTCCCAGCCCCGCCAGAAATTCTCGGTGATCACGTGTGGGCGGAACTCGGGCTCGTCGAGCACGACCAGATCGACGAGGCGGAAATCGGCGGCGACCTTGGCCACGGCGACCGAGATGGGCACCTGGAACGTGTAAGGGATGAAGTCGCTTTCATACTTCTCCATCAATTCGGCCCGATACCGCCGCACCGCCTCGGCCGGCTCGAGCGACTCGCCCGCGTAGCGGAGCTTGGCCACCAGCTCGGGATCGGCGACGCTCTCGATATCAAACACCAGGTAACGGACGGCGGCAGGGGCCATGCTCGAGCACCTCCAGGCAATCCAGGGTCGCCGGTTGCACACCGGAGCCGGCAGGTGCTCCGCCGCAACACGGGAGAATCAGGTCTTTCATCCCCAAGCCAAGCTTCAAAGCCCTTGGAAGAAACCGTGAGCCAAAGCCGCGACCGTCCGGATTCCGCGGGCTGCCACGCCCACGGACTCGCGGGAGGTTCTACCACTGCGTCTTCGTGCACATGTCGGCGTCAGCGTACCAGAAACTGACCGGTTTGCGGAAGGTGGGCACGACGATTCCAGGGGATTTCGCGCTGGGAAATCGCCACGTGGCAGCCTGCCGATGTCTGCCGGTGGCACGCCGAGAGCGAAGCGATAGCCGTACCGCGGGACCACGCCTTTCACAAGTTCAGACGTGCCACCCAAGACAGGTGACTCACACAACATGGCCTGCTGGGCCACTACCCGGCCGCCGAACTGAGTTGGAGCGCCTCCCGCTCAAGCGGCTCGGGGGCCGGCTCCAGCGGGCCCGAGGCGCCCCGGCGACTGTCGGGATAGAACAGCTCGACGGCGGCGTCGAACTGGGTGAGATCGGGCGGGAGGTCCATTCGGGCGGCTTCCGCCCGGAACTTGTCGCGCAGCTCGTAGACCTGGTGGCGGCCCATGGGCCAGCGCACGGTCAGGATGTCGTTGATCTCGTTGAGGAGTTGGTAGACGCGGGCACGCGTCAGCCCCATGGCCCGGGCGGCCTGGCGCACGCTGGTGATCGGGCCATGGATCCCCAGACGATATTCCGCCAGTCGGGCGATCTGCTCCGTGGCGTCGGTGCGGACCTGCTCCAGAAGCGGGCTGACGAACTCCCGGGAGATCTCCTCGGCATCGGGCATGCCGGGCGTTTGCAGGGCGCGGCCGATCCAGGTTTCCACCCCGTCGATCAACCGGGGGACGATCCGCACCACGAGGTGGCCCTGGTGCCCCATCTCTGCCACCAGATGGTGGATGCTGTAGAACACCTCGAGAATCGCCCGAACCCGCTTCTCCCCGTGCGTCTTCATGGCGCGGATCTCGGCCAGCGTCGTACTCGTGTAGTCTCCCAGCGGCGCGTTCCAGATGACGCGGGTCATGTTTTTCAGGCTGGGGGCGAACCGACCCAGGGCCTCGTGGCCCAGGCCCCGCTTGACGACCGTCCCCCGCCATTGGGACCAAACCACCTCGGAGACCGCGGACGGGTCGAAGCCGTTCGACGAGCGGGCCTGGGCGTCCGGCGATTTCGCGTCCGGCGGCACGACGCTCAGGTCGACGGGCAGCGCGGTCGGGTCGGTGTTGGCCGCGCGGGAAAGCAGCGTCACCAAGGAGCGGATTTTCTTCTGCCCGATGCCCGGCGTGGCCGAAAGCTCGGAAAACGGCGTGTTCAAGAGATCGTTGAGCGTACGTCCCAGGAATGCCAGGGGAAGCCGGCGATCGGTCGGCAGAGCCCAGTACGCCAAAGGTTTGTCCAGATGATCCGTATACCCGTCGGAAAGCAGGATCTTGCGGAGACCCTCGAAACGACTGACCACTTGGAGCTCTTCAACCGATGACGTGTTGTTGGGTTTCATGGTGTCCTCCCAAATTGCGGTCCACAGTCCCGAATCCGTCGCTCTGGTGCCGACGCGTCATGGTCACGGCGAGCCACCGCCCTCGAAGGCACAACTCCGTTCGCCGAGCAGCGCTCTCTGATCAGAACCACTGCGCGAAACGTTCCGCGAGCGTGTCGACCGCGGAATCTCGCTGAGGCAATCCCGCTTGTTGCCGGCAAAAAAGGCCTTGGTTGTTGCGGCTACGAAAACAGAACGTTCCTGTTGATTTCGATAGGCAATAGCCTGCGGTCTCGGGTAGGAGTTCGTCCGCCGCGCGTGAGCAATCCATGCGAATTCCCCATGCTGCAAATCGGCGGCAAAACGAGCTTGGCATGGTAGGTTCTTAACGGCGTCGGGCGCGAGACAATTCGGATCGCTGACGGCCGTCGTGCGAGCCCGCTTGGATCAGCCTCCTATTGTGCCATGCCGATGCCGCCGGTCAAGACTTACCAAGTGTTTTTTCTCAGAAACTACAGAAAAGCGTGGGCCGGGCTGTCCCGTCGCGCACGCGGCGTACAGGCCACTGCCGGGGCGGCGAAGCGATCGTCACGTGCGGCCCCTCCCCCTCCAGAAAGGGGCGGTGGCCGTAACGCGTGGGGGGTCTTCCAAACGCCGTCACACCCCGGCGCATGGGCCGTTATGTAAACATTCGCCGAACCCGTCTGTTCCCGCACCCTGGTTCCCAAGCTGGAGCTTGGGAACCAGGGGAGTTCGCTCTGACGGGTTGGACGAATGTTTACGCCGTTATTGCCAGAAACCCTTATACGGCCTACGGTTCCGCTTTTTCGGCCCACGGCACGCTGCACCGGGACCTCCCGCCTTCCAGGGTGACTGTTCCTCCGGTTGGGGCGGAACCGGCGTGCTCGGACGCTTGGCGTTCAGCCCAGATGACGGGAGCCCCGACGGCATGCTTGCGGCCAACGGCAGCGTAACGACCGGCCGCGTCTAGCGATTCTCAAGGTCTTCCGTCTGGGGCAGATCGTCGAGGCTTTCCAGACCGAACAGCTCGAGGAAGCGGTCGGTGGTGTGGTAGGTGATCGGGCGACGCTTGCCGGACGGGCGCTCGATGCGGAGCAGTTGCCGGCGGACCAGTTGGGAGAGGATGTGGCCGCTGGGGTGGTCGCGCAAGCGGGTGACGTTTTCGGAGGTGATCGGCTGGCGGTAGGCGACGATGGCCATCACGTCCAACGCGGCCTGCGACAGCCGGGCTTCTCGCACCCGCCCGTAGAACCTGTTGCGGATCGGCTGAAACCGCTTGTGGAGCGTGATCCGGTACCCGGCCCCCTCGCTGACGATTCGATACGGACAACCGTTGGCGGCGTACCGGCGGTTGAGCTCGTCGACCAGTCCCGGGATCTCGCCCGGCGAGACCCCCCGCATCAATTCGGCTGCCCTGACCGCCGACAACGGCTGGTTCTCGAGGTCTCCCACGAACAGCATTGCCTCGAGGATGGTCGTCGGACTGATCGGGCAGGGATCGTCGTCCTCCTCGGCCGGTTCGACCTCCTCAGGCGACGTTGCCGCCGGGGGTTCCGGGGAAGGGGGGGGAGGACCATCGAGCACGGCCGGCGGTCGTTCGTCCCCTTCCGGCGGCGACTCCGCCCGGGGTTCCGGCGACCGGCCCATCGCCTGGGCATAGGCTTCGCTCAAGGCGTCGAGCGAGACGTCATCCGGCTCGGAGCTGAGCGGGGCATCGGAAGCATCAGACATAACGCGCACTATAGCCCCCGTGGGTCGACCAAGGCAAGGGCGGTGCCGGCCGATCGTCCAAAGCAGGACGGATCGCGCCGTCGGCCGGAATCGTCACGCTGCACGGGGGACCGGCTGCTCCTGCTCGGCCGGGGGACTCCCGTCGACCTGGGGCTCGATCGCCACGGGGCCGGCCGATCGTCGGGGACACCGACGCCGCCTGCTACCACCGCTTGGCGACTTCCGCTTTCATGAAGCGCAAGGCGTCGGTGGCCAGTTGGCGCTCGCTCTGGTACATGCGGCGCCAGATCTTAGTGGCCGGGATGAGCTTCTCCAGGGCCAGGCCGAAGGCCTCGACGACCATCGTGCCGTCGTAGCCGATCTCATGGAGGGCATCGAAGGTCTCGGCCCAGCGGACGTTGCCCGAGCCCGGCGTGCTACGGTCGTTCTCGGAGATGTGGACGTGTCCCAGGCAGCCCTCCAGCGCCCGGATCGCCTCCGGCGTGCTCTTCTCCTCGATGTGGGAGTGGAAGGTGTCGTACATCATCTGGCAGTAGGGGTGATTCACTTCACGGACGAAGCGGGCTCCGTCGGCGGCCGTGTTGAGGAAGTAGCACTCGAACCGGTTGAGGTACTCCAGGGTGAGGCGCACGCCCACCTTCTCGGCGTGCTCGGCCACTTCCCGCATGCCTTCGACGCCCCATTTCCACTCGTCTTCGGTCGGGCCGGCGCCGGAGAACTCGCCCAGGGCGGAGTGGAACGGGCCGGCCATCACCTCGCACCCCAAGGCGGCGCAGCAGTCGAGGTTCCGCTTGTTGGCGTCGATCCCCTGCCGGCGCACGGCCGCGTCGGCGCTGATCATGTTCTCCTCGGGCCCGCGGATCGCCGTGCCCGTGCGGCTCAGGCCGAGCTCGTCGAAACGCTTGGCCCACTTGCTGTAGGCCGCCATGTTGTCCAGGTCGAACACCGGCACCTCGACCACGTCGAAGCCGATCTCCTTCAGCTCGTCGAGGTACGCGAGCGCCTCGTCGGTGAGCGTGTCGGTCCACATCAAGAGGTTCATTCCGAATCGCATGGTCGTTCTCCTAGGACGATTGATCGGGATTGGTCAGGTTCGGTCGCCAATCGGCTGCAAAGCCGCAAGCGGCTACGTTGGGATTCCGTCGAGCAATTCTGCTCTGCGGCCGCTCACCTTCTCGCGAGCCTCCGGGAGGACGTCGCGGAAGCCGTCCGGCAGTTGGGCAAACCCCACCCGACGCATCACCTGGTTCAGGCGCACAAGTAGTCTGGCATCTTCCAGATAATCCCACAAGATCCGCTCCTCGCAGAAGCGGGAAATCATCCCGGCGAGCCGGTCGGTGGGCCGGGGCGTCATCCGGTTGACCGCTTCCTCGACCTGCCGCGGGTCGACCGAATCGAGCACGCGGTAATACTCCTCCAGTCTGGCCGGGTCCTCCGCGATCAGCGACGCGTCGAGGAGTACTTCCACCAGCAGGTGACCCAAGAAGCTTGGCCGGTAGCCCGACGGCTCGTCGAGCACCTTGCGAAACCGGGCCGTCAGCCCAAGCGACAGCTCGACGAACGAGCGGCCTTCGTGGAACCGCCCGTCGTCGCCGAGGTGCTGCAACACGCCCCGCGCGACGGCGGCCGTCACCGCGTCGGCATCCTCGGCCAGCGGCTCGGCGTGCTTCCGCCGCACGCGGACCCGGCGATCCACCACCGAGAGCCAATCGGGCACGCCGGTCCCCGCCGCGAAGTAGGGGGCGTCGAGAAACGGCAGCGCGTGGGCGAAGTAGTTCATCGAAGCGGAGGTTAGCGGTCACCGACACCCATTTAGCCCCCGGCGAACACGCCGGGGGCCCACCGAAGCAACCCCACCGGCGTCGCGTTGCCGCGTCGCGACGAGCGCGTGGTTCGGGGAAGCCCGCCGTGTGTTCACGGCGGGCTAAATATTACTCAAGAACCTCGCCTACACGGCACGAAAAGCCCGGCAGGACGGATCGGGTTATCTGGTTACGCGATCTCCAACCACTTTCCCTCCCGCGCGCTCTGGAGCACCGTGTCGCAGACCTGCTGGGTGCGCAGGGCCTGTTTCATGTCGGGCTGGAAGGCGGGGCCGCCTTCGAGGCTGGCCAGGAAGTCGGCGAAGCCGTTGATGAACGTGTGCTCGTAGCCGATCGTGCAGCCCGGCACCCACCAGTTCTTCATGTACGGATGCTCGAAGTTGGTCACGTGGATCCGCTGCCAGCCGGTCAAGTGGTCCTCGATCTTCTTGCCCGTGCCGGGATCGGCGTAACGGAAGAACTGGAGGATGTGGGGGTCTTCCAGGTCGAAGTAGATCCCGCCGTACTCGCCGTTCATCTCCATCGTGCTATAGTTCTTTCGCCCTCGGGCGTAGCGGGTGCTCTCGAACGTGCCGATGGAGCCGTTCTTGAACACGGCGAGGAACATGCAGGCGTCGTCGATGTCGACTTTCTCCATCTGGCCGGTGTCGGCGTGCTTCCGTTCCTTGATGAACGTCTCGGAGTGGGCCACGACGCGCTGGATCGGACCGTTGAGCCACTCAGCCGAGTCGATCGAGTGGGCCAAGAGGTCGCCGGTCACGCCGGATCCGGCCACCTTGGAGTCGAGCCGCCAGAGGGCCATGCCGCCCTGCGGCACGTCGGCGCCGATCGTGTAGTCCTGGTTGTAGGTCGCCCGGTAGTGGAACGGTCGCCCCACGCGGCCCTCGTCGATCAACTGCTTAAAGAGCGCGATCGCCGGCACGCGGCGGTAGTTGAACGAGACCATGTTCGCCACGCCGGCCTTCTCCACCGCGGCGACCATCTCCTGGGCCTCGGCGGCGTTCATTGCC
>CAZDHR010000128.1:0-16271 GCA_964505295.1 uncultured Planctomycetaceae bacterium
GCTGGAGCTTGGGAACCAGGGGAGTTCGCTCTGACGGGTTGGACGAATGGTTACCTTGGGGAATGTTTAAATACTTGTGCAGTAATTAGTTATGGCGACAGGCGGGAGGATTTCTTCTCGCGGCTGTCCACAGACCGCTTCGCTTACGGTATTCAGTATATCGAGGTTTGCCTCCCGGGGCGACGCTTCGCCGCAGATCCGGCCCGGCGGCGCACGCATGAAGTGCGTGCCCACCCCCCCCCTTTGCCAAGCCTCTTGGGGAATGCTGCGCCGGGTGCGATCCTCCGAATGATGACCGGAAGCCATACCTAGCGATGACGAGGGAAAGATGTGTAGAAGACGTGCCTCAAGTGGGTTCACTCTGGTCGAGCTGCTCGTCGTGATCGCGATCATCGGCATCCTGATCGCGCTGCTCCTGCCGGCCGTTCAAGCAGCCCGGGAAGCCGCCCGCCGAATGCAGTGCTCAAACAACCTGAAACAGTTCGGCATTGCGATGCACACGTATCACAACACGTTCAACTGTTTTCCGCCCGGCTTCATGGTGGTCGATCATCAGGGCCAGGTGGCGGGCGGGTGGGCGTGGGGTGTGTTTCTCATGCCCTTCATCGAGCAGAGCCAATTGAAGGACACGCTGAGCGTTACGGAGTACACGCTCTCTCAAGTCGTCTCGGACCCCGCCCTGTTGCCCATGCTCCAAATGCAGTTGCCCGTGTTCAAGTGTCCGTCTTCGTCCATGGAGCCCTTGAGAGAATTCCACGGACCGGGGTCGGAAATGGTGGCGACGTCCAACTACACTTGTTGCCGAGGGTTCTACCGTTACCGGGACGACGTGCACTTGCAGAAGCAGAACAACGGAGTGTTCTATGGGCAAAGCGCCACGCGCGTGGCGGAGATCCGAGACGGCACCAGCAACACGTTTGCCATCGGCGAACGGACGGTCCTGCCCGTGCACCGGGAGGACCCGCGTCGATGGCCCTCCTGGTGCGGCCCCGGAGGGCTCGGCATCGGCGCGACGGTCAGCTCGTCCGTGTCGGTCCGGTTGAACCATCCCACCAACATGCACGGCCACAGCAGCGACCACCCCAGTGGCGGCAACTTCTGCTTCGCCGACGGCTCCGTCCATTTCATCGCCGAGACGATCGAGTTCGACAACGCAGGGCTGACGGACGGGAACAGCGGGAATCACTCCGATTTCGTGCAAGCGGCCTCGCAGGGCCTTGTGGGCACCTATCAGTTGCTGGGAGTCAAGGACGACGGCCAGCCGACGTCCGGGGCGTTCTGATCTTCGCTTGCCGCCGTCACGTCCCAAGCCGCCGCGCAACACGCGGAACGGATCGTGCCTCGAAAGCCGGGGCACGAGTATCCCAAGAGCGGAAGAAACCGGCAGGAACGCCCATGACAAGAACGACGCACGCCGCACGCTGCTTGACGCCGATCCTGCTCTGCCTGCTTTCGGCAGGGTGTGGCTCCGGGGGCGACTTGGCGAGGGTGAAAGGCAAAGTCACGCTCGACGGCCAGCCCTTGGAAGACGCGACGGTCCAGTTTCAGCCCACGGCGAAGGGGGGCGCTCCGTCGTCCGGGAAGACCGATTCCAAAGGCCGCTACGAGCTGATGTACACGTTCGACACGCGCGGGGCGATGCCCGGCGAGCACGTCGTGTCGATCACGACGGCGGGGACGGACTTCGACGAGGCCGGCAACGAATTCGAGCGGGAAGAGCGCGTTCCGGCCAAGTATAATCGCAAGACTACCTTGAAGCGAACCGTCGAGCCCGGCGGAAACACGATCGATTTCGAGCTCTGAGGCCCGATGCGAACGGATGGGGCGGGCGGGTGTTTCTCGTCAACAGCGCACGCCCGTGTCACCAGGAGTTGCATCATGAAGACTTGGTTGCGAATCATGGGAGTGGTCGCCTGCCTCGCGCTCGTTCCGTCGTTTGCCGACGCTCAGAAGCCGGCGGCACCCAAGGGGCTCAGGGGCGAGCACTCGTTGCCCAGCCGCTACCCTTACGTGGTGCAGGACGTCCTCAGATTCTGCAAACCCCAAAGGGGCTTCTGGGTCGATCTCGGGGCCGGCAAGGGCCAAGTCGCGATTCCCCTGATTGAAGCGACCGGCAACCCCGTCGTCATGCTCGATCCGAAGCGGGAATCGATGGCCGAGGGCCTTGAGATCGCACGAGAAAAGGGGCTCGAAGACCGCCTCTCCGCCGTGGTCGGCGTGGCCGAGGAGATGCCCTTTCTCGACAACTCGGTCGATCTGCTCGTCAGCCGGGGCTCGATCTTCTTCTGGGACGACCCCGTCAAGGGGCTCCAGGAGGTCTACCGGGTCTTGCGACCGGGCGGCAAGGCCTACATCGGCGGCGGCGCCGGTAGCGGCTATCCGAAATGGGCGGTCGAAAAGCTGATCCAAGGGCGCAAGGAGAGGATGCACGGGGATGACGTCGAGAAATGGAAGCGATTCGTCGAGCTTCGCCGCCCGGAGCAGATGAACAGGTGGGCCGAAGAGGCCGGGCTGCGCGACGCCCAGGTCATGGGGAAGGGAGCGATCTCGGACGAGGACGAGAGAGTTGGCCAGGGAGTATGGCTGCTCTTCGAGAAGAAGCCGGAGAGCGCGACCAAGCCGCCGACTTGACGCGCCGCCCCCGGTCGGACAAACTCCATGCTGCGGTCCCGTCCTCTGGGCGAAGCGACTTTGCTGAAGTCGCGCCCGAGGAACGCGCATCCCCACGGCACTCGCAAGGACAATGGCCGAGCTGCGGATCAACGGTTTCGTCGTCACGACCGTGGAAGTTTGGCGGACGGCCTGGCCGTCGGAATCCGGCAAGGAGCCGGATCGCGCGCTGTTGTATCTTGCGCCGGAGGAGGCCCAGGATGCCGGGATCGCCTTGGCGAAGCCCCAGGATTGCATCGTCGAGCTCGACGGGGAGCAGGAAGTCGTGGCGACGATCAGGGCCTGGCCGTCAGCCGGCAAGCCGGGGAAGGTCGCCTGCGCATTGATCGCGCCGCGTCCTTTCCTGCACGATCTCCAGCGCGCGTTCGGCTGGGAGCCCGCCCCCAAGCTCGTGGCAGTCAATCCTCCCGAGACGCCCGTCCTGGAAGAGACGATCCTCCAGTTCGGCACCGGCAAGTTCCTCCGCTGCTTCGCCGACCTGTTCGTCCACGAAGCGAACGCGAGGGCTTCCCTGGCTCGGATCGTGGAGCCTGCCCCGTCCCCCACCCGCCATCTTCCCGTCGGTCGCGTCGTCGTGCTCCAATCCACCGGCTCGGAGCGGGCCAAGGCGTTCAATCAGCAGGGTGGGCGATACCACGTCGCCCTCCGAGGACTCGATACGGGCGAGCGCGTCGATCGCACGATCGAGGTCCAAAGCGTCAGCCGCGCGCTGGCCGCCGCGACCGACTGGGACGAGGTGCTCGCCGTGGCCCGGTCGGAGTCGCTTCGGGCGATCGTCTCCAACACGACGGAAGCCGGCTACGCCCTTCATCCCGACGACGCCCCCGACGACGCGCCGCCGCGATCCTTTCCCGCCAAGCTCCTCGGCGTGTTGAAAGCACGATTCGAGGCCGGCCTTCCGCCGGTTGCGATCCTTCCCTGCGAGCTGCTCGAGCGGAACGGGGCCCGGCTGGTCGGCTTGCTCGTCGACCAACTGGAGCGATGGGGATTCTCGTCGGCGCTCCGCGTTTGGATCGAGGCGGGGTGTCTCGTGCCGAACACGCTGGTCGATCGGATCGTGGCGGCCCCTACGCCGGGCGACCCGTTGGCCGAGCGCGACCCGTTGTTCGCCGTCGCCGAGCCGTTCGCCCTGTGGCTGATGGATCAGTCGCCTGCCGTGCGGGGGCTTCTAGAGCATCCGGCGATTCGGGTCGTCGACGACCTGGAGCCGTTCCATCTCCGCAAGGTGCGAATCCTCAACGGGGCGCACACGGCGCTGGTGGCCAAGGCCCGGCCGCTAGGGCTGGAGACGGTCCGCGGGGCCGTGGCAGACGATCGCGTGCGCCCGTGGCTCGAATCGCTCCTGTTCGACGAGATCGTCCCCACGCTGGAAGGCCGCACGGAGGAGCCGGAGCAGTTCGCCCGCGACGTGCTCGAACGGTTCGCCAACCCGTTTCTCGCGCACCGTCTGGCCGACATCGCCCTGCACCACGACGTCAAGCTCCAGACCCGGCTCGTGCCGACCCTCAACGAGCACCGCGAGCGGTTCGGCCGGACGCCGACGCGTTTGCACGAGATCCTCTCGTAGCGGGCGTGTCACTTCAGTAGGGTGCGTGAAACGCACCATAACCCGATTATGGTGCGTTTTACGCACCCTACAACTGCCTCCTGATACCCCCTGAGCTCTCCTCGGCGGCGGCACGCAGGGCACGTGCCGGGCGAAATCGAGCTGGAAGCCGTCCAAGTCGTAGGCTTGCGCGAGCTGGCGGAGCACGTCGACATTGAACCGGCGGACTTCCGGCACGGCGTAGTTCCACAGCCCGTGCGGCCACCACGTCTTCAAGCCCCAGTCGGGATGCTGCCGCTTGAACGGATGCGGCGGTCCCTTCCAGGCGGCGCCGTGGCCGTCGCGATTGAGGTCCACCTCGCTCACGCGATGGCTCCAGAAAACCTCCAGCCCCCGTTTCCGCGTCTCTTCGACGAGCCGGCCCGCGCAGTCGATCCCGGCCTTGCGCCACGGCTTGAGCTGGGGGTTATCGGGCACGGCGGGATACGGGGCGAGGCCCAGCGGGCCGATGTCCCACCAAAGGGCGTCGATCTGGCTGCCCGGCTCGTCGGCGTAGGCGAATCGGTATGGGAGCCACGTCTCGAAATCGATGCCCAGCGCGTTGTAGGCGTCGTACTGGACCACGATCCGGCGCCGGCGAGCATCCCCAGCGCCGTTGCCGAGGCTTGCTGGAGGAACTGGCGGCGATTCAATCGCCAAACGGGTATCGCACCGTTCCTGTTCGATCTCGGCATCGCTGGAGATCTCCCAACGTGGGGTACACGGATTGCTGACGGTGAGTACGTGGACACGGTCGTCAAGGGGGAGGCTTGCGCGGGCTGAGAAGCGACGTCGGCCCGGCCTCTTGCCCCCATTCTCCATCAAGACGGTACCGGTGGGAAGACCTTGTCGAGCTTGTTGAACGGGCCGACGTCATCAACGCCGACGCGACGGAAACACTGAACGGTGCGCTGCGCGTTCTTGCGCATCGAAGCGACGCTTCGCGGGCGGCACTTCGGGTTCTTCTGCGCGGCCTCGTAGAGTTCAGCAGCCTCGCTCCATTGGCCGAGCAACAGGTGGCAATCGGCCTGGGTGGCCAGGTGCCAGACGTCGTCGTCCTCCAGTTCGTGCGGCCAGGAGTACTTTCGTTCCAACAGATCCCGGGCGCGATCCTCCGAGCCCTGCCGGTCGGCATCCGATCGCAGGTCCTCCGGAGCGACCGCGTAAATGGCCAAGTGGAGACTGGCGACGTTGATCCCCGGGTAATGCCCCCGGCGGACTTGGTAGGCGTCTTCGTATTTCGCGAGGGCTACGCGGTAGAGCTGCACGGCCTTGATTGGGTCGGTGTCTGCGGACGGGTCTTCCAGGGAGACGTGTGTGTCGGCGCGGTCTTTGAAGATCCGGCCCCAACGGCAGAGGATCTCTTCTCGCCCGCTCTTCTCGGAGAGGGCCAGTTCTTTCAAGACCTGCTCCGCCTGTTCCAGCCGGTTGCGCTCGATCAACGCCAGCACGAGTTCCTGGCCGATCTCGCCTCCGTGGGGATATCGCCGCCACAGCTTCTTCAGCAATTTGACCGCCTCGCGCTGGAGATCCTCGTCGCCCGAGCGTGTCCACTCCTTGGCTTTGGCCAGCGGCGCATCGTAACTGATCCAGACGCGACGGAGGATTTTCTTGGCCTTCTTCATGCTCACAGACCTCCGGAGAGGAACGATTCAGCGCGTTGAACGAATCGCAGTGGTTTCCCCCAACGAGGCGTGCGGGTGCTCACATTCCGAGGGCCAGCCGTTCGCGGGCAAGCTGCACCCGGGGCCAGTTGAGCCGCGAGGCCGCCACGCCGGCGGCGACGTACGTGGCCAGTCTCTCGCGGCGATGCAAGTTCGGGAACCGGCCCGTGCAGATTCCGTAGCACAGGAGGATGAAGTAGTACTCTTCGAGCCAGTCGGTCGGTCGGTGCCTCCTGATTCCCATGTGCAGGCACGCCATGTGGCGCAGTTCGATGAGCACGTCGTGCAGCCGTTCGCGCGGCGTGGTCGCATCGCCGGGGAGCGGCCAGGATCCAGACTGGTGATAGTCCTCGGTGGCCTCGGCCAGGTCCATTTCGAATTCCTGGACCGCGGAGACGAACCGCGACCCGCCCCCCCCCAAGTTTCCCGGCCCCGTCGCGGTGCGAAACAGCTCGGCGTAGGCGCGGATCTTCAACTCGGTTTCCAGCTTCACGAAGTCCCAGCCGATGAGGTTGTTGACGCCCATGTCCTCGTAATCGAAGACGGCGGGCCAGAGCGCCCTCCCGTCGACGATGCCCACGAGGATGTTCCGGCCATGCAGATCGCCGTGCGCCTGTCCACGGAGCATCCGCGGTACGAGTTGGTCCAGGCTTGGTTGGTCGGGAGCCGAAACGGCCTTCTTCGGTTTGTGGAGCGTCCCCTCGTCGTCGCGCCACGGCACCAGGCTCTGCACGTAATCAAGGTAATCGAGCGGATCGATGAAGCTCCCCGATCCGTGCTCCGCCACGTCCGCCTCGCAGCGGATCTCGTGGAGCCGCGGGTTCTCGCGCCAGAGCCGCATGGCTTCGTCCAGGTGACGCACGTGGAACGCGAATCGACGCGGGCGGACCGTGGGGTCGCCCCGGGCGCGGGCCGGATCGTCGACGTACCAGTGCCGGTACAGCAAATGGCCCAAACGTTCGTACAGTTCCAGGAGGACGAGACAAATCGACGACGCCTGCGGATACCCGAAGTAGACCGACTGGAGCACGGCCTCCTCGAAGGAGATCGATTCCACGCCGATGAACTGCTGGGCGTTGCCGTAGATCAGGCTCATCAGACCCCCGTCCCGAAAACCGCGTTTCAGAGGCAGGAAAACCTGGTCGCGCCCGGAAAGGTGCAGACGGCAACACCGCCAGCCATTCAACTCGTTCATCATCTCCCGTTTCGGGCCGATCTTCACGATGTAGGGGCCGGGCCGCTTCGCGCCGAGCACTTCGACCAACAACACGTGGATGGCCGCGGTCGGCCGGTAGCCCTGGAAGCGGTCCTGCACAATCACCGCCTTCGCCTTGGGAAAGGTCCCCGCCAGCATCTCTTTGAGGAGAGCCAGGCAGTCCCTGATTTTTCGAGAGCAGCAGCGCGGGGCGGCGGCGCGGGAGCACGCTTGACAATTCACCTTGCCCAATCGTCCCGCCAGCGCCGCACGCAGCGCCCGTTGGGCCTTCGTCGTCCAATAGACCCTGACCATAGGATGATCTCCCGGCGTGGAGGAAACCCTGCACTACGCCAAGGGTTACGGAAAGAGCAACCGGAATTCACGTCCGCAGCCGCATCCGTGGTATCCGTCCGCCAGGCAGCAGGAGCGCCGGACCAACAGCACTCCTAACGCCTTCCTATCATCCCTTCTCTGGCAGTGTAGTCGCACCGATTGCGGCTGTCAACTGCCCAGCCCGGAGCCGGCCACCGACTAGGCGTTGTCGGGGGGGAGGCAGGGAGTTCGCCCCCCAGCCAGTCTTCGTCGGAGGCCGCTTCGGCGACTCTTGGACGTATCGCCCGGGATCAGCCCTCCGGCCCGAACGAGAGGACGCGTCCGTCTCGCAGCGTGACCAACACGCGGCCCCGGCGATCGACGGCCAGGCCCCAGGCGACGGGCGCCGCGGGAAGCCGCGCTCCCGGGTTTTGACGTACCACCCAAGAGAGCCTACCATGAGGCTCATCCGGTCCAAGGCGGCGATCCCGAACGCGCCGGATCTTGCGTCCGTGTTCGAAACCTGCCGACGAATAAAAGGGTCCTACGATGATTGCAGCCCGTATATCGAAAGGCGTCCTGACCACACTCCTGGCGACGGCGTTCTCGGCCGCCGCCCTGGCCGACGACCGCCCCAACGTCCTCTGGCTGAGCTGCGAGGACATCAGCCCGCATTTGGGGTGCTATGGGGACGAGTTCGCCACCACGCCGAACCTGGATCGGCTGGCCGCTTCCGGCGTGCGGTATGCCAACGCGACGGTGACGGCGGGCGTGTGTGCGCCGTGCCGCTCGGGGATCATCACCGGGCTGTACCAGACGGCGCTCGGCACGCACCACATGCGGTGCATCGCCCAGTTGCCCGACTCGATCGAGCCATTCCCCGTCTCTCTGCGCCGGGCCGGCTACTACTGCACGAACAACAGCAAGAAGGACTACCAGTTCCGCGAACCGCGCGACACATGGGACGAATCGAGCGGCAAGGCCCACTGGCGCAACCGGCCCAAACCCGACCGCCCGTTCTTCGCCGTGTTCAACTACACGGGCTGCCACGAATCGGGGATCGCCAGCACGGAGAAGTATCGCAAGGTCACCCAGGGCATCGAGAAGCACGACCGCAACGCGGTCGCCCGAACGCTCCCACCCTACTACCCCGATACGCCCGTCACGCGCGAGGACTGGGGTCGCTACTACGACGTAATCACCGCCCTGGACCGCTGGGTGGGAGAGCGGCTGGAAGAGTTGGACAAGGCCGGGCTGGCGGACCGAACGATCGTCATCTTCTGGTCCGATCACGGCGTCGGGCTGCCCCGGGCGAAACGGTGGCTCTACGACTCGGGCATGCACGTGCCGATGATCGCCCGGATCCCGCCCAAGTTTCGCACCGGCGGCCAGGGCGAGCCGGGCACGGTCGACGACCGGCTCGTGAGCCTCATGGACCTCGGCCCCACGGCATTGAACCTGGCCGGCCTGAAGGTGCCCGAGCACGTGCAGGGCAGGGCGTTCCTCGGGCCCAACCTCCCGCCGCCGCGCGAGTACGTCTTCGGCGCCCGCGACCGGATGGACGAGCGGTACGACGTGATCCGCGCGGTCCGCGACAAACGGTACAAGTACATCCGCAACTACGAGCCCTGGAAGACGTACTACCAGTACATGAACACGCCGGAGAAGGGCGCCACGATGCGCGAGATCCGCCGCGTGCACGCCGAAGGAAAGCTCCCGCCGGCCGCCGCCAAGTTCATGACGCCCACCAAGCCGGTCGAAGAGCTGTACGACCTCGAGAACGATCCCCACGAGCTTGCGAACCTGGCCGAGTCGCCCGACCATCGCAAGGTCCTCCACCGGATGCGCGAAGCCCATCTCGCCTGGGTGCTCGAGACCAAGGACCTCGGGCTGATCCCCGAGCCGGAGATCGCCTCGCGGGAGCAGGCGGTGGGGAGCCGCTACGCCATCCTCCGCCGGCCGGGCGCGGAGAGTCTGATCCGGCGCGTACGCGACACGGCCTCGCTCACCCTCGCGGGGCGCGAAGCGCTCGCACAGCTCGTCGGCGCGTTGGACGACGAGGACGCGGCCGTTCGCTACTGGGCGGCGATCGGGATCGGAAACCTCGGCCCCCAGGCGACCTCGGCGATGGATCGGATGCGCGGGGCTCTCGGAGACGACTCGGCCAGCGTCCGGATCGCGGCCGCCCGGGCGCTCTGTCGCATGGGCCGTTCGGAGGAAGCCGTGCCCGTGCTGGCCCGCGAGCTGACCGACGGCGGGCAGTGGACCCGGCTGAACGCGGCCATCGTGCTCGACGAGATCGACGCCGACGCCCGGCCCGCGCTCGACGCGATGAAACGAGCCCTCGCGCCCCGCAAGGATCTGCTCTGGAACGGCAAGTACACGGTCCGCGTGATCAACCGCGCGCTGAACGAGCTTCTGGGCACGGACAATACGGTGCCCTAGTCGAGTGTTGCAGCCTTGACCCGTGTCTGGTTCCCAAGCTCCAGCTTGGAAACCTAGCTCCGCGAAGCTCTGCTTCGCGTCTTGGGAAGCGGGAGCTTCCCGCGAGTACGTTCCCAAGCTGGAGCTTGGGAACGAGGAAACCAAGAAGCCTGGAAACGAGGAAGCTGGTAGACTGGCTCCATACGCTTGTTGTGATGCCGTTCTGAACACAAGGACTATTTCTTGGGAGTGCACGTCATGTTGAAACCACGAGGACGGACGCTCTTGGCTCTCGCGGTCCTTCTGGCGGTGACGACGTCGTCGGCCGCGGAGGTCGATCCCAAGCGAGCGGTCGCGTCGCCGGCTGCCGCGGAGGCGCGGGAGCTGTTGGATCGGATGGGCGTCAAGCGCGGGATCAGCGTGCTTCTGGCCCCGGAGCCGGCGGAGCTGGCCCTGGCCCTGGCCCACGAAAGCGAGTTGATCGTCTACGTGCAGCTTCCGGCCGACGAGGCCGTGGCCGCCGCCCGGCGTGCGATCGACGCCGCCGGGCTTTTGGGCACGCGGGTCTACGTCGAGAAGGGCGACTGGTCGCACGTGCACCTGGCCACGAGCCTGGCCGACGCCGTCGTGGTGGTGCCCGGCGCGGTGAGGGCCGTCGGATCGTGCGAAGACGAGCTGCTTCGCGTGGTTCGCCCCTTGGGGAAGGTCCTGCTGGGCGATCGCGAGATCACCAAGCCCTACCCGGCCGAAGCCGACGACTGGACCCACGCCTACCACGGCCCGGACAACAACCCGCAGTCGGTCGACCAATTGGCCCAGGCCCCGTACCTGACGCAGTTCCTCAGCGAGCCGTGGTACGTGCCGTTTCCCGAGGTGACGGTCACCTCGGCCGGGCGGATCTTCAAGGCGTTCGGGCACGTCGGCTACAAGCAACGCGACTGGCCCTGGGTGAACACGCTCGTGGCCATCAATGGGTACAACGGAACCCTGCTCTGGAAGCGGCCGATCGAGCCGGGCTACAATATCCACCGCAACACGATGGTCGCCACGCCCGAGATCCTCTACCTGGCCGACAGCAAGTCGTGCAAGCTGTTGGACGCGGCCACCGGGAAGGTCCGCGGCGAGATTGCGGCGCCCGACGGAGCGACCGGGCCGGTGTGGAAATGGATGGCGATCGACGGCCGCGTGCTCTACGCGCTGGTGGGCGAAGAGGAATTGCGCGACGAGACGCTCCGCGGCACGCGGACCGCCGCCGGATGGCCCTGGCGCCCCATGACCCGGGGCTACGACCGGCAAGACTACCCCTGGGGCTTCGGCCGCACCTTCTTCGCCGTCGACCTGAAGACGAAGCAAGTGCTCTGGACGCACGTCGAAGAGAAGCCGATCGACGGCCGGGCCGTGGCCATGACGGCGGGACGCATCTACGGCTACTCGCACCCCCACTGCCTCGTGTGCCTCGACGCCGGGCAGGGGAAGCCCGCGTGGCGCAATTCCGATCCCCGGCTCTTGGAGGCGATCGGGGCGCATCACCGCGCCCAGACGGCCCCGATCGGATTCGCGTCCACCGCCTACATGAAGTGCTCCCGCGAAGCGATCTACTTCGCCGGACCGCAGCGGACCCGCCTGGTCGCCGCCTCGACCGAAGACGGGCGCCTGCTGTGGCAATACCCCCACGGCAACTTCCAGCTCATCCTCCGCGACGAGGGGCTCTATGCCATGGGGCGGACCAGCTCCAGTCGGCTGTTCGACCCGTTGACGGGCGAGGTCCGGGCGAACCTGAACTGTGTGCGCGGGAACTGCACCCGGGCGACGGGCACCGCCGACAGCATCTTCTGCCGGGGCCACGACCACGCCGGCACGCTGCGCCTGACCGTGCCCGACCACCAGCCGCGACGCATCGCCCTGATGCGGCCCGATTGCCATGACGGGGTGATCGCCGCGGGCGGCTTGTTGTACTGGGGGCCGTGGATGTGCGATTGCAGCATTTCGCTGGTGGGGAACATCTGTCTGGCCCCGGCCGGCGATTTCGATTTCAACGCGGAAGCTACGGAAGCCGAGCGCCTGGAGCCCGCGGGCGACGTCTCCCAACCGATCGAGCCTCTTGAGATTGCCCCGGGCGATTGGCCGACCTACCGGGGCGACAACCAGCGGAGCGCCGCGCGCCCGGTCGAGATCCCCAAGGAGGTCGCGTTGGCCTGGGAGTACGAGCCGCCCGAGGGCGTCGACACGACCGCGCCGATCACCGCCGCGGGCATGGTCTTCGTCGCCGGGTCGGACGGGCTGGTCCGCGCCCTGGACGCCGCCGAGGGAACGCCCCGCTGGAAGGCTCACACGGGCGGCGCGATCCGGTATCCGCCTGCCGTGGACGGCGGCCGGCTCTTCGTGGCAAGCGGCGACGGCTGGGTCTACGCCTTCGAGGCGGCGAGCGGCCGATCGCTCTGGCGTTTTCGGGCGGCGCCGGTCGAGCGGAAGATCAACCTCTACGGCCGACTCTCGTCCACGTGGCCGGTTGCCAGCGGCGTGCTGGTGGCCGACGGCGTGGTCTACGCCGCGGCGGGCATCGCCAGCTACGACGGCACCCACGTCTACGCCCTCGACGCCGCCACCGGCCGGATCCGCTGGCAGAACAACACGTCGGGCCATCTGTTCGGCGAAGGCCGCGTGACCGGCGTGAGCGTGCAGGGCCACCTGCTCTTGGCCGGCGATCGGCTCTACCTGGCCGGCGGGAACGTGATCTCGCCCGCCGAGTACGACCTGAGCGACGGGCGCCTGCGCAACCGCCTAGTCGATGAGTGGGGAGGTCAGAAGCCGCCGCCCGATCCCAACTGGGTCTACAACAACGAGGTCGCCCGCTACATGCGGGAGCAGAAGCTTTTGGGCAAATCGCCCCGCGGCTGCGAGCTGTTCCTCATCGACGGCGAGGTCGTCGCGTTCGACCGGCTGCTCTACGCCCCCAAGGAGTATTGGGCGGGCCGCTATTTCGCCCGAAGCCTGCTCCAGGCGGCCTCCGGCGACGTGGTCATCCGCAGCCTCGACGACCGGGTCGTCCGGATGGCCCCGAAGACCGAGGGCGACGAGAAGCCCAAGGCGATCTGGGACGTCGAGGGGCCGACGCAGTCGCGGGCGATGGCGCTGGGCAGCCATGCCGTGGTGATTGCCGGCGGGGTGAACGCCTCCGATTCGGACGAGCCCAAGTACACACTCGTGGCCCGGGCCGTCGCCGACGGCCAACCGCTTTGGACCCAACCTCTGCCCGCCATGCCCGCCTGGTGGGGCCTCGCCACCGACCGCGACGGGCGCGTTCTAGCCACGTTGCAGGACGGGCGCGTGCTGTGTTTTGCGGGTAGCCGGTAGTACCTCAGGTCATCTGGAGTTATGGGTGCCCTGGTGGGTGGCACGGGCATCTTGCCCGTGCTCGGGTCCACACACTGGCGAGACGCCAGTGCCACCCGACTCACAATGTCAGATGCAATACTCACAATGTCAGATGCGAATGGCACTGTCGTCCGTGTCGAGGGGAACGTAGCACTTGCCGCCAGCGTCTGGCTGATAAACGCGGCGAACGAGCTTGACGATTCCGCCCGGCGTGAGGAACTCCTTTTCGCTGTCCAGCTTGTACCGAAGCGTCACGTCGTTCACTTCGATCGTCTCGGCGTCGGTTTCGGCCGTCGCCAGCCAAGTCCGCAGCCCCTCCGTCCAGCCTGCCGACATCGCCTCGCCAAGCAGCCGGTTCACTTCCTCGGCCTGCTCCGGCGTTACGTCACTTGCCAGCACTTCCTCCGCCTCCGACAAAACCATCTTGATCTTGGAGATGATCGCATCCATGATAGCCGCTGACGACATAGGGGACTCCCTTCCGAAATGTCTGTAAATCGAATTGTCAAAACGACCTACAGCTTGGACGGAGGGAGTCCTTTCCTGCAAGATCAATACGTAGAAACGAGTCTGCACCCGAAGTAATCCAGCCGCTCGCCAACGAAGGGGCCGAACTCTACTGCCAAGTCGTCATCATCGCCCGAGGCGATGCCGCCATTCGGGAGAACACCGTCGAACTGGGCATCAAGGAATCGCTCAGTCAGCGAGAGATCGACGCGGACATCCAGACCGGGTGATCGGAGACACGGATAAGGCAAGCTCAAGGGGGTTGTTGGGTACTCACGTTCCGCACCCCCCGAGCCAAGTTTGCTCGGCGACCCAGGTTTCGCACGGCAAAACAGGGTGAAAATGAGCGCGTCGGGCGGGGGCTCCCCACTGCCGGGTGGACGGCACCAGCAGACCGGGATTCCTCGAAAGTGCAAAAACGCCGAGAAAACCAGGCTCCAACGAAACTCGCTTCGGGGGGTGCGGAACGTGAGTGGGTAGCACATCGGACCGATCCGTGGGCGATGCCCCGGGGAGCCAGCAAGGGCGTCGAGCGTCTGCCGGTGGTGGAGGATCGGCTGGGTCGTCGCAGGATGCCGGGCTCGACAAGGTATTCATCCCAGCAGTGCAAGCACTTCTGTCCACGTTGCGCCGCCTGCCTGACCGGTTGGCCGAACTCATCCAGACATACGAAGGATTCCTGTTCGATCTCAAGATCGTCGATTCTTCGGACGAATTGGAGTAGCCGTTTGTTGTGGACACGATGTAGGACAAACCAGAGAGTTGCAGACGAGCCATGGATTCGATATGGTCACGGAAGGGAGCCACGCTGAGCGACAAGTCGGCTCGGCAGGAGTTCGGGCTGACTCATCAGGAGATCGTTGCGGCCATCCGGGCGGGCAAGTTGCAGTTCCGGCAAAGCAACATGCACGGCAACCCGTGGTTTCGGCTTTTGCGACACGAAGTCGAAGCCCTCGTCAAGGAGAAGGGCGGGCAGGACCAGTTGCACAAGAAGAAGCTCCAGAAGGAGTTGGCCGACCTCAACAAGGAAGCCCGGAAGCTCAAAAGTCGCTTGAAAGCCATCGAACGGCGACGGGCTGAGTTGATGGGAGAGCTGGACGGACGATGACACACCTGGCGGAGAATTCAGCACGATGAACCTGACATTCGACGAAGGGAAGCAGTTCTACGACCTGTATGCGGCCCTCCTGTCTTTCGTGAACCGGAAGCTGAAGGTCTCGTCGGAGCAGTTCTCGGATTCTCGGGAGTACACCTCCACGCCGCCCGAGGCCAGGATTGCCATTCGGGACGCCCTTTTCTCCCACCGGGAACTGATTGACGAGTTCGCCAGAGAGAACCCGGCGAAGTTGTCGTCGGACGAGTTGGAGATCGTCGGCACGTGGAAACACGCCGTCGTCGGCAAGTTCTACGTCTTCCGTTATCTGAAAAAGTACACGGTCTTTCTGACCAGCGGCGGCTCGCCGAACAAAGCTTACGGCATCCTGGGGCTTGCCGACCCGATGAAAGAAGTCATCGGCCCTTACCTTCCAAGGCTGATAACGACCGTCCTTCTGCCGTTTCAAGGAAAAATCGTCTACGACGGCTTGGTCTCCAGGTACAACATTACCTTCGGCGGCGGCATCAAGAGAATGCTCAACGAGGAGTACAAGCAGGCGAAGGAGACGTTCGGCATCATCACGTCACTCGGAGACCCGGCGGCACCAGTACCCGAGAGGCCGAGGAAGGCCAAGAAACGGCCTCAGAAGGCGAGGGTGGTGGCTGGCGGTCGTTCGGCATCCGGCGAGGCCAAAGCGATTGCCGAGGAACTGGCCAAGATGACGGATGCCTTTTGCGGGGAGTTCCTCAACGAGGAATACGCCGAACTGTGCCGCAAGTTGGCGACGGCCCTGGCGAGGAAGCGACCGTCACCGCTTCTTCGAGGAAGGCTGGAGACTTGGGCCTCCGGCGTCGTGCGAACCATCGGCTGGGTCAACTTTCTCCACGATCCAAGCCAGACCCCACACCTGAAGCTCCTGTCCATCGACGAAGCGTTCGGCATAGCGGAAAGCACGGGGGCAGCCAAGTTGAAGACGATTCGGACGATGTTCAGGATTCATCAGTTCGACCCCAAATGGACACTGCCCAGCAAGATGGACGAGAATCCGAGGGTCTGGATGCTGGAGGTCAATGGCTTCCTGATCGACATTCGGTACGCCCCCCGGGAACTTCAAGAAGTGGCTTTCAAGAAGGGATTGATCCCGTACATTCCGGCAGACCGGGCTGAGGCGGGCGACGAATCACCAAGGGAGTAGCAGGACATGGGCGAGTTCACAAAGGATTCCTGCGTACCCAACGGAAAGGAACTCGTGTCACGATGGCCAAACGACCCCGTAAGATGTCCGAGATCATGAAGGAGATGTCAGAGCTTCTCCTGCGCGACCCACGCAAGGTGCCGTCTTCGGAAGCGGCGCACGTCGCGCTGTTCTTCGCCAACCTGGCGTGGAACGGGTCTGATCCCAGGTCGTGGCAGCAATGCTAGCAGTTTGGCTGGTGGTTT